>JAHDWG010000049.1:25071-26076 GCA_023384495.1 Caldilineaceae bacterium
ACGCTACCATGCCAGCAATCCGCGTCGAGAATCTACGCAAAGTCTTCCGCACCAAACGCAAGGCAGCCGGTCTGCAGGGCAGCCTGCGCGCGCTCTGGCAGCCCGACTGGCAAACCATTGAGGCCGTGCGCGGCATCTCCTTTGCCATGGAAGAGGGGGAACTCCTCGGCTTTATTGGCCCCAATGGCGCAGGCAAGTCCACCACCATTAAGATGCTGACGGGCATCCTCCACCCCACCACAGGCCAGGCTTCGGTGCTGGGCTTTGAGCCGTGGAGCCAACGCCAACAACTGGCCTATCACATCGGCAGCGTCTTTGGGCAGCGCCCCCAACTCTGGTATCACCTGCCCGCCATCGACACCTTTTATCTCTTTGGCAAGATCTACGAACAGGATGAGAGGACGATCCGCCGGCGCATTGCCCTGTTGGCCGAAGCATTCGAGATCGAGCACCTGTTGGAGACGCCCGTGCGCAAACTCTCGTTGGGCCAGCGCATGCGCTGCGAGGTGGCGGCGTCGCTGCTGCATCAGCCGCGTCTGATCCTCCTCGACGAGCCCTCCATCGGGCTGGATGTGGTGGCGAAACAGCGCATCCGCGACACCATCAAACACATGAACGAGTTGGAACATGTGGGCGTGCTCCTCACCTCACACGACGCCGGCGACATCGAGGCGCTCTGCAAGCGGGTCATCATCGTCAACCACGGCCAGATCGTCTACCAGGACAAGGTCTCGGCGCTCAAGCGGCGCTACTTGACCTCCAAATTGGTCGATGTGCGCTATGCCCGGCCCCTGGCGGCGGACTTCCAGATCCCCGGCGCGGAGCTGTTGAAGGCAGGCGAATACGGCGTCAAACTGCGCTTTGACACGCGCGCGACGCCCGTTGAGGCGGTGGTCAGCCGGCTGGCCACCGCCGGGGAACTGGTTGACGTCACCATCTCCGACCCCTCGCTCGAAGAGGTGATCCGCACCATCTACGAGCGGGCCGATGAGCAGTCCAATGGTT
>JAHDWG010000050.1 GCA_023384495.1 Caldilineaceae bacterium
GCGCGCCCGATGTGATCGTGCGCAACGAGAAGCGCATGTTGCAGGAGGCGGTGGACAGCCTGATCGACAATGGGCGGCGCGGGCGCGCCGTCAGCCGCAGCGGCAAGCGCAAGCTCAAGAGCCTGAGCGACCTGCTCAAGGGCAAGCAAGGACGCTTCCGCCGCAACCTGCTGGGCAAGCGCGTCGATTACTCGGGCCGCTCGGTGATTGTGATTGGCCCTACACTCAAGCTGCACCAGTGTGGTCTGCCCAAGAAGATGGCGCTCGAACTCTTCAAGCCGTTTGTCATGCGCCGGCTGGTCGAGTTTAACTATGCCCATAACATCACGAGCGCCAAGCGCATGGTGGATCGCCAAAGCAGCGAGGTGTGGGATGTGCTCGAAGATATCTGCATCGAACGCCCGGTGCTTCTCAACCGCGCGCCCACACTCCACCGTCTGGGTATCCAGGCATTCGAGGTGGTGCTAATCGAGGGCAGCGCCATTCAGCTTCATCCGCTGACCTGTGCCGCCTTCAACGCCGACTTCGATGGCGACCAGATGGCTGTTCACGTGCCGTTGAGCGATGAGGCGGTGAAGGAAGCGCGCGAGTTGATGCTAGCGACACAGAATCTGCTCAAGCCCAGCAGCGGCGATCCGATTGTGGGCCCATCCAAAGACATGGTGATGGGCGTTTACTATCTCACCGTGGAAGAGACGGTCAAGGATGGCTACAAGCCACCGATTTTTGCCACCATGGAAGAGGCCGAGTACGCCTATAACATGGGGCGTATCAAGCTGCGCCAACCGCTGTTGGTGCGCTTCCACAGCCGATTCGATCATATGACGGTCGAAGAGTTGGGCCTGACTGAGCCGGCAACGGATGCGCTCAAGCAGCATGGGGCCGCCACGGTTGGGCAATTGATGGATCTGTACGTGCAGGGCGAACAACAGTTGAGCGCGGAGATCCCTTCCCTCCAAGAACAGGGGGTGGACGAGATTCGCGAGGCGCTGCGACGGTTGGGCTTGCTGGGGGCAAGCTGGCCACAGACGCGCGTAATGCGCACTACGGTGGGGCGGATCATCTTCAACCGCGCCCTGCCCGAAGAGCTTTGGTTCATCAATGAGGTGCTCGACCGCAAGGGCGTTGACCAGATTGTGGGACGCTGCTACAAGCATCTTGGCCGCCAGGTCACCGCCGAGGTGGTGGACAACATCAAGGATATGGGGTTCCACTATGCCACCCGGTCGGGCATTACGATTGCGGTGAGTGACATTCGCGTGCCGGAAGAAAAGTCGGTCATTCTGGAGCGAACTACTGGTGAAGTCGAACGCGCCGAACAGCAATATCGCCGCGGTCTGATCACGTCGGAAGAGCTCTACAACAAGACGGTCGAGCTGTGGAATGGCGCAACCGACGAAGTGACTGATGCGGTAAAGAAGTTGCTCGACCCAGCCGAAGGGTTGGGGGCCATGGCTCGCTCTGGCGCCACCAAAGGCGGTATCAACCCGATTCGCCAGTTGGCAGGCATGCGCGGCCTGATGGCCGACCCCAATGGCCGGATTATCCCGCTGCCCATTCGCTCGAACTTCCGCGAGGGGCTGAGCGCGTTGGAGTACTTCCTCAGTACGCACGGCGCCCGCAAGGGGTTGGCCGATACGGCGCTCCGCACGGCGGACGCTGGTTATCTGACCCGCCGTCTGGTCGATGTGGCGCAAGACGTGATCATTACCATGGACGACTGTGGCACCCAGGCGGGCATCTGGATCGATGTCAAAGAGTCTGAAGCCATTAGCGAGACCTTCTTTGAGCGGATCACAGGCCGCTATCTGGCTGGGGCTGTCCATGACCCGAAGACGGGGGAGGTGTTGTTGGAGCGCAATGCGCTGCTCAACGAAGCTGCGCTGGCCATGATGCATCGGCACAATGTCGAAAAGGCGTATGTGCGCAGCGCCTTGGTCTGCGAGGCGCGCTTTGGTCTGTGTGAAAAGTGCTACGGTGAAGACCTGGCGCGCGGCGGCAAGGTGGGCATGGGTGAGGCGGTTGGCATTATCGCCGCACAGTCCATCGGTGAGCCGGGCACACAGTTGACGTTGCGCACCTTCCACACTGGTGGTGTGGCCGGCGCCGACGACATCACCCAGGGTCTACCTCGTATCGAAGAGCTGTTTGAGGCGCGTAACCCCAAAGGTGAGGCCGTCATCAGCGAAATCGATGGCGCCGTGGATATCTTCTGGGA
Organism: Caldilineaceae bacterium; assembly: GCA_023384495.1. Classification (GTDB taxonomy): domain Bacteria; phylum Chloroflexota; class Anaerolineae; order Caldilineales; family Caldilineaceae; genus CFX5. Next base: position 2,219 of record JAHDWG010000050.1, read on the forward strand.
CGGCGAGATCCGTATGCTCAAGGTGACCCGCAGCGAACTGAAGCGCCGCGAGGTGGAAATTCCTGCCGGGTTCGAGGTGTTGATCGCAGAAGGCGATCGTGTGCAAGAGGATACGCCGATTGCACGGCGCACCGGCGCGGCGGGCAACGGCGCCACCAGCGAGGCGGAGGAGATTCTGGCCGGCATGGAGGGCGAAGTCTTCCCCGAGACGCAGAAGAATGGCTCGGTGTTGGCCACCATTCGCCGTGAAGACGTGGTGGCGTGGGAGACTGAAATTCCGGCAACCGCCCGTCTGCGCGTCGACAAGGGCGATGAGGTGGTGGCCGGCGACCAGTTGACCGAAGGCGCCAAGAACCCCAAGGAGATCTTGCGCATTCAGGGGCGCGAGGCGGCGCAACTGTATTTGCTGGGTGAGGTGCAGAAGGTCTACCGCAGCCAAGGCGTGGATATTCACGACAAGCACATTGAGGTGATCTTGCGACAGTTGATGCGGCGTGTGGCGATTACGGGGACGGGTGATACCGACTTCCTGCCGGGTGAACTGGTGGATCGCTTCCGTTTTGAAGACATCAACAATGCGGTGGTGGCCAAAGGCGGCAAGCCTGCCCGCGCTACACCGATGGTGCTCGGCTTGACCAAAGCCGCGCTCAACACCGAGAGCTTCCTGGCTGCGGCCAGCTTCCAGGAGACCACCCGTGTGCTCACCGAGGCCGCCATCCGTGGGCAGACCGACGATCTGCGTGGCTTGAAGGAGAATGTGATCATCGGTAAGCTGATCCCAGTGGGCACGGGATTCAATACGGCGCGCCGGCCCTGGCTCTACGACCAAATTCCCGATGTACAGGTGCACGAGGGTGAGGAGTATGAGTTGGAAGCCGATGAGGCTGAGTTGGAAATTGGCGAGATCGACTACACCGATCTGGATTCCAACGAGATCCTGGCCGGTGTGGCTGAACTGGGCATGACCCCCTTGGGAGTGACCGATGAGGACGTTGACGTTGATGAAGACGAAGATGAGGATGACGACGACTTCGAACTCGAATACGACGCCGACGAAGACATTGCAGACATTGAAATCGAACTGGATGATTAAACTGCGATTGATTTGAAAACGCGCCTGACAGTTGGCTGAATACGCAAACGAACTCGCGTTTTCAAACAGAGCACAGTATAGAGGCGAACTCAAACTTGCCGATTCACACGTTTGGCTGACAAGCAACAGTCAAATGCAAACAGAGGGCGACATCCATTCGATGTCGCCCTCTGTTTTTGCGCGTGGTTGCTGGGTTCTGTTGACATTTGCCCGCATCCACGGCGCCCAGCAGGCTCCCGATCCGGCTTCTGACAATGAGAAGCGCCCTCAGGCACTTCACGTTCATCAGGCTAACTGTTTATGCATTTGACGATATTCACGGTGAATGATGAAGCCAAAGCGGGCGTAAAAGTCGGCGATCACGAGCCAGTCGATGATGCAACCGTTGACGCCATTGTCGTGGAGCCGTCGTAGACCGGCGTCTACCAAGGCGGCGCCGTAGCCGCGCCCGCGCCGGTCAGCGCTGACGCCGACTGACCCAAGCTGGCCCCAAGGCCTTGGCAACTGATACGGGTAAAAGCGCTCAATCGGTTGGTGCGAATCCTCGAACGTGAGGACACAGAACCCATCAACGCCTCGGTCCGTCCAGAGTAGCATATAATCAGAAAAGCGGGCTTGCGCTGTGCGCACAAACGTCTCGCACTCATAGCGCCACCGCCCGGGGAACTCGCGCTGCAAGAAGTCAATCAGGGCCGGTTCATCGGCACGTCGCGCTGGGCGGACGGCGCCATCGATCTCGCGTAATGTCGCTGGTTGTCTGTACACAGAGAGATCGGCGGCCATGTCACATACGATCCCGTTTTCCACGTATCCATGGTTGACAAAGAAGGGCATGGTCGCAAGTTCCAACGGAACGCCCGGTGCAAAGGGGCGTAGGCTGGCTCCAACTGTGCAACCGTGGCAGCCCTGCTCGACGAGCCACTGTTCGGCCCACGCTAAGAGCGCGCTGCCCACCCCCTGCCGTTGTCTATCGGGCGAGACGGCCAGGGCATCGATCCACCCCAAGCCGGGTGATCTGACTGCCGGTTCGCCCTGCAGGGTGCTGGCCAGCACAAAGCCGAGCGGCTGTTCGCCGGCGAACGCCAACTGCCCCGCCTGTGCGCCGCCCTTGTTGGGCTGGACATTGTAACGCACAAAGCGCTCGGAGATTTGCAGGTTGGGGCCGCATGCCTCATTCCACAGTATAGTGAGCGCATGGATGTGCTTTGGGTCGCGAGCATCAAAAGTTTGATAGGTGATTAACTGAGTCATCTTTGGTGGCTTTGCTGAAATTGAGGCGATTTGCATCGCCAGTTGGCTCTCTGTCGTTTCGGAATTGGCTTTCAAAGCAGCAGCGATCGGGATCAGTCAGTCGTTTGCTCGCGGGTAAGGAAACAGAGAATGCTCTCGACCACGCCGCGCGCAGCCACCTCAGGCTGCTGGCGCAGCAGCTCCTGATCGCCGCCCAGGAATCCCAGTTCGATGATGGCGGCGGGGGTCTGCGGGTCGATGGTGCGAAACGCGTGATAGTTGAGCATATCGTGGGTAATGGTGTTTGGATGGTGCGCCAGCCCGGTGATGGCCGGGTAGTGCTGATCGATGCACGCAAGCAGTTGTGCCTCAATAGCATGGAGTGCGCTGGCCGGCGACGAAGCGGCCTTGTAGCCGCTAGCGTCGATACAACTGTCGGCGTGCAAGCTCAGCAACACATCCGCCTGTAGCCCGGTCAGTTGAGGATCAAATTCGTCAACTACCAACACGTCAGCGCCCGCGCGCCGCAACTGCTGCGCCACGCGTTCGGCCACTGCCGCGTTGACTTCGGCTTCGGTCAAGGTGGCCGCGCCGGTAGCGTCTGTGCAGACCGCCCCCGAATCGTAGCCGGCGTGCCCACTGATGAGCACAACCTGCCTGGCAAAGGCCGCCCCCACCAACCCCTGCGGGATCAACCGATTCACCATTGGCAGATCATACCCCGCCAATTGGGCGATAATCAAGACAATGCTCACCATCAGCACGACACTGACAGCGGCCAATACTCGCTGTATCCATTGCAGTGTGCGATACCGCACCAAACTCACCTCTCGTTTCCCTGTTCCATCTAGACTGAGTTCTGTTTGAAAACAACAATCTTGTTACCGCAGAAGTCGTCATTTTCAAACAACTACGAGTATCGCTCGCGGTACTGCCATATGTCGATCCGTTGGGGATCCTTGTATACACAAAACGAACGGAATACACCAAGCCAGACTTGAGATTTGACTCTGGATCGAGTAGACTTATGCTATGTTCAATTATCTATCGCGTCGCCCTGCCCAGGGAGGAGCACAGCGTAACGATTCTGCCCGTGGCGCCAATGGCGCGCCACCAATTCATGAATTGGGCGGCATGTTGCGCAAGCGCCGTGAAGCCATGGGCGCCACTTTGGGTGAAGTCGAAGCGGCCACCAAGATTCGCCAGAAGTATATCGCGGCGCTCGAAGCAGATGAGTGGGCGCTGCTTCCCGGTGAAGTGGTGGGACGCGGTTTCTTGCGTAATTATGCCACCTACTTGGGGCTCGACGCGAATGAGCTGATCGAACGAAGGCGCGCCGTGGCAGACCCGCTGCTGGCTTCGGCGTTGGCCGGCACCAGCGCCACATCGTCCCTGCCGCCCGTGCGCCAGGTGGACTATCGCCCTAAGGATGTGCCGCTTCACGAGGAGCAGGATGGCATCGAGCAGCGCAGCGAAGTGCGGCTGGGGCCGATTTTGGCTGTCGGTGGCATGGTGCTCGCACTCGTGTTGCTGATTGCCACTATCACCTTCTTTGGCGGGCAAATCGTGACCGGCGCTGCGGGTCTGATCGACGGTGTCCAACGGTGGGCCGGTGCTGCACTGGAGCCAGCTACGCCGACGCCGACCGCCACGACGCAGGCTCTGATTTCGGCCCCCACCGCAACCGCAACGACGCCCCCGACACAGGATGAAAGTGACGCTGCGCCGGATGCCGCCAGTCCGCCCGCGATCTTGGTGCCCACCGATACGCCACCGAGCGACCAGCCGACAACGGAACCTCTAGCTGAGCTGGTCACGCCCACACCCGCGGTTGCCGAGGAGCCGGTTACGGCTCCACCCACGCCGACGGACACACCAACCCCCGAAGTGGTTGAGCCGCCCAGCCCCACGCCCACCGACACGCCGGAAGATACTCCTACCCCTGAACCACCAGTGGTCGTGGCCCCGGCCTGTCCCGATGCGCGTTCGGTGATCTCGACACCCGGAGTCAACGCCGTCGTCTCGGGCAATGTTGCTGTCACCGGTCGGGCCACCCATGAGGTCTTCGAGTATTACAAGCTAGAATACGCACCAGGCGCCGATGCGGCTGATGGCTTCTTCTATTTTGGCGGCGCCAATTCACAGGTTGAGGGCGGTCAGCTCGGCGTCTTTAGCAGCAGCGCCGTCGCCAATGGCGTCTACACGATCCGGCTGACGGTGGTGGATCAAACCGGCAACTTTCCGCCCCCCTGCCAGGTCACCGTGACGGTACAGAATTGAAGACGATGGACCATTGTCCATCGTCCATCGTCCATCGTCTATCGTCTATCGTCCACTGTCCTCTACCGCAAATACGCGCCAGCCACCCCACCATCCACCGTGATCGACGCCCCGGTAGTGCGGCTGGCGCGCGGGCCGGCCAGGAAGCTGATCGCTTCGGCGATGTTTTCGGGGTAGACGTTGACCTTGAGAGTTGTACGCTGACGATAGTAGTCGTCCAGCTCCTCCGGCTTGATCCCATAGCTCTTTGCCCGTGCCTCACGCCAGCCAGCATCCCAGATGCCGCTGCCTTGCAAGACCGCATCGGGCAGCACGGAATTGACGCGGATACCGGCGGAGCCCCCTTCCTCAGCCAGACAGCGCGCCATGTGGAGCTCGGCTGCTTTGGCGGCGCTGTAGGCCGCCGCGTTGCGCCCGGCAAAGACGCTGTTCTTGCTGGCGACATAGACCAGGCTGCCCCCCATCCCCTGCTGCCGCCAGAGGCGAAACGCCTCGCGGCTGACCAGGAAATAGCCCTTGCCGAGGATGTCCATATTCTTGTTCCAGTCGGCGACGCTGGTCTGTTCGATGGGGGCGCTGATGGCAATGCCAGCGTTGCTCACCACGACATCGACCCCGCCGTAGGCCAGCACCACAGCCTGGAAGGCTGCGGCTACGGCTTCTTCGTCGGTGACATTGCAGTGGAGCGCGATGCTGCGGTGGTGACCGTGCCTCTTGTTCAACTCCTCGGCCACGGCCTGAGCGCCTTCGAGATTGATGTCAAAGATGGCCACATGGGCGCCATCCTCGGCCAGCCGCCGCGCCGTGGCGCGCCCAATGCCGCTAGCGCCGCCGGTGACGATGGCGATGCGCCCGGCCTGTTCGCGTGGGGTGGGGCGCAGTTTGAGCTTGTAGAGTTCCAGCGGCCAATACTCCACATCGTAGGCCTCTTGCGGCGTCAGGCTGATAAACTCACCCACGCTTTGGCTGCCCTCGATGACGCTGATGGCCCGCTGGTAGAGCTGGTTGCTCACATCGGCGCCAAGCGCATCCGGCCCCGTGTTGACCATGCCCAGGCCCGGAATGAGAATGACGCGCGGCGCAGGGTCGCGCAGTGCGTCGCCGTCGTGTTTGCACTGGTCAAAATAGGCGCGATAATCAGCCATATACTGCGCCACGCCTGCGCTAAGCTTGGCCGTCAGCGCCGCCACATCGTCGGCGGGCGTCCAATCGACAAAGAGCGGCGTGCGCTTGGTGTGAACCAGGTGGTCGGGGCAGGCAGCGCCGATCTGCGACCAGGTGGCGGCGCGCTGGCTGTTGACAAATTCGAGCACCCGCTCGCTGTCGTCCACCTTGAGGATGGCCGGCGTCTCCTTGCTCATGGCCCCGCGCAGGCCCGGCAACACCTGGGCAAAGAGCTGGTGGCGCTCTGCGGCGGATAGTTGCGGGACCCCGGCGCTGGCATAGACTCGGCGACCGTTGCGCCGGCTGGCGATGAAATCTTCGGCCTCCTGGATGGTGCGGATCGAGTTGTCGTAACACTCGCGGCTGCTCTCGCCCCAGTTGACCAGGCCGTGCTTGCCCATAATGACGAGCCCTGCATGCGGGTTGGCGCGGATGCCCTCGCCGATCCATTTGCTCAGCGTAAAGCCCGGGCGGATATAATCGACCCAGACCATGCGGTCGCCCCAGATTTCGCGGCAGAGTTCGAGTCCGTTGGGGGTGCAGGCCAGGCTGATGATGGCGTCGGGGTGAGTATGGTCCACATGTTTGGCCGGCGTAAAGGCGTGGAGCAGCGTCTCGATGGATTGGCGCGGTCGGTCGAGCGCATGGGTGCAGTAGGCAAGATAGGCGACCATCTCTTCGTCACTCATCTTCTCTCGGTCAATGAGCGGGAGGATCTCGGCCAGACGCAGCCCAGCAAAGCCCTTTTCAGTGATGGTGGCCACGTCGCTGCCGGAGCCCTTGACCCAGAGGATCTCGACCTCGCGGCCCAGATGGTCGCGCTCGGTCAATTTGGCGCTGGTGTTGCCGCCATAAATGTTGACCACGGCGCGGTCGCGGCCGAGCAGGTTGCTGCGATAGACCAGCCCGTCGAGCGCCGGGTTTTGGCGAGCTTCGTTTTCATTCCACAGGTTTTGTGGCATAGATTGCTCCAAGATACTTTTGCATTTGAGTCCTCCGCTCGGCACTGCGCACGAGCACAGCCGCCCCTGTAGGATAATTTTCAAGAATGTAGCCATTTACAAGCGTTTGAAGAACCTCATCCAACGAGATTTCCTCTTCGACCATTTCTTCCTGGGCATGTTGTGTGACGCGCAAAGTTTCAGCCGCAGCCTGACTGTGAATCTGCGTGAGGTCACTGTTGAGATCTTTCGGTCAATATCAGCCATACAAATGGGGTATACTCAGCTGTGTCATCGTTCACTGCGTCTGTTTGCTGATAACAAAATTTGTCGTCAACTTGCCCCTACTGATAGCCACCGCTTGTGGCTGCTTTGCCTCGTTCCTTGGCGATCTTCTCTTCGTAGCCGCTGGCGCGGTAGGCCGCAATTGGGTCGGCGGGCGCGCCCATCTCCTCGCGCACCTGGGCCAGCAGCGGGCGCACGTCGGTCTTGTAAGTCTCGGTGAGCAGACGGTGGGCGCCCAGCACATCCCCAGCAGCCTGGGCCTCTGCCAACTGTCGGCGTGGGACGAGCAGCGCCTTGGCGTACGCCTCCTGGCAATTGAGCACCGAGAGGATCATCGCCTCCATCTTGCCCTCGATGTTGTGCGATTGGTCGATCATGTAGGCCACGTTGTGGGCGCAGGTGCGGACGGTCTCGTCCGTACTCTTTTCGCCCTCGGTCAGCTCGTTGTAGATGAGGAAAAGCTCGTAGGGGTTGGTCGTGCCGACAATCAGATCATCGTCGGCGTATTTGCGGTTGTTAAAGTGGAAGCCGCCCAGCCGCCCCTCGTCGAGCAGAAAGGCGACGATCTGCTCGATGTTGACCCCCTGGGCGTGGTGCCCCAGATCCACCAGCACCTGCGCCTGCGGGCCTAGCTTGAGGCTCCACGCGTAGGCCACCCCCCAATCGGGAATGTCGGTGCTGTAAAAGGCCGGCTCGAAGAATTTGTACTCAAGCAACATGCGCCCGCCCGCCGGCAAATGCTGGTAGACCGTGGCCAAATGGCGCTCAAAGCGCTGTTTGCGCCCGCGCAGGCTGTCCTGACCGGCGTAATTGGCGCCGTCGGCAAACCAGAGGCTGAGGGCGTTGCTCTTGACCTTAGTCATGATGTCGCAGCATTCGAGCAGGTGATCCAATGCCTGCTCTTGGACGCCGGGGTCAGGGTTGCCCAGCGAACCGAGCCGGTATTCCTCATCCTGAAAGACGTTGGGGTTGACCGCGCCAATGCGGATGCCCTGGCCTTCGGCATACTGGCACATGGCGACGTAATCGTTGTCCTCGGGCTTGTCCCACGGGATGTGGACGGCCACAGAGCCGGCGATGCCCGTGAGCCGATTGACCATGGCGGCGTCGTCGAGCTTTTGGCGCGTGGTGGTGGCGGCGCCGGGCCAGGGGAAGGCTTTGAAGCGGGTGCCGCTGTTGGCGTAGCCCCAACTAGGGGTTTCGATCTGTTGCCGCTTGAGCGCGACTTTGACGGCCTCAACGTCGACCCTCTGGGCGGTCAACGTCTCGACGAGGAGTTCGTAGGCGGCTTTGTGGCTCATCGCGTCTTGATTCCTCCGGCTGTTGTCTTTGAGTGGTGTGGTATAGCAATAGTTTACCACGGTCTGATGGGATTGACCATGTTGCACTTCGACAAAGATGTTGTACTGCGAGTACAATGGCGCCATTGCGGAGCCATCGGCCAATCCGGCTTCACCACATAATCCAAAACCAGTTGTTCACCTTCGATAGTCGCCAGTGTGAAGCGTCGGCGCCTATCGCAAGTGAACACCACGATTCGGCATCAGGAGGCAGAACATGCGTGTGCTTATCATGTCCGACATGGAAGGGGTCAGCGGGATTGTCGTCTGGCAGCAGGTGACGGGGGGGGACCCCATGTTCGACGAGTGTCGTCGCCTCTACACCGAAGAGATCAACGCCGCGGTGCGTGGGGCGCTTGCCGCCGGCGCAACCGAGATCGTGGCGGTCGACTGCCACGGCGCGGGCGGCGGGTGGAGCTTCAACTCATTTGTGCCCGAACTGCTCCACCCGGCGTGCGACTGGGTGGCGCATCACACCTGGTCTCGCTGCACGGAGCTGCTGGAACAGGGTTGCGACGCTGCCCTCATGGTGGGGATGCACGCCCGCGCCGGCACGCCCGATGGCGTGCTCTGCCACACCATCTCCACTGTCACCTGGCGCAATCTCTGGTTCAACGACGACCTGGTGGGCGAGCTGGGCATCAACGCCGCGCTCTGCGGCCACTATGACTGCCCGATAGCGTTGGTCACCGGCGACGAGGCCGTCTGCCGCGAAGGGCGTGAGATCCTGGGCGATGGGCCCACCTACGTGGCGGTGAAAAAGGGGCTTTCGCGCTTCTCGGCCCGGCAGATCCCGCCGGTGCGCGCCCGCCAGATGATCGAGGAGGGCGCCCGGCAGGCGCTCCAAAACCTTGCCAAGACAAGACCCTACATACCAGCGCGGCCCACCACTATTACCATCGAAGTCGAAACCGTGGAAAAGGTAGGCCAGTTCCGGGGCCGCGCCGGCGTCGAAGTCGTTGGGCCGCTCAAAGTGCAGAGCCGGGCCGAACATTGGCTGGCGGCATGGGATCAGGTTTGGCCGCAAGCTGAACGGTAAGCGCCTGTTTGAACAGGCGATTGGCAGAGTCGGCGCGTTACACCCATAGCGTGCGGTCTACATGGGCGCTACTGGCGCTACATCCGCGCCAGTAGCGCCCCCTGCCTATGGTTGGAAGCAGATCTGCTCGGCCGCCAGGGCAGGATGGTTATAGCCGAAGTGGTCTGTGATCTGCCAGTTCATGGCGTTTTCGGTGAAGATGGCCAGAATTGACTGACAGGCTGCTGCGGCGTCCCTGTTTGCCTCAAAGGCTGTCAACCACTGGGTTGCCGCCTTGGTATAATCGCTGTCAGGCTGACCGCCTGTCAATGCCGCCAGATCGGCGCGGGCGTTCTCCAGATCACCGCCAAGCGCTTCGGCCTGGATCAGCCGGAAGGTGGCAAATCCCTGGAGCAAAACTAGCTCTTCGTCTGCATTCAGGCCAAAGATGCTGCATGCCTTGAGCGTCGGGTCGATGGTGGCAATGTAGTGGTCAATTGCCTGCTGATAGCCGAGCACCGCCGCCGCTTGGAGCGCCACATCGGCCTCGACCAGGCGTAGCCCCATGCAGTCATTGCCCTCGACCGTGCGGTCATAGGTCCATCGGAGGCGATGGAAGGGACCGCCATCGACGCTCTGCCATACCTCAGTGTGGGGCACAGCAAGGCCACCCTCTGCGGCGCCGCTGACGCCGCCTGTCAACACCAATTGTTGGCCTGAGCCAGGGTCACCTTCAGCCACGGGTGCAAATTGCGCTTCGCCTTCAGCGATGGTCGCCCCAGGTTGAATCATGGTGACATATGTGCTGCCATCCCACTGCACCACCTGCACTTCGAGCACACAGAATGTGGAGCAACCCACTACCTGCCAGGCGAGGTCGAGCTTGCCGTCACCCGTGAGGTCTTCGGCGGCCAACAACGTGGGCTGCCCGTAGATCTCCTCATCCACCGCAAGGGTGAAGACGCCGGCGTCATCGCCGTGGAAGATCAGCAGATCGCCCTGGGCGCCATCCGGGCCAAAGCCGAGGTCGCTCACCACGGTGGGCCAGAAGATGGCGTCTTGCGCGCCATCGCCGTTGGCGTCCACCAACAGGAAGCCGCCGCGCTCGTCGCTCATGGCGTCACATTGCCGCAGCCAGGTCTCAATGACCAGCTCATCGCTGCCCGAGGCGGCGATGACGGCAGGCAACAGAGCGGCATACCCACTCAGGTCGGCGGGACAGGCCGGCAATGAAGCGTCGGTGGGGGGGGGAGTCGCCGTTGCAGGGGTCGGCGTTGCGCTTTGGCTGGGTTCCGCCGCCACCACCTCAATGTCCAGAATTGGGCAGACCTCAGCGGCAGAGAAACTCGGATTGGCATAGCCGTAGTCGGCGAGGATTTCATAGGCTGCCGGATTGGCGCTTGCAAAGCGACTGACTACGCCGCAGGCCGTTGCGATATCATCATAGGATTCATAGGCGGCCAGCCAGTTCTGCCCCACCTGGTCATAGATGGCGCCCTCAAAGCGTTCGCCCAGGCTTTCGATTGCCTTGACGGCGCCCCCCGGCTGCCCCTGGTAAGCTGCAACGAGCGCCAGCCGGAACAAACTGAAGCTGCGCAACTCGTCCAGCTCATCATCGCGTGTCCAACAGGCTTCGAGTTCGGTGTCGGTGGCGGCTTTAGTGTAAAGCGCCTCGGCTGTGGCCAGGCCCTGCTCGTCGCCGCTGAGCAATGCTTCGTTGGCGTCAAGCACCACATGATAGAGACAATTGCTGGCGGCGTTGACTTGATCCAGCAACGTGTATGGTGCGCCGTCCACACTCCCCCAGGTCTCGGTGCGGGCGCGCTGCGGGCCGGCGCCCACGCTGCCATAGACGCCGCCTTCGAGCACAAGCTCCTGTCCCTGGCCCGCCGGTGTGACATCCTCCAGCCGAATATCAGCAAAGGCCATGGTGATCGAGCCATCCGTCCAATCGAGCCACTGGTCGCCATCCCAACTGATCACCTCAATGGTGTCAAAGCAGGTGCTAGCCCCACAGGTGCGGTCGACCCAGACGACATCGGGCTGGGCATCGCGGTTGATATCATCCAGCGCAAAGAGCGTCACCGCGCCGCCCGCGCGGGCGCGATAGGTCTGCGTGTAGCCCTGGGCGCCCTTGTTAAAGATGAGCAGGTCGGTCTGGCGGTTGGCGCCGGTCGTTGCCGGGTTGGCATAGACCACAACCAGATCGGCCTCTCCTGCCCGGACACCCCCCTCGACCGCGGCGTCACAGTCGGCCAGAAAGGCGGTGACGGCGGCAGCATCGGCGTCAGGCGCCTCGAGCAAGGCGCCAATCGCAGCGGGAAAGTCGGCAAAATCGGCGGGGCAAGCGACGCCAACAGGCTCTTCGCTGGGGATATCGCTTTCTTCTGTTTCCGTTTCGGCGGCTTCTTCCTCCGCTATGTCCTCTTCAACTGCTTCATCACCAGCTGCTTCTTCCTCAACTGCTTCTTCCTCAACTGCTTCTTCCTCAACTGCTTCTTCCTCAATTGCTTCTTCGGGGGTTGCTTCTTCGATGGCCGGCTCTTCGGTGGGCGCGACGGTGGGAAGCACGGTTGGCGTTGCGGCAGGCGCGGCGTCCGCAGCGGCTGGCAAGGGGACGCGCACTCGGTCGCCCGTAAACAGAATGTAATCGTAGCGGACCAGGTCGGGATTGGCTTCGAAGAGATCGCGCAGCCGCACGCCATATTTTTGAGCGATGGTGCTCCAGCCTTCACCCCGTTTGACCACATACTCTTCATAATTGGGAAGCGGGGTGGCTGTCGGCGGCGGCGCGCCGGGGATCAACAGCTCATCACCGACGCGCAACACATCGCCATAGCGCACCAGTTGCGGATTGGCGGCCTTGAGCTCGCGCACGGTTTTGCCAAAGCGTTCGGCGATCAGCCCCCAGTATTCGCCACGGCGCACTGTATAATAGAAGCCGTCAGGGGTTTCGGTTGGCGTGGCTGCACTCTGCGCCACTACGGGCAGCGTAGAGGAAAGCACCATTGCGCCAAGCCCTACCACCAGCGTCAGCGCTACGAACCAGCCCGCAAACGGTTGAACTTGGCGCCGTATCCACAGCGTGCGGTTGAAGTTCATTGCTTGTCTCTCCTTGTTGAACGTGATTACTGATAGCTCAGTTCGGTCAGTTCTCGGATCACTTGAACCCAGCTCTGGCCCGGTTTGAGCTTGACGATCACCTCACCGGGGCCGAGCCAGCGGGGCGGCGTCTCCGGGTCGGCGCGCCAGGTTCCCTCATAGACCTTACCGTCGCGAAAGATCCGAAGATCGCCAAAACCATACAGTTCTACATTCACCCCTTTGGTGCCCAACGTATCTTCTACAATATCGGTTAACTCGTGGTTGGCCTTGGCCACAATGACGTTCGGTGACACGATCGGTTGGTTGGTGGCAAGGTCAAACTGCTGCTGGCCGGCCTGAAAGCGAAGATAGCCGCCCAGAGCCGCATCATAGCGCCATTCGACGCTGTTGCCCCCGGGATAGGTAATACGGATCACGCTTGCGTCACCGGCCGCGCTATCGGGTGGCTCTGGGCTGTATTCAAAGCCGGGGCGTTGCCACTCTTTCTCCAAATTGAAGCGTTGCAGCCACCGGCGCACCCCATCGGTGCTCACCTGCATTCGCGTCCGGTAGTCGCTGCCAATGCTAAAGAAATAGACGTTGTTGGACGGGTCATCGATATCAGCGTCCAAATAGGGGAAGCCCACTTCGTTTTTGAGCAGATAGCGAATGGCGTCGCTCCCACCGGAACAGGCCAAGACGCCATCATACATATAGGTCATCCAGATATTGGGCATACGCGCCGACCGCACCGGGCCGATTCGCTCGGCTTCGGTGCTGTGATACATGGCCGTCATGCGCGTCATGGTAAAGCCGTCGACGATATATTCGTAGACCAGGTCGGCCTGGCTCAAGCCGTGGTGCGCGCTGCGCCCAACCGTATCGTTGTTGATACAGACGAAGATCGGGCGCTTGCGCAGGCGCTCCATATCGTCCACGGCCAGGCCCGTAAACGGGGCAATATTGCCGGGCAAGGGAGTCGGTGTGGGCAAGGCTACCGGGGCTGGGGTCGGGGTTGGTGGCTCCGGCGTCGGCGTTGGGGCGGCTGCCGCCTGCGTGTCGACCTCGCGCGGTGTCTTTGTGGGTGTCGGCGTCGGCTCCGCGCCTGCGCCACTACAGGCAGCCAGCAGCAAAGCCGTCAAGCAACAGAGCAAAAGGCGAAGTAGAACAGGGTGATAGCGGTGCGGGGGATGCGCAAAATGACGATCTGCTACAGTACGATCCGCTACAGGACGGCGCCAAAAATTCGTTGTCACAGAGTTGAGCTTCCTGGTTACGTCGGCGGCATGGGCGACCGATGAGCCGCGCCGCGCGACGCCGGTTGAACATGAATGGTTTGTAGTATATCATACTCTACTGATACTGCCAGTCAAGCCGTTTGGTTGGTCGTCATTCTTGAGGCTCAGGCAGCTTGTCCGGATGGGAGAAAGCGGTGGAATTGCCTGATCGATCAGATGTGGTAGAATGACCGGCGCACAATGCGCATGGCTCTATGCCGCGCTTGTTTTGAAAACCGGAAGTGACGAGATGGCTACCTCTACAGAGAACTCCGGTTTTCAAACAAAGCTCAGGATCATTGCTACAGGTTCGATTGATGAATGATTCGCCATCGGAACAGGTTGCGCGATTGTATCAGAAAGTAGGCGCAGCCCAAATGGAGATCCCGGTGCGTTGCCTGCTGGCTGGGTATCGACCGCTGGCCTTTTTTGCGGGCCAGCTACTGCTGGTATTCGCGCCGATAGCCGCAATCCTAGGGCGACGGGATCTCGCCGCATGGGCTTCATTGCTTGCCGAGCCACCTCAAGTGGGCTGGTTGGCGCAGACGCCCCGCGCAGATGTTGATGTCCAACAAGGTGATTCCCATCATGGCCGGCTATAGCTTTCCTGTTGATCAGAAAAATGCCTGGGGGCTGGCGGTGGAAGCCAGCCTGGAGCGCGGCCAATCCGCCGTATTGGATTTGGGCGCCGCTGGTGATCTGCTGGAAAACCTCCCCGCGCTGGTCGCGCTGCACGCCTTTGCCGAAGAGCGGCGAGACCCGACTGAGCCGGTGGTGCTGGCGGGTGGCAACCCACTCTTCTGGTTGGCGGCCACCCTCGTTGCGCCGGGCGAACACGGCGCAACGCCGTTGCGCATTACATACAGTGGCGGCGATATCACTTGCCATATCGCCGCCGTGCAGGCGGAAGCAACCTCCACAAGCCGCAGCTACGAACTCCCCCCCGGGTTTGCCTCCCTCCTGGCCCCGGGCGCACAGGCGGGGGCCTGGCGATGGGAGGCGTTGCCGCTGGCCTGGGCGCAGGCCGCCCAACAGCCCACATGGCAAGGCGCTACCCCGTCCGAGCCAACGTCCATCAGTGATAAGTGGTTGGCCTGGGCCGGCGTCGCCTTTGCCTTACTTTTGACCATCGGCGCGTTGCTCCTGTAACCTTCGCCCGCCACCATCTCATCGAGGCGCCGTATCCTGAATCCTGTATCGGAAATCCCACTCCACGATGCCCGCACACCGCTTCTCGTTCACCAATACACTTGCCATGCTGGTGGCAGCTATCTGCTTCGTGATCATTGTGCTGGAGCGCGCCGGGTTGGCGCCCGCCCTGCGCCCGGTGACAACCATGCTCTATCAATGGACTGTGTTGCTTGGCGCGTTTGCGTTGTTGCTGGGCATTGTCAATGTGGCCATCACCCACGGGCGACGCATTTATGCCGGCCAGCGTGAATGGGTGGGCAGCCTGGCGCTGCTGACAACGTTGGCGGCGGTGCTGTTGGCCGGGCTGCTCGATGCGCGTGGGGCGTCGAGCCGAGTGGTGGAGTGGTTCTTTGACGCGCTGATTGCCCCCGGCCAGGCAACGATTTCTGCGCTGCTCCTCTTCTTTACCGCGACCGCGGCCTTCCGTTATTTGCGAATTGGGCAACCGGCTGGCGCATGGATGTTGGCCGGGGCCCTGGCCGTCTTTATGGCCCAACTCCCGCTCTTCACGCTGCCGTCACCCCTACAGGGCGCGCTTTTTTGGCTGATGGAGCAGCCCTTCACTGCAACCTTTCGCGGCGCACTGCTAGGCAGTGCATTGGCGTTGATCATTGTGGGCGTCCGTTTTCTTCTTGGCAGGACGGAAGTATGACCATCACTCACTGCTCCCATTGCGGCACTGCCAACCGTTCGGGCTCCAACTATTGCAATCATTGCGGCGCCTATCTGCGCGCCGAATCAACACCTCCCCCATCTGAACCAGCCCCCTCGGAGGCGACGCCGCACACGCTCGCCAGCGCGGCCCCGCCCTCTGACGCGTGGACCGGCGCCCAGCCGTGGCTCCAGGCAGATGACATCGACATCGATGACGCTGAGCCGTACGCCGACGGCCCGGTGGGTGAGCCGCCCCTACGCCGTTTGGTTACCCATTTGCAGGGTTTGCTGGAGCCGGTGCGCATCTTCAGCGCAGCCGGCGAAGAACCGGTTGTGGCAGAGCCTAACGCCGCAGAGACGGCGCCTGGCCCACCGGTGGCCCCACGTTATGCGGCTGAACAGTTGCGGCGCTGGCGCAGCCTCATGACCGAAGAGCCGGTGCTGCTCGACAATGTGCCACCCCCGCGCTTGCCTTATCTGCCGGCGCTCCGGCTACTCTGGGTTGCCCTCCTGATTGGGGGGCTTCTCCTGCTGTCGTTCGCACCCCCGGCGTCGAACCTCCCGGTTCAGGAAGTTGCGCCCTGGCCGGGGGTTGCCGAGACTTTGGCCGCTATCGACCAACTGCCCACCGGCGCGCCTGTGCTCCTCCTGTGGGGATATGACGCGGCCACGGCGGGTGAGATGGACCTATTGGCGTTGCCACTGGTGGCGCACCTGGCTCAGCGCCAGAGTCGAATAATGTTGGTGAGCCTGCTCCCCAATGGCCCAGCCACAGCGCGCCGTCTCTTTGCCCAGGCCGCGGCCAGCGACCAGGTTGAACCGGCCCTCCGCATGGCGGTGGCTGAACAGCAGTATGTCGAGAGTGTCTATTTACCGGGCGGCGCCGCGCTGCCGTTAATCGGTCAGGACTTGGCGGCGGGCCTCAATATCCTCCCTGGCGTCAGCGCAGCCAATGTAACGCAAGCCGTGGCGCTGGGGCCGGCGCTGGCCGTGTTGTTGGTCGCCCAGGCAGAGGAGGCGCAACAGTGGCTGGAGCAGACCCAGCCACTCAATACGTTGCCCACGGTGGCCTTCGCCAGCGCGGCCGCGGACCCGGTGTTGCGGCCCTATTGGCAGAGCGGACAATTGCAAGGGCTGGTCAGCGGCTTTGACGGGGCTTGGGCCTACCAGAGTCACGGTGACCTGCGTCTTTCTGACGAAAACGCGGCGCGCATCGGCCGCCAACGCGTCCACCAGGCCTGGGGTCAGGTGGCGTTTCTTGTGGTGATTGTATTGGGCAACCTGGCCGCGCTTTTGGGGCGCAACGGGCGCGGATAAGGGTCTATGCCAATGGACACACTGTCAACCATGCTGTTTACCCAAGTTGCCGGCGCCTGGGTGGGGTTATTCCTGGCGCTGGCGCTCTTTAGCACCATTCTGGGTGACCAGGGGCTGGCGCGCTTTGCGCAGCATGTTTTGGTGGGGGGCGCGCTGGGATACGCTGCGCTCATGGCTGTACGCGAGGTGCTGGAGCCACGGCTCTTGCTTGGTCTGCAGACGGGCGCGGGAGATGGGTGGCTATGGGTCCCATTGGGGCTGGGTCTGCTGTTGTGGCTGGCCGGCCTTGATGCGCTGCGCAGACCGGCGGACCATCCCCCGGCGCGCGTGGCGCTCTGGCGGCGCCTATTGCGGTTGTTGGGGATCATCCCTGTCGCGCTGATGGTGGGGGTGGCGGTGACGGTGGCGCTGCTGGGCGTGTGGCAAGGGACGTTGCTGCCTCAGACGATGGCGGCGTTGCGCACGCAGGTCGATGCGGGCGCAACGCCAACCGATTGGATGACTGCGCTCTTGACAGTGTTGTTGACGTCGGCCGCACTACTCTTCTTAACTGGACACGGCTCGCAGGAGCGTGCGCCGAGGCCAATCCAACTGCTGCTGGGGGGATGGCGTTGGGTTGGCCAGCGCGCCCTTTGGTTGGCCGCCGGTGTGCTGTTTGCCCGATTGGCTGCGTCTCGCATCAGCCTCTTCTCTGGCTGGGTAGAATTTGTCAACCGATCCGTGCAACAGACGGGCATCTGGCGTTGGTTTGAGTGAATCATCACCCATCCCTCGCCAAAGATAGAGAACAATTCATGGACCCGGCTTCCCAAGTCTTCAGCGCAAACTCCCCATCCGACATGCTGCTTGCCATGGGCCTGGAGCAGGAGGGCGTACGCGTCTGCCTGTTGGACACGGTGGCAGGGCGCTACCGGCTGATCGGCTGGCTCGGCCTGCAAGACGATGGCTCGCTGGAGCCTGCGCAACTGATTGCGCGGGCGTGCCGCCGTTTGGGGCAGCGGCTCGGTTGCACGCTGTGGGACGAGCGATTGAATGAGCCGCTGGTTTCGAGCGACGATCCACTGCGGGTTCCACCCCTGGCGCATGTGAGTGTTGGTCTCTTGCGCCAGCCCGCGCTGCGCACCTGGCTGGCCGGATTGAGTTCGTCGGCGAGTCTGGCCGTGCTCGAACAGGTGGTTTCCGGCGCGCCTGCGCAGATTGTCGGGCAGACGACCCTGACATCTGACCTCAATCGCCAGGCATTGGCAATGGCCCTCAAGCAGACCAAGCCCGATGTCTTGGTGATTGCTGGGGGCTTTGACGACCCCACGCCCGCGGCGCAGGCGCCCCTCTTCGCCCTTTGCCAACTGCTCGGCGACGCATTGACAGCGGCGGCCCCGGCGGTGCAACCGGCGCTCTTTTTCGCCGGCAACCGATTTGTCGCCCCCGTTGCGGCTGACCTCTTGGCGCAGGGCCGCGCCGACCTGTCCATCACATTGCTCGACAATATCATGCCTGCGCCCGGTCGGGTGGAACAACGGGAACTTGCCCGCTTGCTCAATTATTACGATTGGCGGCTCAACGAGCGCGCGCCGAGCTTTGGCCGCTTCAGCCGCTGGGTCACCAGCCCCGGCCAGGTGAGCAGCCTGGCGGCCAACTTTGCCCAGTTGACGCGTGCGTGGCTGGAGCACGCTCGATTGCCCGAGTTACGTGGGCTTTACTGCACAACCCATTGGTGGTTACATATTTTGGCCAGCCAGGGGCAAGATGGGGTGCGGCTTGTCTATGCGCCGCCCGGCAGCGAGCCCAGCGTTGTGGCGCGTTGGCCTGCTGTGGGGCTGATCAGCGGGCCGTGGAACGGGGCGGGCTGCCGCACCGCGCGCGAGTTTTGGTGGGACGCAGAAGGATTGGCGCCGGTCGTGGCTGGCATTGGCCAGGTGGCGCCGCTGGCCATGATGCAAACACTCGATGCCGACCTGCTGCCCGTTTATAAGGGGTGGTGACCCGATGGAACGGCGGCACTGTGGGCGCTATACTGCGGTTGCTTTGAAAACCGGAGTTTGATTTAGCGTGATTGCCCTGAAGCAAGGCCGTAGCAAACTCCGCTTTTCAAACAGAGCTCAGTTTGGTGTGCTCGACAAGCGCCTGGAGCAACTGTTGGCTCTGCCCACCGTGGGCGGTGAGCACAATGCGCCGGTGTTCGGGCGCATCTTCGACCGGAACCAGAACAATATCCAGATAGTCGGTTGGAAGCAGGTCGGCAATCAGCTCGCCCCATTCGATGAGGACAATCAATTCCTCATCGGCCAGCAACTCCTCGACGCCGATGGTGGCGGCCTCGCGTTGCGCTTCGGCGCGACTTTCCCCCAGGCGGTAACAGTCCACATGGGCAAGCGGGATGCCCG
Organism: Caldilineaceae bacterium; assembly: GCA_023384495.1. Classification (GTDB taxonomy): domain Bacteria; phylum Chloroflexota; class Anaerolineae; order Caldilineales; family Caldilineaceae; genus CFX5. Next base: position 21,477 of record JAHDWG010000050.1, read on the forward strand.
CGGCGGTGCGATATTGATTGATAAGCGTAAAGGTGGGGCTGGTGATCGGCTCGCTCACGCCCAGCCCGGCCGCGATCCCCTGCGCCAGCGCGGTTTTGCCCGCGCCGAGGTCGCCGTGGAGGGCGATCACCTGCCCCGGCCCAAGCCGCCTGCCGAGACGCACACCCAGGTCATGCGTCTCGGCGGGGGAGGTGGTGACGATTACGTGATCGACGTTCATAGAGAATGAGTGCGGCTGTCGTGGTGACGCGCTGCGCCCAACTGCGCCCCATCGGGGATGTGAAGGGGCTGCGCGCCGGTCTGCGCGACCCGGGCCCTGCCGATCACGGTGACATCTTTGCCGAAGTAAACGTCCCCTTCCACCCTCAGTTCGTCGGCCTGGGCCAGCGACGGCGCCCCGTGTGGAAAGTGAGCGCACAGATCGTCAATCAGCTGATAGTGCTCATCCAAGAAGACCAATGGCGGTTCGTGGCGCCCGGCGGCCAATTCCAGCCGAGACGCCGCGGTCAGCCGGTATGCGTCTGACCACAGCACCAGCAGGTCGTTGTTCTTCTTGATGGGGATAAAGCGTTCGCGCGGCACGCAGACCGCCTGGGCGCCCTCGAATACGGCGATCGCCGACCCCATGGCCGTCTCCAGTTGATAGACGCGATACGACTTGAGGTCGGTGGGGTCTACCGGCTTCTCGTTGCGGATCAGCGGTAGCCCCAACACGCCCTTGCGTTCGGTCAATACCCGCTGCAGGGTGGGCAGATGCAGCCACAGATTGTTGGTGTTGAAATAGGCGTAGCGCGTGATGTCCTGAAACTTTTCGAGTTCGTTGGAGGGGCACTGGGCAATCTCGCGCAGGATCAACTGGCCGTCGGGGCGGCGCGCCAGGTGGCCGCCCTTGCTGTCGGCTTGCGTCCGGTGCGCCACCTCCATGAGGAAGGGTAGTTCGTTGGCGGCGAAATAGCCCAGAATGTCCACATCCAACGTGGCGCCCAGGTTGTCGGCGTTGCTGACAAACGCATATTCGTAGCCGGCGTCGAGCAGCTTGCTGAGTGTCCCACTCGTGGCAAGCGCAATGTAGAGATCGCCGTGCCCCGGCGGGCACCATTCTTTGTCGGGGTCATCGGGCCATATGGCAGGCGCAAAATCTTGCTTGCAGACTTTGGGCGCCATGTGTTGCAAAAAGCTCAGCGGCGCATCCTGCACAAAGTCGGCATAGCGACTAAGCGCATCCAGCGTGGCGCGCTGGGTATGGAAGCTGTCCATCAGCACCAGGGGCGCGCGGGCGCCGCTCTCGTTGCGCAGGTGCATGATCTGGCGGACGATGATATCAAGAAAGCTCAAATCGCCTTTGGCTCTGAGCAGTGACTTTGGGCCATGCATGCCCATGCTGGTGCCCAGGCCGCCGTTGAGCTTGAGGACAACGGCCCGGCTGAGCGCAGCCTGCCCAGCCGCGCGATAGCGCCCGTTGAATGTGGCGAAGTCGGGCAGATTTTCGACCGGCAACGCCTCATCGCCGGGAATAAAGCCGGTTACGCCGGCCACAACCTGCGCGTAGTAATGACGAAAAAGTTGAATGACCAATTCGGGCAGACCGGCCTGCGCCATTTTGGCGGCAAAAGGCGCAAAGCGGCGGTCAAGCGCTGGCTCCCCAATCGGTGACTCATCGACCAGCGGGGCAGTGCGCTCTAACAATTGTAACATGCAACCAAGCTCCTTTGCTTGCGTGACTGGATGCCATCCCGAATGCTAGTGAGACCCGAATGCAAGCGCCTACACAGTCACCTTTGGGATGGGGTTTTGTGTCGCTCTCCCAGCATCTGCGCCCGGCCAGATTGGCTGGCGCGCAGAGACGGGATGCGGGCCACCGGCGTTCGATCCGCCGGAGAGACCCGATTGAGCAGTCACGACAAACTATATCACGACGTAGCACAAGCGAGTGCTTACACTACACTGACAATTTCCAGAAATGGCCGTTCATTCCCCTGTTCCCTGTCGACGGTTCCGCCGACCGACCGATACGGGAACCAGCATGGCGCCTACCAGCCCACGGCACAGCCATCTTTGCGGGGGTCGCTGCCACCGATCAGCACGCCCGTCTCGGGGTTGCGCACAATCACTTGCCCGCCGCCGACCCGGTCAAAGCCGTCAATCGGCGCCAGGCGATGGCCACGCCGGGTCAATTCGGCCAGGGTGGCGTAGCTCCAGCCCTCTTCCATGTGGACTAGACCGCCTGCCTCGTTGGCGCCCAGCCCGGCGGATGGGCCATGCAACATCCAGCGCGGCATGTCCAGCGCCTGCTGCGGCGCCATGTCAAAGTCAACCAGGTTGGACAACACCTGGAAGTGCCCCTGTGGTTGCATATAGCCCCCCATAACACCATACGCAGCGTGAAGCTCGCCGTCGCGCACCGTCATCGCCGGGATGATCGTCTGGTAGGGGCGCTTGTGGGGCGCAAGCGCATTGGGGTGCTCGGGGTCGAGCATGAAAAGCGCGGCGCGATTTTGCAGGCTCACACCTGTCCCCGGCACAACCAACCCCGTGCCCGTGCCGTTGAAGAGGCTGTTGATAAAGCTGCACGCATTGCCTTCGCCATCGGCAGTGCAGAGGTAGATCGTATCGCTGCCGGCCATGGGGTCGCCGTAGGGAACGCGCTGCGCGGCGCGCTTGGGGTCGATGCGTTGCCGGCGCCGTTCCGCATACTGTCGGCTCACCAGCCCGTCCAACGGGATCTTCGAGACGCGCGGGTCGCAGACCCACTGTTGCGCATCGGCAAAGCCCAGCCGCATACACTCGATCATGGTGTGGACGCGGTCTGCCTCGCTCATGGCGGCCAGGTCAAAGCCGGCGGCCAGGTTGACCGCGATAATCGCCGCCAGACCCTGCCCGTTGGGTGGGCATTCGTAGAGAACATAGCCCCGATAATTGGCGGTGATCGGTTCATCCCACGTGCTCACGTGGGCGGCCATGTCGGCGGGCGAAATCCAGCCGCCGTAGCGCTGCACATGCTCGCTGAGCTTGCGCGCAAAGTCGCCCTTGTAGAAGTAGTCCGTCCCCTCGGTGGCAATGCCGCGCAGCGTTTCGCCCAGGGTGGGGATGCGCATGATCTCGCCGGCGCGCGGGGCGCGGCCGTCGATGAGCAATTCGCGGCCGCTGGGCTGTTCGGGGCCGTTATCAAGGTCGCCGCTCTGCCAGTCGGGGCTGCGCAATAGTTTGCCGACCTGCCCCCGCCAACCGTGGGCAATGATTTCGCTCACTGGGTAGCCATGTTCCGCCGTCCAGATCGCAGGCTGCAGCACATCGGCCAGCGTCATGCGCCCGTGCCGTTCGAGCAGGTCGCGCCACCCGGCCACCGCGCCAGGGATGCTCACCGTGTGGCCCGTGAAGGAGGGCATCCGCTCGTAGCCCAGGCGGCGCATTTCGGCGATGGAGGCGCCGGCTGCGGCGCGGCCCGACCCGTTGAGCGCGGTCACTTGCTTGCTTCTGGCGTCCCAATAGAGGGCGAACATATCGCCACCGCTGCCGGTGGAGAGCGGCTCCACCACATTGAGCATCGCCGCTGTGGCGACGGCGGCGTCGGCTGCGTTGCCGCCGGCTTTGAGCATATCCAACCCGGCCTGGGCGGCCAGGGGCTGGCTGGTGGCGACCATGCCGCGGGTGGCCATGACATTGCTACGGCGTGAGCGGAACACAGCATCAATCTTCATACGTTCTCCCCATCAGATGACCCATGCGGGCAATTGTGTGATTCTAGTCAGGGCGTCCCGCGCGCCGTGTGGCTCGGGTCGTGCGGCTAGACCGGTGATGGTCATAGGAGCGCCCTACCAGAATAGACATCGAATATGACCATTGTAGATCGACCGCCTGAATTCGACAAGCAACCGGGCATAGAGGAGTGGATCCAAAATGGGGGCCATTTTTCTCTGAAATTGATGGCGTTTCAGGGTATCATTTGATCGAAGCCACGGAGTAGGGTAGACTAGTCAGTAGCTATGGGCATCCTGATTGAATACGTTGCGATCTATGCGCCCTGGATCTACGCTGTCTGCGGTCTGGTGGCGTTATACCAGATATACCGGCTCTGGGGGGTCCGCATGGAGCGTCGCCAGGCCGTTTTTTCTTTGGAGCGCGAGAAGGCTGTACGCGAGCTCCAAAACATCTTTTCGGTTGCCATGTTGTTGCTGATAATCATGGGGGCAACCTACTTCACAAGCACGACGTTGGCCGAGGCGGTGGCGCCGCTGGTAGCCGAGGCGCGTGTGCCCAATCCAACGCCTGGGTTTATCGCCACACCGACGAATACACCACTACCGGCCACCGAAACCCCCACGCCGGGGCCAACATCTCTACCCACCACCCCCACGCCCGATGACGCCGTATTCGAGACCGAGCCGATCGAGGCGCTGGCGCCACCGCCCACAGACACGCCAGCGCCGGCGGCGCCCGTTGCGGCGGCTGCCTGTCCAGATAGCCGCGCCATTATCTCCAGCCCTGGCAACCAACAGGTGTTGAGCGGTGTGGTGGTGGTATTGGGCACCGCCAGCCATGAACAGTTTCAGTATTATAAGATTGAATACGCCCCGGCA
>JAHDWG010000051.1 GCA_023384495.1 Caldilineaceae bacterium
TTCGCCTGAACAGGTGCAGGCGCTGGTCGCTTCGCTGCAATCATTGGCCGAGATCCCGCTCCTGGTGGCCATTGATCAGGAGGGGGGCATCATCAGCCGGCTGCGTGAGCGATATGGCTTTCCGCCGACCCGTTCTCATCAGGCATTGGGCGAACTGAATGACCTGGCGGCGACGCGCCAGCACGCCGGGGATATGGCTCACACCCTGGCCGGCCTGGGCATCAATCTCAACCTGGCGCCGGTGGTCGACCTCAACGTCAACCCGTCCAACCCCATCATCGCTGCCTATGAGCGAAGCTTTGGCGCTGACCCGCAACAGGTGACTGAGCAGGCCCGCGCCTTTATCGAGGCGCACCACGCTGCGGGGGTGCGCTGCACCTTGAAACACTTCCCCGGTCACGGCAGTTCGACCACCGATTCGCACGAGGGATTCGTTGATGTCACCCAAACGTGGACGCGCCAGGAATTGGCGCCCTATCAGGCGCTGGTGGAGGCCGGGCTGGCCGACGCGGTCATGACCGCCCATGTCTTCAATGCCCATCTCGATCCAGAATACCCGGCGACCCTTTCACACGCCACGATTACGGGGCTGTTGCGTATAGAACTGGGCTATGATGGCGTCGTTATCTCGGATGATATGCAGATGGCGGCGATCCGCGCCCACTACGGCTATGAGACTGCCATCCAAAAGACCATCGAAGCAGGGGTCGACCTCATCGCGATCGGCAACAACCTTGTCTATGAGGAAGACATTGTCACCCGGACGGTCAGCCTGATCACGCGGTTGGTGGAAAGCGGCGTCCTCAGCGAAGCGCGCATCGACGAATCATACCGGCGGATCCAGCGTTTGAAAGACCCGATGGCGCGCTGAAGCGCACCGGTTTGTTCGCCACTACCCGGCGCGATCCCAGTTGACAATTATTTTCAAGTGAGTATGATCTGTGTGACAGGTTGTGTTCGTCGGTTAGCCAAATAATCACGAATCAGCCAACTACCAGCTTTTCCCGCCTAATTTCCCAACCAACCAATTCAACGCGTTTTGCGGCATGGAAACGCCATAGCTAGGCGCACCTCACTTATCGACCTGCCGCCAGTCGCGCGACGGTGAGAACGGATTGTGTGCGCGAGGGTCATGGCGCAGCATCTTCGCAGTGGCCGTGCGTGGCGGCTATGCAGGCGCTATTTGTTGGTCATCCCTGTTTTCATAACCGAGGACTTTTATAATTGAGGAGGACAGTATGCTCAGGTTTCGGTATATAGTCATCGCCTTCTTGGTCGTAGCCGCGCTGAGCCAGATCGCGCGGCTGCAAGCCCAAGACAACCCGGACGAACCGGACGAGAGTGAGAACAAGGTCTACTTGCCATCGATCATGGAGGGCGGCGCCCGCGCCGACCACACGCACGACGACAACGAACTGGAAGCACAGCTCGTGGTGCGCGTCCGGTACAGTTCGCATGAGGAAATGGAGTATTTCCTCGCCAAGTTGGACGTGCTCGAAGAGAGCTGTGGCCCGAACTGTATTGGGGCGCTGGTCTCGCCGACCCAATACCAACAGTTGCTGGCGGAAGGCCGCCAGGTGGTGGTAGACGAGGCGCAGACCGCTGAACTAGCCGCCAGTATCGCCGAGGTGCAACAGGCCTTCGCCGCCGGCCAGCAGGCGATCAACGCCATCCCCGGTTACTCTTGCTACCGCACGGTAGAGGAGACCTACAGCAGCCTCTCCGCCCTGGCCGCAGCCAACACCCAACTGGCGACGTGGACCGACATCGGCGACAGTTGGGAAAAGGTGACGCCGGGCGGCGCCGCCGGTTACGACATCTATGCGCTCAAGCTGACCAACAGTGCGATCGCAGGGCCAAAGCCCAAATTCATGCTGATCGCGGCGATTCATGCCCGAGAATACACCACGGCGGAACTGGCCACCCGCTTTGCCGAAGATCTGGTCGCCAAGTACAATGTGGACCCCGATGTCACCTGGCTGCTCGACTACTTCGAGATCCACATCATCCCCCAGGTCAACCCGGATGGGCGCAAGAAGGCCGAGGCCGGCGCATCGTGGCGTAAGAACACCGACAACGACGACGGCTGCAACAACTCCAGCACCTGGGGCACTGACCTCAACCGCAACAGCACCTTCCGCTGGAACAACGGCGGCAGCAGCGCCAACGCCTGCGACGCCACCTATCGCGGCCCCAGCGCCGGTTCCGAGCCGGAGGTGCAAGTCGTGCAGAACTATGCCAATTCGATCTTGCTCGACCAGCGCGGCCCCAATGACAACGACGCCGCCCCTGCCGATGCACAGGATGTCTTCATCACGCTGCACAGCTATGGACAACTCGTGCTCTACCCCTGGAGCTACACCAGCACCCCCTCACCGAATCTGACGCAACTGGCGACGCTGGGCCGCAAGTTTGGCTACTTCAACGGCCACCAGGTCTGCAATGGGCCGGTCTGTCTCTATGTCGCCTCCGGCACAACCGATGACTACACCTATGGTCAATTTGGCACGGCCAGCTACACCTTTGAGTTGGGCACAGCCTTCTTCCAGTCCTGTTCGTCTTTCACATCGACGATCTTGCCCACCAACATGCCGGCCCTCTACTACGCCGCCAAAGCGGCGCGGCGCCCCTATCAAAACCCGGCTGGCCCCGACGCCCTCAACGTCAGCGTCAGTCCGGCGACCGTGAACCAGGGTGACCCGGTCACGCTCAACGCCACGCTCAACGACACCCGCTACAACAGCAACGGCTGGGGCACAGAGCCGGTGCAGAACATCCAGGCCGGCCAGTACACCATCGATGCGCCCTCGTGGGCGGGCGGCGTCCCCGTGGCCCTGAGCGCCAGCGACGGCGCTTTCAATGCCACTATCGAGAATGTGACGGCCACGATTGACACCAGCGGGCTCTCGGTCGGTCGCCACACCGTCTTTGTCGAAGGGCAGGATGCCAACGGCAACTGGGGCGTGCTCACGGCAGCCTTCCTGTGGGTCACCAGCAACGAACCGACCCCCACGCCAACCGACACGCCAATACCCACGAACACCCCCACGCCGACCAATACGCCGACGCCAACCAACACACCGACGCCGACCCACACACCGGTGGCGGGCAACACCGGCTTCCTCAGCCCCAGCGCAAACGCTGCCCAGACCAGCAGCTCGGGCGACAACAACGGCTTTGAGGTCAACCCGGCCAACGCCCACGCCGATGGCGGTGGTGTCGCCCAGGATGTCAACAGCGGCGCCAACAACAACTCGTCCTGCACCAACACAGGCAAGGACAAACACCGCTTCTACAACTACAACATCAGCCTGCCGGGTGGAGTGACGGTCAAGGGCATCGAAGTGCGGCTGGATGCCCTGGTCGATGCGGTCGGCTCGAATGCGCCGCGCATGTGTGTCGAACTCTCGTGGGATGGCGGAGCGACCTGGACGGCGGTCAAGCAGACCCCGACGCTGACGACCAGCGAAGCCACCTACATCCTCGGCGGTGCGGCGGACACCTGGGGACGCAGTTGGACGGCGAGCAACCTGTCGAACACCAATTTCCGTGTGCGTGTGAGCAATGTGGCTTCGGGCGGCAACGCCAACCAGCGCGACTTCTCGCTCGATTGGATCGCCGTACGGGTCCATTATCAGTAGTTGGCGACGCACAGCGCGTCTTGTTGACAACATCGTCCATCAGGGGTAGGTTGCTGTACGGCAACCTACCCCTTCACCAAACGCGCCGGGCGTTGTCGTTGTCAGGATACGGGTTTTGTCCTGATGCAGCGTCCGGCGCGGCAGCGAGGAAACCATGCGTCGTCTCGGTGTTCTGTTCCCTACCTGTCTATTGCTCGCTGCGAGCCTGGCCGCTTGCGGCATGCTGGCAGCCGATGGCAAGCTGGCCGTGGTGGCCGTTGCGCGAGACGACGACCGCATTACGTGGGCGGTGAGCGAGGACCGCGTCCGCTTCGACATATACAGCACGAGCGGGATTGGCCGCGCCACGGTTCACATGGTGGCGGATCCGTACCCCGCGCAGATCGTGCTCCGCTTTCATCTGCGCGGGCTGGAAGAGCTGCGCTTTGTCTATCAGACAACGGTCATCAGCGTCGCCGTCGCGAGCATCGGGGAGCGCGCGGTTCACCAGCAAGTTGCCTTGGGCGAGGGAGAGGCGCAGACTATTGCGCCAGATAGCCCGTATTGGATGAAGACAACGCTGGGAATGGACCAACCCCCATCGTCCAACCCGGGCTCCTCGATCGACGGCTATGTTGATGTTGAACTGCCGTCGAATTTCCTGCAGGGTGAAGAGACGACATTTTCGATTGCGTGGATTGACTTTTTTCGCTGATCGCTGTGAGCTGATCGCGGGGACGGCGTGATTGTACCGCACCCCGTCAACCCGAATTGCAAAGTCACCTCAGCGCTCGGCCTGGACGAGTGGCAGAAAGAGCGACCAGTCTATCACCGGCTCGTCGGGGATGGTGGGGCGCAGCAGAAAGAGGCCGCGGTCGATGGTGTTGACCGCCACAACGCCGCTGGCAAAGAAGGGGTAGGGGCTCCATGCGCCGGTGAATTCGGGCGCGTCGCTGCCGGGGTAGGTGTCGAAGAAGGCGACTTCGTGTAGCCGAGCCTGCGCCAGGTTGCCCAGCCGCAGGATGCGCAGGCCGGATGTATAATTTGCCTCGTAGACCAACGTCCCGCTGATGTAGAGGTTGTGGTCCACCGCCGGGTTTTGCGCCTCATAGAATCCGGTGCGCATGGGCCGCGTCAAGTCGGCCATGTCAAAAATGTAGGTGCGGGCGTTGTGGGCGTTGAAGCGCTCGTCGAATTCGTCGTTGAGCAAAAGATACCGGTGGTCGTCGGTGAGCCAACCCTGGTGAACATAGCCCAGGCCGGGGTAGATGGTGGACGACAGGCGCACGGGCGCGGCCTTGTTGGTGACATCGACCACCGCCAGGGTGGCGGCGCTGGCGTTGATGCAAATCTCGCGCCCGTGGCGCGCCGCATCAGGCCCGCGATAGAGCACACACTGGGCGTCATGCACATAGCCGTCGTCGCGATAGCAGCCGGCAAACTGAGGCGCCGTGGGGTTGCGTATGTCCACCATGTGCAGGCCGCCGCTGCACGTATTGGTGCCGACGGCGAAGAGATAGCCGGTCTCTTCGTTGATCACCAGGTTGTGGCTGTCGGCAAAGCCATCGTAGTGGGCGTCGGCGGTCAGCGTGATCGGCGTTGTCCCTGTGAGGGCGCGCAGCCGCGTCAGGTCGAAGATCTGCATCCCATGCGCGCCGTTCATGTCTGACCCGATGAAGGCGTGGTCGCCATAGACCTTCATGTCGCGCCAGGTGGAACGGCCCGTGCGGGAGGGGAGCTTGCCCAGGTAGCGGGGGGCCGTGGGCGTGGTGATGTCGACAAAGACCGTACCGTTATTGACGCCGGCGATAACGATCTCCTGCTCGGTGAGCGGGTCTGTCCATCCCCAGAGCGTGTTGGCGGCGAAATCGCCAAAGAGGGTGACGGGCAGAAAAGCGAGCAGGTCTACATTGCGGCAGGAATAGTGGCCGGCAAAGCCGTTGACGCAGGGGAGGTCGCTCAGCGGCGTCAGCTCCTCGCGAATCGGCCAGGCGTCCATTGCCAGCGGGGTTGGCGGCGCGTTGGGCTGCGGGGGGAAGGGCCGTACGCTGCCCCAGTCGCGGCGGACAAGGTCGGCCAGCGAGCCGGTGACCGCCTCGACGCGGCAGGCGGGCAGCAGCGCCAGAGGTGGCGACGGCTTGTTGCCGTGGGCTAATGCCTGCGCCGGCAGCGTTAGCATGGCCAGGATCAGCCCGGCCAGCGCCAGGCCAATCCGATCAATTGCCTTTGGGTTCATCGAGGCTCCCCCAATCTGTGCGCCGAAGCGCCTATGGCTTCACCGCCCGCGTTGCAATAAAGATGGGCATATACTCGGCCAGCTTGACGCCGGGCCACCCGTCTTCGTAGAAGCCGGTGAGCACAAACCCCGCATCCAGTTGCCCGCCGATCTGGTCTTCCAACGTGTGGCCAAACTCCAGCGGCTGCTCATCATCGAGGTAGCGTTGGCGCTCCTCCGGCGTGAGGCTGTTCAGGTCGGAATAGGGGAGTTTGTGACGCACTTGCAGCACCCCTTCGTCGGCCAGCGCGGCGTCGAAGATGAAGCTGGCGGGGTTGCAGAAGCCGGCCAGCAGCGCCCCGCCCGGGCGCAACACCCGATATGCCTCTCGCCAGACGGGGCGCACGTCAGCGACGAAAAGATTCGAGCAGGGGTGGACGATCAGGTCAAAGCTGTCGTCAGCAAAGGCAGCGAGATCGGCCATGTCCCCTTCCACCGTCGTTAGGGCGAGATGCTCGCGGTCGGCCACATATCGATCCTGCGCCAGTTGCTGGGGCGAATTGTCCAGCACCGTCACCGTCGCGCCAGCGGCAGCCAACACCGGCCCCTGTTGCCCGCCACCCGACGCCAGGCAGAGCACCCGGCAACTCGCCAGCGGCGAAAACCAACTGCGGGGAACGGGCTTGACCGGCGTGAGGATGATGCGCCAGTCGCCGCGCCGCGCGGCGGCAATGGTGGCGGCGTCGGCGGGCACGGTCCATTCGCTGCGCCGCTCGACGGCGCGATCCCAGGCGCGACGGTTGTAGCGGCGGATGTCAGTCGGGGTGTCGAAGCGTTCGGTCATGTCCCGGCCTCGTCGGCGCTACCATTCCAGCGCGCCGCCAACAGCCTGGTCACCTCGTGTAGCGTAGTTACCACGTGGGTGGCCTGCGTCGCCGCCTCGGGCGACGGCTGCTTGGTGTCGGGCACCATCATGGCCACCATGCCCGCCGCCGCCGCCGAGAGCACGCCGGCGTCCGAATCCTCCAGCGCCACACAGCGGGTTGGCGTCACGCCCAGCCGCGCCGCGGCGAGCTGGTAGATGTCTGGGGCGGGCTTGCCATGTGCAACCTCGTCACCGGTCACCACCACGGCAAAGCGGTCGGCGATCCCTCCGGCGCGCAGGGTGAAGTGCGCCTCATCGCGCGTCGTCGATGTGGCCACCGCCTTGGGGATGGCCTGTGCGTCGAGCCAGTCCAATAGCGCGATGAGACCGGGCTTCTGCGGGACGCCATTGCGGGCGACATCCTCATGCCAGCGGGCCGGCCAGCGCGCCTGAAATGCGGCCAGCGGGAAATCGGGGCCGTAGGTCTCCACCAGCAACCGATAGCAGTCGGGAAAGGTGCGGCCAATCGTCGAGAGCATAAACGCGTCGCTGATCGAATATCCCAACTCGTGACCGGCGCGTTGCCACGTGCGGTGATAGATGCGCTCGGTGTCGAGCATGAGGCCATCCATGTCGAAAATGACGGCCTGGAACGGTTGCGTTGCAAGGGTCATGCGTTGCTCCATCGTGTGCAGTGTGCGTTTGGCAAGGCCGAGCGCCTGGCCCATGCGCAGCCTGTTCTATCGGTGTGCGAGCTGGCCGGGATGGCGCCGAAGGAAACCTTGGAGTGCGACGCACGGGCCACAATCACTCCTGTATGACCAATCATTTTCTGGCCCGTGCGTCGCACTCTGTTGCCCCTCCACGCTATTCTGTGGCGTTACCCTGCGCGGCATAAAAACAAGTTAACTTTGCGGCCAGTGCGGGCCAGGCATACTCGGCGCGCAGCCGGCGCCGCGCCTGCTCAATCATGGCTGCCTGCGCTGCACGGTCATCCAGCAGCGCGGCCACGGCCTGGGCAAAGTCGGCGGGCGTGGCGTCTGCGCCCACTAGCCGGGCCGCGCCTGCTGCGCCATAGTGGGCCTGTTCGCCCACGGCGGCGGCCACAACGGGAACACCGTGCAGCAGCGTCGTGGCCAGGCGCACGCTGCATTTGGCCTGTTGCAGCGGGACATTCTCCGCCGGGAAGATCGCGCACGCGGCTACCGCATAGAGCGCCGACTGTTGCGCCTGATCGACAAAGCCATGCCACGTCACCTGTTGGGCCGCAGCCGCCCCGGCCTCAGACATGGCCCGTTGAAACGCCCGCTCGCGGCCGGGTTGCAGCGGCGCACCCGCCACATCCAGATGGGCATCGGGCCGCTGTGCGTGTAGCGCGCGCCAAAAGGCGGCCAGCCAGGCCGGCGCAACCTCGACAAAGCGCGTGTAATAGAGAATGCGCGGCCCGGCGGGTTGGGCGCGGGGCGCGACGACTTGCGGCTCGTCCACCCCGTTGGGCAGATAGAGCGCCGGCGTTTGCGGCGCATAGGCGTGGGCGCGCGCCGCCAACCAGTGGCTGGCCGCGCTGATGGCGTCGGCATGGCGGATGCCCCACTCCTCTTGCCAGGCGAGAAAGCGCGCCACCGGCCACGGGTAGCGGTTGATGGGCGCCCACGCCTGCTCCCAGTCGTCGATGTCGAGGCAGAGCAGCGGGCGCCCCGTTGAACCCCGCCATCGCCGTCGCTGCCAGAGCACCCACTGGACGATCCCGGCGTGGGCGCGCGGCTTGATGATGTGCACAATATCGGGGGCGAACGCATCGAGTTGTCGCACCATTCGCCAGAGCGTTGCCGAAAGCCCGCCGCGCAGCGAAACCTGTACCACCGTGACGCCGGCGTCGTCCGCCCGTTTGCCGGCGTCGGCGGGCGTGTCCCACGGGGGGATGATGAGGGTGACGGCGTGGCCCTGTTGCGCCAGTTGGCGGGCCAACGGCAGCGTGCGCGCCCAGACGGTGGTCTTCTGCCCAAAGCCAAAGGGCGCCACAAAGGCAATACGAGCCGCTGAATCCATACGATTTACGCCAGATCCGTTGTAATGGCGAGTGGCCAATCCGCAAGTTCGTGTTGGAGGTGGGCCAGTGTCTCGTCTTCCAGGGCCTGCGGGTGAGCAAGCCCAAAGCGGGCTTCCAACTGGGGCGCATACCAGCGGTAGATGACCACCAGCGCTACCGAGCGGCCGATCCAGGTCTCCGCGGCGACGACGGGCGCGATGAGCGTCTTTTCTAACGCGGCGCGCTGGCTATCGCTCAGATAACTGTTGAGATGGGCCGTCCCTGAGGGACGGGCAATGCCGTTGAGCGCCAACATCATTTCGATGACAATCGAGCGCAATGCTGCGGTGCAGTGGTCGGCCAAGAGGTGCTCGCGGCGGTTGGCGAGATGGGGCAACTGGCCAAGGATCCGCCAGAAGTCGCGCAACAGCTCTTCTACGCGCGCGGGCGACGGTGTGTGGAGCGGGTCGGGCCATGTGCGGTTTCCCATAATGCGAGAATTATAGCACAGGTGAGGGTGTGGTATAATATGAAACGCTTGGCAAAACGGTCGATTACCACCATCGACCGGCAACGAGAAACCAGCCTGGCAAGTGAGATGCTGGCGCCTATGGTGTTCGTTGAGGCCGCAACTGAACCAACTTCGATATGAAGGCGATGGCAATAAGGGGATAGACTGTGCGCCACTCTTTGCGTTGGCTCCTGTTCGCGAGCCTGATGATGTTTCTGCTTGCAGCCTGTACGCGCAACCGACCGACGCCCGACCCGACGGCGACGGCCGCCCTGCCCGATGCGCCGGTATCGGCGCCGGGTGGCGCAGAGCCGGCGGTGGAGCAGGCGACGCCGGTTCCTGAGTCGAACGAGCCCACCGCCACGCCCACCGAACCGGGCGTGGCTGAAACTTTTGAATATCGGGTAGAGCGTGGCGACACACTCTTTTCGGTTGCCTTAAAATTTGAAACCGACGTAGACACGCTGCGCAAGCTCAACTTTCTGATTGACGACAACATAATTATTGGGCAGATTCTGCAGGTGCCCTATAAACCGGGGATGACCGAGGCGGGCGCGCCCACGCCGACGCCCGAGCCGTTCCGCTACACGGTCGAGCCGGGTGACACGCTGAGCAGCATTGCCCGCAAGTTCAATGTGACGACCATCGCCATCGTCGAGGCCAATGGGCTGCTCGACCCCAACAGCGTGGTGGTGGGGCAGGAGTTTTTGATCCCGGGCTATCAGCCGCCCGCTGCGGGCCAGACGGGCGCCGACGGCGCGCCGCAGGATGAAGCCGGCGGCGGCGTAGCGAGCGGCGCCGAGGTGGTGCATGTGGTGCAGCCGGGCGAGGGGTTGCTGGAGATTGCGACCAAGTACGGGGTAGACGCCAATGCCATTGCGCAAGCCAACAACATCACCAACCGCAATCTGCTACGGGTGGGGCAACGGCTCGTCATCCCTGGCTTGACCCAACAGCAGGCTGCCCGCCTGCGCGGGACGGTGCATGTCGTCCAGTCGGGAGAAAGCCTGTCGTCGATTGCGGCCCGCTACGGGGTCACGGTGAATGCGATCATGACCACGAACGCCATCGCAGACCCAAATCAGATCTTTGTGGGCCAAGAGTTGATCATCACGACGGGGCAGTGATGCAGCACTCAGCAGCGCAGCCCCCACAAAATAGGTGGCAGTCTCAACCACCTTAAAACAGACGAAAGCGAATGCGATGAGTTGGCAAAATTATCTTGAACAGAATCAAGCCCGCTATCTTGACGAGCTAATCGACTTCTTGCGCATCCCCAGCATCTCCAGCCTGCCCGAACATGCGGGCGATGTGGCGAAGGCCGCCGAGTGGGTGGCCGCACGCATGAAACGGGCCGGCATCGAAGGGGTGCGTGTGATGGCGACGGGCGGACACCCCGTCGTCTATGGCGAATGGCTTCACGCGCCGGGCAAACCTACGGTCATGATCTATGGCCACTTCGATGTGCAGCCGGTGGACCCGGTTGAGCTGTGGGAGAGCCCGCCCTTTGAGCCGGTGATCAAGGATGGGCGGCTCTATGCCCGCGGCTCGAACGATGACAAGGGCAACATGCTGCTCCCCATCGTGGCGGTGGAGGCGCTGCTCAACACGACGGGCGCGCTCCCGGTCAATGTCAAGTTCTTCTTCGAGGGCCAGGAGGAGATCGGCAGCCCAACACTGCCCAACTTTATCATCGAAAACCAGACGCTCTTTGCCTGTGACATGGTGATCAGTTCCGATGGCGGCCAATACAGCGAAGAGCAGCCGGCGCTGCTTGTGGGGCTGCGCGGGCTGTCGGCGCTCCAGATCGATGTGCAGGGGCCGGCCTATGACCTGCATTCGGGCATGTATGGCGGCGCAGTGCAGAATCCCATCCACGCATTGGCGCGTATTCTGGACTCCATGCGCGCCCCCGATGGGCGCATCCTGGTCGAGGGCTTCTACGACCGCGTCCGCCCCTTGTCGAATGAAGAGCAGGCCCAGATTGCGGCCATTCCGTTGGACCGGGGCGAATTCACAACCCAGATCGGGCTCACCGAAGAAGACGGCTTTGGCGAGCCGGGCTTTTCGGCGCGCGAGCGTACGTGGGCGCGGCCTACGCTCGAGGTCAACGGCATCTGGGGCGGCTTCCAGGGCGCCGGCACCAAGACGGTGCTGCCCGCCCAGGCGCACGCCAAGATCACCTGCCGGTTGGTGGCCGACCAAGACCCGGTGGAGATCGGCGAGCTGATCGCAGCGCATGTGGAGCAACATACGCCGCCCGGCGTCAAGGCTACTGTGCAGACGCTCCCCAACGCCGCAACCCCCTATCTCATGCCGGCGGATCACCCCGGCAATCTGGCCGCTCGCGACGTGCTGATGGCCATGTACGGCAAGGAGCCATACTATGTGCGTTCGGGCGGCAGCATCCCCGCGTGCACACTCTTCTTGAACACGCTGGGGGCCTATACGGTCAACTTCGCTTTTGCGCTCAACGATGAGCGACAACACTCACCCAACGAGTTCTTCCGGCTGGCCAGTTTCGAGAAGGGGCAGGGCGCATATTGCCAGTTGCTGGAGCGGCTGGGGCGGTGAGCGGATGGGGCGGTGAGCGGATGGCCTAGCGTACAGCAGGAACACAGAGACCACAGAGGAGGCGTGGAGCACACAGAGGATCTTGTCCATAGAACAAGCCAGCGCGTTTTTCTCGGTGTTCTCTGCGCAGGCTCTGCGCTCTCTCTGTAGCACTGTTTTGTCTTGTCTTTTGAACAGGTGGACTTGTGAGCAATCTGTTTGTCCTGTGAGACACTCTTGAAGATGAACATCGCACAGGCCGACCGGCTTCGGCTTCTCGTGCGGCAGCGTGAACGTATCGAGCGCCGGTTTGCTGCTGATCAAGCCCTCAGTCGGCGCTATTCGTGGGCGCGGCTTTTGCTCTTTGTGGCCGGCGTTGGGGCCGCTGTTGTGGCGCTCTTTGCGGTGGGGCAGTGGCTCTTCTGGCTGGTGTTGGCCGTCGCAACTGTGGGGTTTGCGTTGGTGGTCCATCGCCATCAGCAGATCGATATGATGGCGCACAAGTTTGCGCTGTTGGGGCACTTTGTCGCCCACCAGATCGCCCGCATCGAGCTTGATTGGGGCGCTCTCCCCGCGTCGCGCGCAATCGATCCGCGCTATGACCACCCCTACGAGGCCGACCTGGACCTGGTGGGCGAACGGTCGCTGCACCGGGTGTTGGACATTGCGGTCTCGGCCCAAGGCAGCGCGCGGTTGCGCGAATGGCTGACGCCAGTCCGGCCCGATGGCAAGGCAACGCGGCGCCGCCAACAGCTTGTGCGCGAGCTGATCCCCCATACGCTCTTTCGCCACCGGCTGGTGGTGGATGGGCAGCTTCTGGTTGAGGAGCAGGCCGGGTGGGACGCAGCGGCGTTGCTGGCGTGGCTCGAACGGCGGCAGGAACCGGCCCGGTTGCAGGGTTGGTTGGTCGCACTTGCGGCGTTGGCCGGTGTGAATCTCGTCCTCTTTGCTGGCGCACAGTGGTGGGAATGGGCGCCGTATTGGCGGGTCAGCCTGGGGTTCTATGCCGCGCTCTATCTGCTGCATGGCCGCCTGATCAGTGGCGCGTTTGGCGAGGCGACGGCGTTGCGTGATGATTTGCAACGGTTGTTGGCTGTCTTTCGTCATGTGGAGCAGTTTCAATTTTCTCGGTCACCGGGGCTGCGCCAGCTCTGTGCGCCGTTGCAGGCGGCCTCATTGCGACCTTCGCGCCTGCTGAGCCGCATCGGGTGGGTGGCAGCGGCCACCGGCCTCCAGGGCAACCCGTTGCTGGCGTTGGCGCTCAATGCCGTGGCGCCGTGGGGCTTCTACTTTGCGTTCCGGCTGGAGCGACACAAGGCGGAACTGGCCGCGCACCTGCCCGATTGGCTCGATTGCTGGTATGAGCTGGAGGCGCTGGGGTCGCTGGCCAATGCCGCCTATTTGCAGCCGCATGCGACCTTCCCCACGCTGCATGACAAGGTGACAAGCCCCGTCTTTCGTGTCACCGGGTTGGGGCACCCGCTGCTGCCTGAAGCGACCAAGGTGCGCAATGACTTTCGCTTCGAGCGCTTGGGGGAACTGGTGATTCTTACCGGGTCGAACATGGCGGGCAAGAGCACCTTTCTCAAGGCGTTGGGCGTCAACCTGGCATTGGCGTCTGCCGGCGGGGTGGTGGATGCGGAGAAGCTGGAGACAACCCACTTTCGGCTCTTCACCTGCATCAAGGTGAGCGATTCGGTGACCAACGGCATCTCGTACTTCTATGCCGAGGTACGCCGGCTCAAGGCGCTGCTGGATGCGTTGGAGGCTGACGAGCCAACGCCGCTCTTCTTTTGCATCGACGAGATCTTCCGTGGCACCAACAATCGCGAGCGACTGCTCGGCAGCCAGGCGTATATTCAGGCGTTGGTCGGCCAACAGGGCGTTGGCCTGATCGCCACCCACGATCTGGAACTGGCGCGGCTTGCGGACACGTCGCCGGCCATCGCCAATTATCACTTCCGCGACGATGTGCGTGAGCCGCTTTCGGGCCATGGGCAGGGGGGCACAATGACCTTTGACTACCGATTGCGCCCTGGACCATCGCCCACCACCAATGCGCTCAAGCTCATGCGCAGCGCGGGGCTGCCCGTACCGCCCGCCGCGCAGCCCTAATCCGGCCGTCTATCGTCCATCGTCCATCGCCCCTAACCATGCGCCTGATTGTCATCTATTCGCTTCGGATCACACTGCTGGTGATTGGCCGTCTGATCTGTCTGGTTCTCTTCCGTGTGACCGTCGAGGGGCGCGAACACATCCCCCTGCAGCCCGAGCGGCTGATGCTGATTGCCAACCACTTCAGTTGGTTCGACCCGCCGGTGCTGGCGTTGGCGCTGCCGATCACGCCGGCCTTTGTGGTGGCCACCGAAGCGCACGAGCGACGCTGGGTCAGCGTGCTGCTCCGCCTTTTTGACACCATCCCCATCTGGCGCGGTCAGGTGGACCGGGCGGCCTTTCGGCTGGCGGCTGAGGCCATGCAGCAGGGTAAGGTGGTCGGCATCTTCCCAGAGGGCGGCATCAACCCCGATCTGGCCGAACGCCGAGCCCGGGGCGAGACAGTGGCGCACCTTCAGGGCAACATGTCGCGCGCCAACCCGCAATTAATCCCCGCCCGCGCCGGCGCCGCGCTGCTGGCCACCATGACTGAGGCGCAGATATTGCCGGTGGGTGTCTTGGGCACAGAGCAAATTATGACGAACCTGCGCCGCTTCCGCCGCACCCGCATCATCATCCGCATTGGCCCGGCCTTTGGGCCGATTGCGGCAGACCCGTCGCTGAGAGGGCAGGCCCGCCGGCGCTGGCTGGATGAGCAGGTGGACCAGATGATGCGCCGGATCGCCACCCTGCTGCCCCCCGCACACCGTGGCCCCTATCACGAGTTGGGCCAGGAGCACCGGAGGTCATCTTAGCGCCCTGACGCGGTGGGCGCAGGTTATCTCTATCTTTGCAGATTTTTTCAACGCAGAGACGCAGAGGAGCAAAGACGCCAAGCGGTTGGTCGAGTCACTTCTTTGCGTCTCTGCATCTTTGCGCCTTTGCGTTAAAAGTGCAAAGATTGAATACGATAGGAGGAATCATGCAGATCACCCATGTTCGCATCTTCAAGCTTGCCGGCGTCATGCCCTTTGCCGGCGAATTTTGGGAGGAGCGCCTGACCCGCCCGGTGGACATCTATCCCGAGCACAAGGCGGAGGGGCCCCATTTCACGCAGAAGGTCGGCGAAAACGGCTATCGCATCGTCGCCCACTTTGTGCAGATCGAGACGGATCACGGCGTCTACGGGATCGGCGGCCCCTTCACCGACGACCAGGCGCTGATCATCGGCAAACAACTGGCGCCGCTGCTGATTGGCCACGACCCCCTCGCCATCGAACGGCTGTGGGATCGCATGTACCGCGCCATGGTGCATGGGCGCAAGGGCGTGGTCATGCAGGCCATGAGCGTGGTCGACTGCGCCTTGTGGGACTTGAAGGGGCGCTACTTCAACGCGCCGGTCTACCAACTGCTGGGTGGGCCCACCCGCACCGAGATTCCAGCCTACGCCAGCGCGCTGGGCTATTCGCTCGATCCCGAACTGGTGCAAGAGCGGGCGCAGGAGATGGTTAGGGCGGGCTACAATGCCACCAAGTGGTTCTTCCGCGATGGGCCCACCGACGGCCCCGCCGGCATTGCGCGCAACCTGCGCCTGGTGCGCACCTTGCGCGAAGCGGTCGGCCCCGATGTGGACATCATGCTCGACTGTTGGATGAGTTGGGATGTACCCTACACGATCCAGATGGCGCGGCGCATGGAGGAGTATCATCCGCGCTGGATCGAAGAGCCTGTGCTCCCGGACAAGATCGCGCAATACGCCGAGATCCGGCGCAACGTCACCATCCCTATTTCGGGTGGCGAGCATGAATACACCCGCTGGGGGCTCAAGGCGCTGATGGACGCCGGCGCCTGCGACGTGCTCCAGCCCGACATCTATTGGTGTGGCGGCATCTCCGAGACGATGAAGATCACCGCGCTGGCCTCGGCCTATGACCTGGTGGTGATCCCCCACGGCCATTCGACGCCGGCCACCGCGCACCTGATCGCGGCCTGGCCGCAGACCACCTGCCCGCTGCTCGAATATCTGATCAAGTGGAACGAGATTCACCAGTTCTTCCTCAAGACGCCGCTCAAGCCGGTGGGTGGGGTGGTAAAGCTGCCCACCACGCCGGGGCTGGACATGGACCTCGATGAGACGAAGATGGAGTCGCGCGAGGAACTGAGTTTTTGAGCATGGGTTGCGTGTGGGTAGAATGGGGGCGAAACAAAACGAGATGACCGGGCGTTTGGGGTATGATGAGCATGAATCACGAACCGAGGCCCAGATATGCCCAGCGCAATCTGCGTTGGGCGCTGTTCACGGTAGCGACGCTGTTGATGGCGGGTTCGCTCTGGCTCAACCCGCTTCCTGGCCAGGCGACCACCAAGCCGGTGGGCAATCTATTGGTCAACGGCGGCTTTGAAGAGGGCTTCACCTATCGAGATGGGTGTGGCCATGTGGGCATTGGCTGGGGCTGCTTCACCAACAATGGGCAGACGCTCTATGGCTTCTACGACGACCAGTGGCAGCCGGTGGTCTACAGGGGTTCGCATAGCCAACTGATCGAGATGAACACCGAGAATCTGGGCGTGGCCGACCCGGATCGCTTTGCCGGCATCTACCAGACGGTGCGGGTGCAGCCGGGCGCAGCCTACGTCTTCTCGCTGCACGGCATGATCCGCACCACCGACAACGCCAACGCCGACCGCGACCCGTTCCGCTATCGGGTGCAGTTTGGCTGGTCGTTTGGCCCCAAGGCGGATTGGCAGGCGGTTCAGCAGTGGGTGGACGTGGGCTGGAACAACTACGAAGAGCGGTTGTCCCCGGGGCGCTTCAACAGCTTTTCGGCCAAGGTGCTTGCCCAAGAACCCCAGATGACCGTCTATGTGCGGCTTTGGAAGAAGTGGGGCGATGTAGGCGAAGAGATCGACCTTAACTTGGACAACATCAGCCTGGTCGGTTCGTCGGTCGATGCGTTGGTCTTGCCCACGCTAGAGCCGACGCCCTTGCCCCCATCGGCGCCGACGCCGTTGCGTCTGCACGGCGGCACCCCTGTGGCCGAACTGCCGACGCCTTCATCGGTCTATGGCCGCCGCTTTGTGTCCGTGCCGGGAGGGCCGCCGGGCACGGAAAATTGGCCGCGGCTGATTGGCGACTATGTTGGCTTTGCCTACCCGCGCACCTGGCAACCCGACCGCAACGAACTGGCGGGGAACGCCGTGCGTGAGGAATACCGGCTGGGCATCCCCAACCTGATCCATGAGCAGGTGATCGGCTTTTCGAGTATCCCCTTTGGCGACCTGCAACCGCCCGAAGCCGTGCTCACCAGCCGGATTACGATTGGCGGCAAAGAGGGGGTCAAATGGCTGCGACAAGGCCCCAATTATATCATCCACGAGTATTGCACCGCCGGCTATCAGAACCAGGGCAGCTTTTGCGTGCGCGTCCTGCTCCCCACCAGCAGCCCCATGATCGAGCTACAGCTGGATCGGCTTGTACAGACGATTGTCTTTTACGAGTGACGTAAAGTCACCAGCCCGATTCTGTGTCACGACCAATAGTGGGGCCAGTGCTCGCGGTAATAGGCCACCGTCCGCGCCAACCCGTCGCGTAAGGAGGTGGTCGGGCGCCAGCCCAGCGACGCCTCGAGGGCCGCATAGCTCGAATAGACATCGCCGATGTCAATGCGCTTGCGCTCTTCGGGCCAGGGCACAAGCCGCACGCTACCCTGCCCGGCGATCTCCACCAGCAGGTGCGCCAGGTCGTAGAGGCTGACGGGCATGTCGCCGCCCAGGTTGTAGACCTGCCCGTTGCTGGCGTCGCTGACGCCCACGCGCAGGAAGGCGTCGACCACGTCGTCTACATAGTTCAAATCGCGCAGCTGGCGGCCATCGCCATAGAGCTGAATCTCCTTCCCCTCCACGGCCAGGCGGATAAACCAGCCGATAAAGCCCTGACGGTTGTGTTGCATCAACTGGCGTGGACCATAGGTGTTGGTGAGCCGCAACGACGCTGTGCGCAGCCCATAGGCCGTGTGGTAGACGATGTGATACCATTCGCCGGCCAGCTTGTTGACGCCGTTGACGTCGGTGGGGTGCTGAAGGTGGCGCTCATCCAACGGGAGGTATTGGGGCTTGCCGTACTGTTGGCGCGTGCCGGCGTAGACTACCTTGATGTCAGGGTTTTCGTGGCGACAGGCCTCCAGGATCGAAAGCTGGGCGCGGGCGTTGATCTCCAGATCGCTGAAGGGGTCAGTCATCGAGTCGATGTGGCTCACCTGGCCGGCCAGATTGAAGAGCAGCTCTTGCCCCTGGACAAGGGCGCGCATGGCGTGGGGGTCGCGAACGTCGGCCAGGTTTACACAGAGACGGTCTTCGTAGCTGGCGATGTTGAAGCGGTTGCCCCCATAATCGGGGATGAGCGAATCGACCAGCGTGACCCGCGCCCCCAGATCCACCAGCCGCCGCGCCAGGTTGGAGCCAATGAAACCCAAACCGCCGGTGATGAGCACGGTGCGGTTGGCGTAAAACGTGAGATCATTCATGGGTGGTCAGTCATGGTTGAGATGGTGATAGCGAGCCAGTATTGTGACTCCAGTCTGAATTGTTACAGGCTATTCTACACGATCAGGGCGCGGATGCGCTGATCCCGAGGGAACTGGTCGGCGGGTTCGGTCTCAGGTCGGACGACCTACCGTGTGGCGAACGTCCCCATCCATGACAAGGCGACAGTCACTTTCAGAAGTGACTGTCACCTTACAGCACTGGGCATTTGCAGCTCACTTAGGCGAACCGTCTGCTGCATCACCAGTGCGTTCTCCACGTTGCGGATCTCCATATGGATCTCCGGGTCACTTTTCTCCCAGTCAATACGGATCAGGCCATAGTTGTCGTCGGTGTAGATGTCGCCCACGCGGTATTGGTCAGGGACGGGCCGGTCATAGTTGCGCGTGAGGCCGCTCGAGTTGACCTCCCACAGCGGGTAGGGGACGCCGTCTGTCCACCTCGAAAACTGCGCCCGGTGCGTGTCGCCGGTGATGAAGAGCACCCCGCCGGCGCCCGTATCGACAATTAGGTCGATCAGACGTCGCCGTTCGTCGGGAAAGTTGGACCAGTTCTCCCAGCCGCTCCCCTCTTGTAAAAAGGGGATACTGGTGGCAATAATCCGCACTTCTGCTGGGCGGCGCAGCTCAGCCTCCAGCCAGGACCACTGATCTTCGCCCAACAGGCGGGCGTCTGGCCCGGTCGTCGCCGTATACGGCCCCACGTAGCGCTGCCTGCGTGCTGCATATTCAGCCTCCGACACCCGCGTGAGCGGCGAGCGATCCCAGCGAGTGTCGAGCAAGAGCAACTGTACACGACGGCCTGGCGGGCCATCCAGATAGGCCGTGTAGATGCCGCCATCACGCAGGCGACGCTCGCTGTCGGCAGGCTCGCCAAAAAAGTCCAAAAAGACGGCTTTTGAGGCCGCCTTCTGCGGGTATTCCGCCCCGCCGTCGTTGACGCCATAGTCATGGTCATCCCACGTGGCGACCACCTGGGTGGACTCGCGCAGGCGCCGGTAGCCTGGCTGTTGCCCCAACTGTTCATATTTGGCGCGCAGCACAGCCATGTCGGTCGTGTCGCCATAGATGTTGTCGCCCAGAAAGACAAAACGGTCGGGCCGGCTGGCGATCACCGCATCCCAGATCGGCTGCGGCTGGTCTTGCTCGGCGCACGAGCCAAAGGCGATGATACGGATCGGGTCCATGCTGGGCGCTGGTGTCGATGGTACGGGCGCAGGCGCAAGCTGGCATGCAGCACATACAAGCGCACTCAAAAACAAACTCAATCTTTGCAGTTTATTCATCACATCCGCCCTCCATGCATTATGCTGCCTACGCCATCGTACTACTACGTTGTTGAGAACTCACCTTACGCAGATACAACTGTCAACGGATATCAACGAGCGCACCCGCTCCGCTTGGTTCGAACAGGGAACGGATGAGGGCGCCCCCATCCGTTCAATCCGGTCGAAAAATCCGCTGACAGCTTGTCACTACCACCTACTGCGTAAGGTGAGTTGAGAAGTTTAGTTTACAGTATATGATTCCTATTGTTACAAAATTGTCAGGAAACTGTTCGATTTAGCGTCAGCCAAATTCGTCGAAATATAGTATACTTTATTCGCCATGCCGTTTGATCCCGGAGCCTGGCCCCGCCCTCAAACGACCCCCGCCCCGTACCAATCCCATTCCAACCAATCATTATTAGAACGTTACGTCACTCGATTGGGTTTTGCTCCCTAGCCCAGCCCGGGTGGCGAAGGTGGCCCGTTAGAGGTCATGCCGTTCTACGTTTTGCGCGCCTGGCGCTGCCAGCCGGCTACGCGCCCTATGCCCCAAGGAGGTTTTGTAGCTCATCCCACTGTGATCTTTCCTGTTCCTCATTGCTGCTCATCGCGCGTATATTCCTGTACACAATGATCGGAAGGCATCTATGCGTAAACAGTGGATTTTGCTGCTGCTCGCTCTTTCGCTTGTTCTGATTGCCTCTGGGCCCAGGGCAATGCGTCGGGCAGTGGCCATGATGAACGAACGGGAAGACGGGCAATCTCTCCCGGCTCACCCACCGGCTTTTCTGACCGGCCCAAACCCTGGTGACGCCGTCGAAATCGCCCTCGTCTACCTCCGCCAGAATGCCCCTGCGCTTGGTCTCACCCTGGCCGACCTCGAAGACCTGGTTGTGCGAGACCACTATACATCGTCCTTCAACGGTGTGACCCATCTCTACTTTCGCCAACGTCATCAAGGCATCGAAGTCGACAATGGCGATCTCAACGTCAACGTTGCCAGCAACGGAGCCGTGATCAGCGTCGGCAACCGCTTTGTCTCCAACCTTGCCGCCAAGATCAACACTGTGGCGCCCGCTTATACCGCCATTGCCGCCGCCGGACAGGCCGCCCAATACCTCCGCTTGCCGGTCACCGAGCCGTTTCGCGTGCTCTATGAGCGGGATGGACCGGCGCCCGAAGTCACAGTGAGCGATGGCGGCATTGCAAAAGAGCCAATCTCGCTCAAGCTGATGTTCCTGCGTCAGCCCAACGACGTGGTGCGCCTGGCCTGGCGCGCGCTGATCCATACACGTGAGGGCAACCATGCGTGGAAGGTGGGCGTGGACGCCGAAAGCGGCGCGCTCATCGACAAAGTGGATATCATCCTGCACCACACGGGCGATATGAAGGCCGCCGCAACGCTACAGGATGACCCGGCGCCCCCGGATGACGATGAAGGCGCTGACGCCAACGCACCGATGGCGAAACAGCCCGCATCCCCCCTCACGACGCCCACCTATCGTGTCTTTGCCCTGCCGCTCGAACACCCCGACGATGGCCCCGGCCTGCCTACATCGCAGACGCTGCTCCGAAACCCGGCCGACTCGCTGGCCTCGCCCTACGGGTGGCACGACATTGATGGGCGGCCCGGCCACGAATTCAACGACACGCGCGGCAACAACGTCTTTGCCCAAGAGGACCGTAACGGCGATGACCTCGATGGCTTCCGCCCCACCGGACGCCGGCCACGGCGCTTCAACTTTGATTATGCCTTTGACGCCACCCTCGACCCCGCCGCTGGCGAGAACTTGCAGGCTGCGCTTGTCAATCTCTTCTACTGGAACAATATCCTCCATGACGTCACCTACCGTTATGGTTTCGACGAAGTGAGCGGCAACTTCCAGATGAACAACTACGAGCGCGGCGGCTTTGGCGCCGACGCCGTCCAGGCCGACGCCCACGATATGTATGACTGGGGCGCCCGCAACAACGCCTACTTCATGCCGACTGCCGACGGCGAACCGCCGCGCATGGGGATGTTTGTCTGGGATTATACGTGGCCCAATCGAGACAGCGATCTCGACAACGGCATCATCATCCACGAGTATGCCCACGGCGTCTCGACTCGCCTGGTCGGCGGCCCGTCGAACCCCTACTGTATCTTCAACCCTGAACAGATGGGCGAAGGTTGGAGCGACTGGTTTACCCTGGCGCTCACCGCCAAGCCCACCGATACGGGAGACCGCACGCGCGGGCTGGGCGCCTATGTGTTGGGCCAGCCGCTCGACGGCCCCGGCATCCGTCAATACCCCTACAGCACCAACATGGCGGTCAACCCGCTGACCTATGGCTCGATCCGGCAGAACCCAGATATCTATTTTGTCGGGCAAGTGTGGGCTTCCATGTTGTGGGATCTGCACTGGGCCTTGGTCGATCAGGTTGGGTATGACGCTGACCTCTACACGGGTAATGGCGGCAACAACATCGCCCTGCGCCTGGTCATCGATGGCATGAAGTTCATGCCCTGCGAACCTGGCTTTGTCGACGCGCGCAACGCCATCCTCACCGCCGATATGGTGGACTATGGCGGCGCCAATCAATGTACAATCTGGCAGGCGTTTGCCAAGCGTGGGCTTGGCTATGGCGCTGACCAGGGCAGCCCCTACAGCACCGTTGATGGCCGCGAGGCGTTCGACCTGCCGCCCTCATGCCGCGACGATCTCAGCCTGGTCAAGACGGGGACGCCGCTGCGCGTTGAGGCCGGCGCGGTGCTCACCTACGAGCTGACCATCAACAACTACACGGCGCAGACCCTGACCGGCCTGACGCTCACCGACCCCATCCCGGCCAACACCACCTATCTGCCCGGCTCGGCCAGTGAGGGTGGGGTGGAAGTGGACGGCGTCGTCACCTGGCAACTGCCAGACCTCAACCCCGATGAGATGACCAGCCGCACCTTTGCCGTCACGGTCCATCGCGACTACCCCGACGCCATAGAGACCTTCTTTGACGACATGGAGAGCGGCCCACAGAACTGGGTGGCTGAGGGGCTTTGGAACTGGCTGGACGATTCCGAACCTTGCGGAAACAGCTTCAGCCCCACGCACAGTTGGTATTTTGGCGACACATCGACCTGCACCTATCCGGACGATACCGTAGGTCGGTTGACGTCGGCCACACCGCTGCTGCTGCCATCCGGCAAGGTGACCCTCTCTTTTGCCAGTTGGGAAAACATCGAGCCTTGCTGCGAGCAGCGTCTCGTATCGGTCTCGACCGATGGCGCGAACTTCACCCCCGTGTGGAGTTCTGCAAACAACAGCTCGGCCTGGTACACCGCCAACGTGGACCTCAGCGCCTATGCCGGCCAAGCCGTCTGGGTTCGCTTCGAATTCACATCAGACCTCTCGGTTTTCTACACAGGCTGGTATGTGGACGATGTGCGCATCATCAGCGAGCCGAGTCTCGTCAATGTGGCCACCCTCACCTCAAACGAGGGTGTGACCGCAGCGGGGAGCGCAGTCAATGGCGTGGTCAAGCTGCCCCACATCGCAGTCGCCCCATCGTCATTCGAAGAGACGCTGCGCCTGGGCGAGCGCATCGAGCGGACGTTGCTGGTCACCAACACGGGCACGGCGCCGCTGCGCTATATGGTGATCACGCGCCCGCCGGACGAACCGTCCCCCATCAGCCCGACTGCCGGCAGCATGGCCCCGCTCCCGCCCGCTGCGAATGCGCCGGCGCAGGCGGCTCCGGCTCAACCCAGCACAGCTGTTGCGTATGACGGTGAACGGCCCGCACAGGCCCGCGCCGAGTTTGTGGCTGCGGCCAAGCTCGGTGGCCTCTCTGCTGAGCAACCCCCCAATGTGTTGCTGTTGGCCGCTGCCGATGTCTACCAGCTTCAGGCGCTCCTCGATGCCTACCCCGACATCGGCCAGGTTGACATCTACGACGCACGCATCGATACACCGTTGCTTGAGCAACTGTTGGCCTACGAGACCGTGGTGGTGGTGGCGAACAACGCATTTGCCGAGCCTGCCGCCGTCGGTGATCTGTTGGCCGACTATGTCGACAGCGGTGGAACGGTTGTGCAGACCGTGCCGACCTTCTACGACCCATCGGAGAGTGGCTGGGGGTTGCGCGGACGCTGGCTGACCGATGGGTACAGCCCGCTAATCGGCGTCGGTGACTGGTTCTCGTTTGCCACCCTCGGCGAATTCGACGCCACCCACCCCATTATGCAAGGCGTCGATGAGGCGGGTGACTATCTGCGTCAGGTTGTGGAACTGGCGCCGGATGCCGACCTGGTGGCGTCGTGGACCGACGACGAGTTTGTCGCCACCCGGGGGGGCGTTGTGGCGCTCAATACCTTCCTGGCCGACTGGTATGAGTGGACGGGTGATGTGGACCTGATCGTGCACAACAGCATCGTGTGGCTGCAAGGCCAGCGTGGCGAGCCGGTGGCGTGGCTCTCGGTGACGCCTGCCGAAGGGCTGGCCGCGCCCGATGAGACGCAGGCGCTCCAGGTCACCATCGACGCCAGCGTTCCTGGCCTCGTCAATGGCGACTACAGCGCGATCATCCGCATTCTCAGCAACGACCCGCAGCTGCGACGACTCGATCTGCCGGTCACGCTCCACGCCGTCGGCCCCACGTTGCGCCTCGGTGATGAGTCGCCGACCTGGTATGGACGGCGCGTTCAGACGCCGATCTTCTTCACGGCCAATGGCTTCGACATCGCTGCGGCCACCTTCTCGGTCGATTTCGATGAGAGTTGTCTGCGCTTCAACCCGGCGGACGATGACGGCGATGGCATCCCCGATGCGATCCAGTTCAATCTGCCGCCCGACTTCCAGGGCTCGGCCAGCGTCGACCTCGGCGACGCCGACGGTGAGCTTGACTTCTTCATCGCCGACCTTGCGCCACCCTTTGCCGCACTGCCCGATGGCCCGCTGGCGACGGTGGAACTGGTCGCAACCTGTCTGCCCAAAGAAAGCCCGCTCATCGTTGGGGTTGCCTTCTCGACCGAACCGGCAGCCACCGCCAGCGATCCGAGCGGCGTTGCCGTTGCCGTGGCCACCACACCGGGTTCTGTCGCCATCCAGACTGGGCTGCTGGGTGACTGCAATCAGGATGGCGCGGTCAATGCCGGCGATACGATCGCCTGTGTGCTCGAGATCTTCGACGGCGACGGTTCGTTCTGGCTGGACGCGCCGGGGGGCGACTACCCCGGCAGCCCGCACGGGTGCGACTCCAATCGGGATGAACAGATCGACGCGGCGGACATCGTCTGCACCGTGCTGATCATCTTCCAGGGCAACGACGCCTGTGGCTCGCCGGTTGATGGTGTGCGCGCCAGCCAGGCGGTTGCGGCAATGCTGCGCATCGCGGATGGCGTCACAGCTGCTCCGGGCGCAACCGTTGCCCTGCCCATCGAATTGAGCACAGGCGGCAACCCCATCGCGGCGGCTGCGTTTACGATTGCCTATGACCCGGCGCTCTTGCACGTCGACCTTCACGATGCAAACGGGGATGGCGCACCCGATGGGCTTGTCTTCAACACACCGGCTGAGTTCGTCAGGAGCGTGACCGTACCCGAGCCGGGCCGCATCCAGGTCGTCCTCGCCGACATGGCGTTGCCGCTGGCGAACCTGCCCGACGGCGCGCTGGCCACCCTCACAGTGACGGCGGATGCAGCAGCCAATGGGCAGACGGCCGTGGTGGCCTTTGCCCATGACCCGGCGCCTTCGCTGGGCAGCAGCCAGGGTGTGCGCGTGCCGCTGGTGTCGACAGATGGCGCACTGCTCATCACCGCGCCAGAGGATACCGCACCGGAAGATGACACGCCTGACGAGGTGGAAGAAGAACCGGAGGTACACGAGGATCGCGAAGAGGACCTGAACGGCCCCATCTATCTGCCGCTGATTGGCGGATAGGCTAACACCGCCGGCAACCTCGCATGGCTGCCGGCATCGCTCAAATCGAACGGGCCGCTCACGCGGCTCGCATTCAACCCAACGGGCGTGCGAAGTTATCCGCACGCCCGTTCTCATTCGGCTTCATCGTTTCCTCTGTGCGCTCGGCGTTCCTGTCGTACACTGCACAGAAGCGAGCGTAGAACAGCGCAACACAGAGTTCGGTGCGGTACATCCACCATACCAGCGCCCAGAGAATGTACGGGGAACACCGAGCGAAATGCGATGGCTTGTTCTGAGGACAAAACCCTCTGTGCGCTCTGTGTTCCTGCTGTACACTACCCTTTTTAACGGGTATCGGTGACCGCAGGTCGTGATGCCTGTTGGGCCAACCTTTCAAAATGCCCAATATAGCGC
>JAHDWG010000633.1:0-512 GCA_023384495.1 Caldilineaceae bacterium
CGTCAAGCATCATCGTTAAGCATCATCCGAAAGTTCTTGTGGTCAAGCCGGCTTGTCAACATAGGCGTCCACGAAATCTTCGGATAGAGTCACAGTTTACGTTGCCGGAAAACGGGCGAAAGCCCGTTTTTCTATGTCTGCCAGAGACAAAAGTGAGAATGGGTCGGAGCGAACCAGCCCAAGCGCTTGTTTGCAACGACGCCTATGCGGTTCTGACCTTGATGAAAGAGAGGCTATGATGCCAAAACAGAAAACACATAAAGGAACAGCCAAGCGTTTTCGGCTGACCAAAAACGGGAAGCTTATGCGCATGAAGATCGGCCGCAGTCATCTGCGCCGCAAAAAGAGCGCCAAAGTAAACCGTGAATACCGGCACGCCATCACCACCGAGTCTACCGCGACCATCAAGATGGTGCAGACCCTTGCCGGTGCGGCCGTCCAATCGTAGTACGATAGGTTCGTTTACAGTTCAACCCAGCACGTGACCGGCTGCGTAAGTGAATCGGAACCCT
>JAHDWG010000633.1:522-2910 GCA_023384495.1 Caldilineaceae bacterium
ATGTTCCTGATTCCGCCCTCACGGAAGGAGACAAAATGCCACGTTCAAGACCAAAGGCTTATGCCCATCGCCGCCACAAGAAGGTCCTCAAATTTACCAAGGGCCAGGTGGGCTCCAAGCATCTGCTCTTTCGCCGCGCCAATGAGGCGATGCTCAAGTCGCTGTTTTACGCCTTTCGCGACCGCCGCAATCGGAAGCGTGATTTCCGCGCACTCTGGATCGCGCGGATCAACGCTGCGGCCCGGCTGAATGGCCTCAACTATAGCCAGTTCATTCATGGTCTCAAACAGGCCAATGTTCAGGTCGACCGCAAGGTGCTTTCACATTTGGCGGTGCACGACGCCGGCGCATTTGGCCGGCTGACCCAACTGGCCAAAGCACAAAGCTGAGTTCGTTCTTTTGTCTGGCAGACAGGGCTTTGTCGCTTGGTGACGCAGCGGTTGGGCGTGTGCTTACTGACAAGGCAATATGCGGCAGAGGCCCACAGGCTTCTGCCGCATTCTATTTGATGGAACGTGCATTTGATGGCCGTAATCCTTGCAAACAGGGAGGGCGCAGCGAATGATCATCAGCGCGAGCAACCCGCGCATCCGCGAGGCGCGACAATTGAGCCAGAAGCGGCGCCGCGTGGCGGCGGGGCGCTTTCTGGTGGAAGGTGTACGTTTGATCAACGATGCGCTGTCCAGTGGCGTTCGCCCACACGAAGTATTCTATGCGCCTGAGATGGTGGCTGGCCATACGAGCGCTGTCGACTTGCTGGCCTGTTTGGAAGCAGCCCAGATCGCATGTTGGGCCTGTACGCCCAATGTCTTTCGCACGCTGAGCGAAACAGTGACGCCTCAGGGGATTGTGGCTGTCGCCCCGCTGCCTGTGTTGCCACTGCCTAGCTGCCCAACGCTGACGCTTTTGCTCGACCAGGTGCGCGAGCCGGGGAATGCGGGCGCGCTGTTGCGCGCTGCCGAAGCTGCCGGGGTGGACCAGGTGCTCTTCGCGCCCGAGACGGTGGATCCGTTCAACGACAAGGTGGTGCGCGCCGGTATGGGCGTACACTTCCGGCTCCCGCTTCGCATCATGGCTCAGTGGGACGAACTGCAGTCACTGATCCCGGAGGCTTCAGCGGTCTATGTGGCTGACGTAAGGGCCGCCCTGCCCTATGACGCCGTTGACTGGCGCAGACCGGCCACACTGGTCATCGGCGGTGAGGCGGCCGGTGCAGGACCAGAAGCGAGAGCGCTGGCCACGCCGATCGCGATTCCCATGCAGGGGGCGGTCGAATCGCTCAATGCGGCGATCGCCGGGGCGGTCATTCTCTTCGAAACCGCACGCCAACGACGCCAGGGATGTAACGGCCACGCGCTGGGCATTGACATCGGACGGGCTTGCGGGTAAGATAACCATGCGATATTGACCAAATCACCACTATCGGCGCCATACACCGCTCATCCTAAGTGCCTATCCGAATAACTCTGCGACTGCGCCTATTCGTAGGTGTAGTGGTTGGACCCGCAACCGTTATTCGGATGGGTTCTAAGTGCGTATCCGAATCACTCTGCGGCTAACTCGATTCGTAGCTGAAGGTGTTGCTACCCGCAACCGTTACGCGGATGCGTCCTAACTTCTATTGTATCCACTGTGCTTTCCTTTCTGATTTGGTTGGCAATGGGCAAAATGAACGAGAGGATTTCGTGCGAAAAGGTCAAACGCTAATGGAATGGCATGTTCTGTGGTTTCTGCTGGCCGGCTTTGTGCTTGGCTTTGCCGCCTCAACACTCTGGGAGTGGCTCTATTTTCGTGGGGTGCGTTTGCGGTCGGCGGGCTCTGGTTCAACCACCAAGGTGATTGGCCAGGAGCCTACCCTGCCCACCCTGCACACAACCACCGACTACCGTAGTCCCGCGGTCTTCTTGGAAGGCGAGCAGGCACAGCCGAGCTATGAACCCCTCAATGAAGGTAACGCGCCGGTCACGCCGGTGGCGCCAAAACAGGAGGCAGCATGAACGACCGATTGCCGACGCGGCCACCCTATCTGGACTGGCGACTGGATATCTGGAAAATGGGGCTGCTGGCAGTTCTATTTGGCGGGTTGCTGGCCTGGACGCTGCGAGCCACTCCATGACTGGGTCCATACGTTACTACGGTGGCCCCTATGGGTTGGCGAGTGGGGGCGCCTGTAACGCAAACGAGCGTTTGGCGGGGTGCGTGTCTGAAAGTTGGGGGAAGCCTGAAAGGACCGTCACTTGACCACCCCCTGTTCCTGGACGCACCCTACGGCGGGGGTAGTTTGCTTATTCATCCCAGGTGTGTTATAGTCTCATTGCTGTTGCTGCGGGCCTCTAGCTCAATTGGCAGAGCAGCGGCCTTTTAAGCCGCGGGTTCTGGGTTCGAGTC
>JAHDWG010000052.1 GCA_023384495.1 Caldilineaceae bacterium
AAGCCTACGATGTCGTGCTCAACGGCTGGGAGATTGGCGGTGGCAGCATCCGAATCCACCGCAGCGAACAGCAAGACCGGCTCTTTACGGCCATCGGCATGTCACATGAGGAGGCGCACAGCCAGTTTGGCCATCTGCTCGAAGCCTTTCAATATGGCGCGCCGCCGCATGGCGGTATCGCCCTGGGGATCGACCGGCTGGTCACGCTCTTTGCCGAGGCCACCAGCATTCGCGATGTGATCGCCTTCCCCAAAACATCCGCCGGCGCCGACTTGATGCTGGACACGCCCAGCCCGGTCACCGAGCAGCAACTGGAAGAGCTGCACATTATGCTACGCCCACCAAAGAAAAAGTAGATGCCCCTAGAAAGGGCTAGATGCGGATCTTGCTCAAACTATCCGTTCATGGTATACTATAAATGACTCTGCGGCTTCCGTGATTCGGGTAGCATACGGGGCGAGCCAACACGAACAATTCGGGCGCTCGGTAACGTGGCGTGGATGTGATAGCCTTCGGGTAAGACGGAAACGTCCAATCGACGCCCACCCTGCATTAGCAGGTTCGCACCCACTGCCCACACGATTCTGCGGAGTCAAATTCGATTACCGGATTACACCGTCTGACGCTCGTCAGTCGGTGTTTTTGTTTGTCAGGACAGGTGAAGTCACTTCAAAAGTGACTGTCACCTGTGCCGCCTAAATCGTGGATGCATCAAATTATGTCAAGTTACTTGACGCTCGTGATGTGAATATGTTACACTTTTCACATAGTGATACGTTACGCAGTGGCCTGGAATGGCGCGCCGCGAAGGTCCGCCGCCGTGTAACGTCTGCCCGTAAGCCAGAATCAGACTATTGTGTGGAACGTGGGGTTGAGGGGGTAAAGCGGTGGCGATTATTCGAACGCGTGTGGCCGATGACACCTGGGTCTTCACCAGCGAACTCTATGTGGAGGTGAACGCCGGGTTGGTGGTGACCCCTGAAGGCGGCATCCTCATCGATACGCTGCCCTTTCCATCGGAGACCAAGCAGATCATCGAGTTTGCCCAGCGAGTTTGCCCACAGGGCATCAAATATGTGATCAACACGCTCAGTTACGCCGACCATGTGTATGGTTCCAGCTACTTTCCCGAAGCCGAGTTGATTGCCCATGACCTCTGTCGCGAGATGCTCATGGAGCACGGCTATACAGCGCTCGAAGAGGCGCGCGAGCACACGCCCGAACTACGC
Source organism: Caldilineaceae bacterium (assembly GCA_023384495.1). GTDB lineage: Bacteria > Chloroflexota > Anaerolineae > Caldilineales > Caldilineaceae > CFX5. Next base: position 1,230 of record JAHDWG010000052.1, read on the forward strand.
CATGTGGAAATTCGCCTGCCCAAGATCGTTTTCAACGAGGGCGTGGTCATTCGGCTTGGCGGCAAAACGGTGCATCTGATCCACTCACCTGGCCCCAGCCCCGAACTCTGCGTTGTGCACGTGCGTGAAGACAAGGTGCTCTTTGCCAGCGATCTCATGATGCCCGTGCCCTTGATCGCAACGCCCTACAGCGACGTCGAAGCGTTCAAACGTTCGCTCATGAACCTGCACGACTACAACCTGGAGTGTATCGTCCAGGGGCACGGCGATATTTTGCTGCGCGGCGAGGTGACAAGCAGCATTGACATCAGCGTCAAATATCTCAACGATATCCAGCAGCTTGTGCAACGGCTGATGGATGATGGCGGCACCAAGCACGACCTGCTCACCTATGATATTGAGCAGTTTGAACGCAGCCGCATCCCGCTCGGGGGGCTCGTACAGCAATTCCACGCCAACAACCTGCTCTTTCTTTGGGATCAAGCGCGCACGCGCCAACGTCAACAACGCCAGGTCGCACGTAACGGGGTAGGATGAATCGGACCATGACCGAAACCTATACTGGCCCGCCGGACGAGGACCCGATCGCAACCGATCTTGCCGTCGATGAGATTGTTGACGCCATCCAGCGCCTGACCGCCGCTGGGCGACGACACCTGCAGCAACGGCTGCGCGTCACCGGCCTGATGCCGCCTGAGACAAACATCACCGACCAAGACCGCCTGCGCGTGGCCCCCGCCCTGGCAGGCCGCTCGCAGACGCTGACGCGGGCTGAGCCGGCGCCGGATTCGCACCTCGCTCCAGACGTAGATGAGTCTGGGCAGCAACCTGGCCGCGCATCTCCGCTGAAATTGCCCCCTGCCGGCGCCGAGATCCCCAATCGCTCACCCATTAGCGGCAAAGTGGTGGTGGGTGAGCCGGGCAATCGCCCTAGCGTCGACGACCCCCACGCTATGGCGCCGCTGCCCGGTCAAGCGCCCGAGCAACCGATCCAGATCATCTTCGATGGCGGCAGCAAGGGCAACCCCGGCGAGGGCTATGGCAGCTACGCCCTACACTGGCCCGGCAGCCAACCGCAAGTGGTTCGGCTTCGCTTTGGCAATCAGGTGACCAACAACGAGGCCGAATACGACACACTGATTGCCGCCTTGGAGGGTGTGCTCAAACGGCTGCATGACCAGGAGGCCGACCCCAAAACGGCGCGTCTCGACATCCGCGGCGACTCGCTGCTGGTGATCAACCAGGTGTTGGGCCAGTGGAAGACCAAAGAGGCGCGGCTTGAACAGCGCCGAGACCGCGTGCGCAGCCTGCTCCAGCGCTTTGGTCGCTGGCACCTCCGCCACCACGACCGCAAGCACAGCGTCACTGCCCTGGGCCATTGAGCGATGCCGCGCTCAACACCAACCCCACCTCCTCAATCCAGACCACTGACCCGGGCGTCGGCGCCAGCGTGATCACACCCTCCCCCGCCGAAAGCCCCATGTCCGCCAGCGGCGTCGTCACCGTATGGCCGGCGGGCGCCGGCGGCAACGCCAGTTGCGCCCGGTTTGGGCCGCTCAGCGTCAATGACGCGTCAGACCCAGTCTGATAGCGCAACAGTAGACTGGCGTCCGCTGGCGCATGGCGCACCGCCACTTCCGCTTGCGGGCCGGTGATCGCCCGCTGGCGGCGACCGTCGTTGCTCGTCAGCGGCCCCCAATGCAACGCACCCAACATCAGGTATGGCGCTCGCACAGCAGGCGCCGGCGAACGAAAGACGGTGACACGCTCGTCGGCGTACAGTGGGTCGTGGCCGGCAAAGATCGCCGCGGCCAGTTGCTCGGTGTATTCACGCTCCAACCCCCCGGGCATTTTGTAACGGTCGAGCACGACGAGGCCCACATCCAGATCGTGCAGCACGGTCAGCCCCACTGCCCCCGGGTCGACGGCGATAATGTCTGGCCCCAGATGGCGGAAGTGTTGCAACAGCGGCGCCCGCTCGGTGAGGGTGCGTGGGTCATCCCGGCTGATATAGGCGACCGTCAGGGGTTGCTCATGCACCGTTTGATAGAGCAGATAGCCGGGGCGGTCATAGTTCATGGGCAGGTTGAGCACCGCGCCGGGGATGGCCATACCCGGCAACTCGGCATAGAACTGCGGTGTGTCTGGCGGGCTGAGTGGATAGGGCGCGACCCAGTACTCGGCCAGCACGACCAGCGATGCGCCACTTGCGAGCAGCAGGGCCGGTCGGCTCACCCATTGAACCGGGCCGCTGCGTTCCTTGCCGCGGGGGAAGCGCCGCAGCAGCGCGGCCAGCCCCACGGCGGCGGCGACAGCGACACTGAGCTGCACCACAAGGGCATGGCGGCTGACGCTGCGGCTGATGCGCATAAAGGGCACCAGCCGGTTGAGCAGCGCGTAGGGGGTCCAGCGTTCCACCACCTCGCCGGCCGTGGGGATATCCGCCGCCGTAATATTGCCCAGGTGCAGACGCGGCCCCAGCGCCAGCAGCAAAAAGAGACATGCCGCGAACAACCAGAAGAGCGCGCGGCGGCGGTCGCGCCAAACCGCAAACAGCGCCAGCAGCAGCGGCAAATACCCGATGGCAATGGTGCGTTCGCTCACGGGCGCGACCTGGTTGCCGGCCCACGCAAAGCTGTCGGGCCGAAAGAGCGTGTGCAGCCGGCTGGGGATGAGAAAGTCCATCACGCTGGCGCTGAGGATGTAGAGATCGGCGGCGGGGCGCACCATAAAGCGAAACTGGAGCGCCTCGCGCACCATGGGAACCAGAACCGGCGCCAGTAGCAACAGAAAGACGAGGCCGGCAACCCCGGGGGGGAACAGGGAGTGGGGGGCAGGGAATGGAGATAGACGCCCCCTGCCCCCTATCACCCATTCATGAATATCCAATCCCCAATACCATATGATCGCCAGAGCCGTAAAGACAAATAGATAGAGCACAAAATACCAGTCACACAGCCCGGTGAGGGTGAGAAAGAGGCCTGCCATCAGTGCGCTGCGCCGCCAGGGGGAACCGCAGCGCTGTTGAGTCAGGGCGCGCAACAGATAGAGCACGTAGAAGGGAATCCACTCCAGCGCCATCACCTGCATGTGACCCAACAGGTGCGCCATATGGAAGGGCGAGAATGTGAAGATCAGCCCAGCCAGAAAGGCGGCCATGTGATCGGAAACTGGGGCGTGGAGACGAGGGGCTGATGGGCGCGTAAGTCTCCGGTCTCTCGTCTCTAGTTTCTGCTGGAGCGCCCACAGCGCCAGCAGGTATGCCCCATACCCACCCAGCGCCCAACTGAGAAAGACCACCGCGTTGTAGGCCGGGATCAGACCCATGCTCAACTGGATGGGCATGGTCGCCAGACCGTTAAAGGGGTTGAGCGTGTGAAAATAAAGACCAACGCCCGTGGGGTGATAGAGCAGGTCGGTGACAAAGGGGTTTTGCACCCGGTCCACCAGCGCCACCTTGAGCCACCACAGGTTCCAGTAGTTTTGCCAGCCGTCGAAGCTGTCACCGGGGATCGCGGTGGTCAGATTGAGCGCCAGCGGCCAGGTCATGGCTATGGTGAGCAGCAGATAGGCCGCCAGGGCGAGCCAGTGGCGCCTGCGACGGCGAACCGAAGCAAGGCTCATCTGAGCGTGGTGCATAGGCCCGGTCATTCCATGCCAGTTGCCAGGCGCGCCGCCTGTAGCACATTTTCCATGAGGATGACATTGGTCATCGGGCCGGCGCCGCCGGGCACAGGGGTTACCATCCCCGCAACCGCCGCCACGCTTTCAAAGTGACAGTCTCCCTTGAGGCCATCAGCAGTGTAAGTGGTGCCAAAATCGACCACCACGGCCCCCGGCTTAACCCAATCACCGCGCACCATTTCGGGCCGGCCCACGGCCACACAGAGGATGTCGGCAGTGCGGCAAACGGCGGGTAAATCGCGCGTGCGGCTGTGCGCGATGGTGACGGTGCAGTGCTGGTGGAGGAGCAGGAGCGCCATCGGTTTACCCACGATGTCGCTGCGGCCTACGACTACAGCTTGTTTGCCCTGCAACTCGACGTTGGCGTGCGTCAACAGCGCCATGCCGCCGGCGGGGGTGGCAGGCACAAAATAGGGGAGGCGCTGCTGGGCCAGCCGCCCGGCGTTGAGCGGGTGAACGCCATCTACATCCTTGGCTGGGTCGAGCGCCAACACCAGCGCGCCATGGTCGATCTGCGGCGGCAGCGGCTCCAAGAGCATGATACCGTGAATTGATGGATCGCGATTGAGCCCGTTTAGCGCGGCTTCAACGTCCGCCTGGCGGGCATCTGCCGACAGCGTCTCGCTACGGAAGGCGACACCGCTCCCTTTGCAGTTGCGCGCGATGGCCCGGCCATATCCGGCGGCGGCCTCATCATCACCCACCCGCAAGACAGCCAGCGTGGGCGCAAAGCCGTGGGTGTGTTGGAATGCGCCCATCTGCGCCTTGAGCGTAGCCTTGCGTTCATCGGCAAGCGCGGCGCCGTTGAGCACTGTCGCGGTCATAGCGTCACCCCCAGCGTCTGTTCGCAGGCCGTCTTGGCCACCTGGTAGGCCTGAGCGGCGTCGGCCAACAGCGCGGCGCGACGCGCTGTCCCCGCAGCCACAAAGTCGGCGTCTTTGAGCGCCTTCAGATTGATGTTGACGTTGATGATGGCGCTTTGGAGCGCGGCCTCTGCCAGATAGAGCGCGGTAGCGGCGTCACTCACGACATTGACGTTGCCCTTGGCGGCGACCGGCTCAATCAGACGGAGCAGGGCCAGACATTCGTCAGCCAGGGCAAAGGGCACGTTGGTTGCCCCTTTGAGCGCTGTTTGCATGGCCGCACTCCGCGCCGCCTTTTCCGCATCGGTGGTGCGGGGCATGGTGTAACAGGCCGCCACCGCGTTGAACGCCTCCACATCACGGTCGGCCAGGCCAATGAGTGTGTGGCGCAGCGCCTCGCTCCGTTCCAAATAGGTCTGCATTTCGGCCTCGACGTTGGCATACTTGGCATTGCCCAATGTGAAGTTGATTACCATGCTGATCAGGCCAGCCGCCTGGGCGCCCGTGAGCGCCGCTGCGGCGCCGCCGCCGGGCATGGACTGGCGTGCGGCTAGCGCATCCAAAAAGTCGCCAATGGAGCTGGCGGCAGTGGGCGTTGCTTCTGTGTGAGCAGTCATACGCATTATCCTTTGAAATCATCCCTTGAAATGCCCAACGGCCCCATCGCCTACAGAGGTCGATGGCGTGCATGAGTTGAGTGTGAACCCTGTTTGTCTTTTGTTAGAACCCACCAAGACCAGGCGCAATCATACAAAAAGATGCAAAATCGGCGATATAGCTTACACGCCTGCTGCAAAGGTGTGCTAAACTATTATCAGGTAACGCTGGAATTTGCCAAACGGCCAACTCTGTTGTTATCGTTATGTGTTGGTAAAGTTATCATCATAAGTTACGAGACCGCTTCCGTTGGTTGGGTTGTTGTGCATGTAGCAATCTTTCCGAAGATGTTGTGGTCCATTTTGGAACAAGTATGCACGACGGTTATCGCGCAGTGCAAATGGACAACTGGGATGAACCAGAAGAAGATCAGGTTATCTTCGAGTCCGAAGAGTATCAGGAACAAGTCAATGCCGAAATGAACGCGCAGATGGCGTCGATTGTCTCCGACGATTTGCCCGTTCTCCCCCTACGTGGGATTGTGGTATACCCCATGATGTGGCTGCCGTTGCCGATTGGGCAAAAGCGCAGCATCCGCCTGGTGGAAGACATTCTCCCGGAAAACCGCATGATTGCTCTCGTCAGCAGCCGCGACGAGCAGGTGGAAGAACCTCGCCCCGAAGACATCTACACGGTGGGCACGGCCGCACAGATTCATCGCGTTCTCAAGACGCCAGATGGCACGATCCGCCTGCTGGTGCAGGGCATTGAGCGAGTGCGCATTCTGGAATATGTCCAGGAAGACCCCTATTTGCGCGCCCGCGTTGAGATGATCCCAGAGACGCTAGAAGAGAATATTGAGATGGAAGCGCTCACGCGCGCCGTGCAAGAACTTTTTCGGCGCATGGTCGAGCTTGAGCCGCAGATGCCCGATGAGCTGGCCGTAATGGCGCTCAATGTGCAAGACTCCAAGCAGCTCTCCTATTTGGTGGCGGGCAGTATGCGGCTGACCCACGAAAACGCACAGGCCATCCTCGAGATGGACAACGTTTTCGATAAGTTGATGAAGCTGACGCAATTGCTCAAGAAAGAAGTCGAAGTCCTCGAGCTAGGGCGCAAGATTCAGTCAGAAGCCCAGGGTGAGATGGAGAAGATGCAGCGCGAGTATTACCTGCGCGAGCAAATGAAGGCCATCCAGAAGGAGCTGGGCGAAGAAGACGAGCACGCCGCCGATATCCGCGAGCTGGAGGAGCGCATTGTGGCCGCGGGTATGCCCGAAGAGGCCGAAAAAGAGGCGCGCCGCGAGTTGGATCGTATGCGTCGCATGCCGATTCAGGCCGCGGAATACAGCGTGATCAAGACATACCTCGACCTCATGGTCAGCCTGCCCTGGCAACAGACCACGCCCGACAACCTTGACATCGGCCATGCCCACACCGTGTTGGACGAAGACCACTATGGGCTGGACGAGATCAAGGAGCGCATCCTCGAATTCTTGGCGGTGCGCAAGTTGCGCGCCGAGCGTAAAGAGATGCGCGAAGACGAAGAGGACTTGCGCGACAAGATTCGCCGCGAGCGCGAGGGGGTGGTGCTCTGCTTCGTGGGGCCGCCCGGCGTGGGCAAGACAAGCCTCGGCATCAGCATCGCCCGCGCAATGGGGCGTAAGTTTATCCGCCTGGCGCTGGGCGGTGTGCGCGACGAAGCCGATATCCGTGGCTTCCGCCGCACCTATATTGGCTCCATGCCGGGTCGCATCATCCAAAGCCTGCGCCGGATCGAGACGAAGAATCCCGTCTTTATGCTCGACGAAGTGGACAAGCTGGGCCGCGATTTTCGGGGCGACCCCAGCAGCGCGCTGCTCGAGGTGCTCGACCCAGAGCAGAATCGAGAGTTTCGCGACCACTATCTCGATGTGGCATTCGACCTGAGCCAGGTCATGTTTATCACCACGGCCAATGTGCTCGACACCATCCCAGGCCCGCTGCGCGACCGCATGGAGATCATCGAGTTGAGCAGTTACACCGAGGCGGAAAAGGTGCAGATTGCCCAGGGCTACCTGATCCCGCGGCAGATTCGCGAGAATGGGCTGCGGCCCGACGAGGTGGAGTTCCGCGATGGCTCGTTGCGCGAGATCATCCAGGGTTACACACGCGAGGCAGGCGTGCGCAGCCTGGAGCGCCAGATCGGGAAGATTTGCCGCAAGATCGCCGCTAAGGTGGCCGCGGGCGAGATTGCGGAGCGCGTCTCCATCGGTGCGGCCGATGTGGTGCAGTATTTGGGCAAGCGCGAGATCCACAGCGACGAGATTATCGAGCGCGTGGAGGCGCCCGGGGTGGCGGTGGCGCTGGCGTGGACGGCCACAGGCGGCGATATCATGTTTATTGAGGCGACGCGGGTCGCCGGGCAAAAGGGCTTTCTGTTGACCGGCCAGTTGGGCGAGGTGATGAAGGAGAGCGCGCAGGCCGCGCTGAGCTATGTGCGAAGCCGGGCGCCGCAACTGGGCATCGATGCAGAGTTCTTCAGCAAGTCCGACATTCACCTGCACGTGCCCGCTGGCGCGATCCCGAAAGATGGCCCTAGCGCGGGGATCACGATGGCGACGGCATTGGCAAGCCTGCTGACGGGGCGCCCGCTGCGCCCCAAGGTTGGGATGACGGGCGAGATCACGCTGCGCGGCAAGGTGTTGCCCATTGGTGGCGTCAAGGAAAAGGTGCTGGCCGCCGCGCGCTTTGGCCTCAACACCGTCATCTTGCCCAAGCGCAACGACGCCGATCTGGACGATGTGCCTGACGTGGTGCGCCAAGAAATGAAATTTATCCTGGTGGACACCGTGGACGAGGCGCTGGACGCAGCCCTTTGCCCGCGGGAGGAAGACGATCCTTCCGGAGAGGCTGCCGGCGCCGCGGGGGCGAACGTCGATGGGCACACGCCGGGGCATACACCAGCATTTGAAGTGACTGTTGGACAATGAGCGGTGGTGAACAGCTTGATGCCCTTGCCACACGGCGACGGACATCTGTCTGCGAGTCACCATAGTGCATTCATGGTCCACAATTTCTAAGGAGGTTAGAAAATAGTTTGTGACAAGACGAAAAAAACCGAATACGGCGCGGGCTGCAATGACAGGGCCGCCGGCTCTGCAATCGCCAATCCCGCCGCCTGGGAAACCACAGCGCAAGTGGTATCGTGTGGATTTGCACCTCCACACGCCGGCCTCCCACGATTATGAAGAGCCGGGGGTAAGCTACCTGGACTGGATGCGCACCGTGGTCAAACGAGGGCTTGAGATTGTCGCCATCACCGACCACAACACGGTTGCCGGTGTAGCCCGTATTCGCCAGGAGCTGGAGTGGTTGACCCGCCTCGAAAGGGATGGGCGGATGACCGATGAAGAGCGAGCGCAGCTAAACGAGTGGCGCGAGTTATCGAGCAAAGTCTTGGTGTTGCCGGGTTTTGAATTTACGGCCACCTTTGGCTTTCATATTTTGGGGATTTTCCCGCCCGACACCCCATTGCGCCAACTCGAACATGTGCTGCTTGCGCTCAAGGTCCCGTACGAGAAACTGGATGCAGGTTCGACCGAGACTGGGTCCACCACCGATGTCATCACCGCGTATCGGGTGATTCACGAGGCAGGTGGCATTGTGATTGCTTCCCATGCCAACAGCACCCACGGCGTCGCCATGCGTAATTTCCCCTTTGGTGGCCAAACCAAGATTGCGTATACACAAGACCAGTTTCTTGATGCGCTGGAAGTAACCGACTTGGATAAGCATCGCTTTTCCACGGCGCGGTTCTTCAACGGAAGCAAGACGGAATATCCCCGGCGCATGCATTGCATTCAGGGCAGCGATGCGCATCGGCTGACGGGCGACCCCAAGAACCCCAAACGTTTGGGCATTGGCGAACGTCCAACCGAAATGCTGCTGGACCTGCCCACCTTTGAGGCGATCAGGATACTTTTGCGCAGCAACCAGTTTGACCGCACACGCCGCGCCCTGCCACCCGACAAACCGTTTGACGCGTTGGAGACGGCGCGTGAAGAAGGCCCCAGCATAGTCTTGAGCTTTCACGAAACGGCCAATCAGCGGGGCGGCAAGTTGATGGCCATCCTGGCCGATGTCTGCGCCTTTGCCAATATGGCGGGTGGGACGATCTATGTGGGGGCCAATCACCGCAAAGACAAGGTGAAGGGGCTTGAGGCTCCCAAGGAAGTTGAAGACGCGCTGCGCATGGCGCTGGCCGAACGGCTGGCGCCACCGCTGGATGTGAAGTTCGACGTCGTGCAGAGCCAGGGCGCATATGTGTTGCGCATTCGAGTGCCCAAAGGGACGGACCGGCCCTATTGTCTCGACGATAATAAGTTTTACGTTCGGGATGAGTCGGAGACCAGCCTGGCCGTGCGCGACGAAATTGTGGCGCTGGTGCGCGAAGTGCTGAGCGAACAAAGCGGGCGAGGCAAATCGGCGGCCGCGTATGATGAACGGAGCGGGGGCGGCGAGCGCGTCGGGCAGAACCGAGACCGCCCACCGCGGCGCGAGGCGCGCCCCACACCGACGCCGCAAAATGGCGCCGGTCGCCCCCGCGACGCGCAGCCTGCCGAGGCGTTGCAACTCGAAGGAAATGCTGCCGTGGGTGATCCCGCTACGGATGATGCGTTCTACTTGCCCCAGATTGGGGTGGAGATCGTCGACGCCGCCGAGCGTAACGGGAGTCACTTCTACAGCATTCGCGACCTGCGCAATGGGCATGTCATCCACAACGTGACGCGTAAAGGCGCGCGCAAGCTCTGGAACTACGCCATCGGCCAATACGAGGACAAGCCACTCAAGCCCGAAAAGATCCAATGGCGCGGCAATGTCGGGCAAGTGACGGTGGAGACACGCGCCGGCAAAACTCGCTACGACCTGGCCCGCCGGGAGGGCGAGCGCATCCGGGTCTTCTACGGCGTCACGGATGAAGGCATGGAGGGCGAGTGGGCTGCGTTTGTGCAGGACGAGTAAGGGCATAGGCTTCGGGATACAGGGCGCGGGGGCGACATTGCAGCGGTGCGCGCAGACTGCGCCAGCGTTGCAAGCCCCAGCCCGTATCCTTGTTGTCTGCTAGTTCCACAGATAGATCAACCCCACCGCAGTGAGCGCAAAGAGCAGGGTATTGATAAGCAAGGGGCGATCCTGGAAGAGGAGTTCGTCGGGCGCGCCCCCCAGCTTTTTGATGTGAATCAGATAGAGGTAGCGGACGATAAAGTAGAAGACAAAGGGAACGGTCAGCAGCATGTGACCGCCTTTGACCAGCGCCGTCTCGGCGTCGAAGGTGTAAAAGGTGTAGGCCACCAACATGCTGGTAGTGACGATCCCGATGATCTGGTCGAGTAATTGGACGCTATATTGCTCCAGGCTTGGTCTGTGATTGGCCGCATCATCTTCCAGCAAGGAAATCTCGTGGCGCCGCTTGCCAAAACCGAGAAAGAGTGAAAGCAGTGTGACACAGACATAGAGCCACGGGCTAAAGTGGCTCACCTGCACGATGATCACCCCGGCCACGACGCGTAACAAAAACCCCAGCGACAATACCATCACATCGATCAGCACAATGTGCTTGAGATAGAAGCTATAGGCAATGTTCTGCGCCCAATAGGCCAGAATGACCGCCGCCACCCACGGCCCGCTCCAGACAGCCAGCGCCAGGCTGCCAACCGTTAGCAGCACGGATGCAGCCAGCGCCAAACGGGGGCTCAATTCGCCATTGGGTAAGGGGCGTAATCTCTTGCGTGGGTGTAGACGATCCTTCTCGATGTCGGCGAGGTCGTTCAACAAATAGACAGCGCTCGAGATCAGACAGAAGGAGAGGGCGACCAGTGTGGTCTGCCAAAAGAGCGAAGGTTGCAATAACTTGCCGTCAAAGACCAGCGCCGTGTAAACGAACACATTTTTCGTCCACTGGTGCAGCCGCATGGTCTTGAGGAGGCCACGCACATTGATCCAAAGAGTGGCGGGCGATGCCGTGATGGTTGACATAGGTCGTCATCTTACTGGAATGGCATACGCCCGTCAAGAATTACCCCGCCCAAAGGGTGTAATTCAGACCGAAGCACGCTCGCGGCCAACATCGTCTACCGGCGCGCTCGCGGGCGTCACCACCCACGACAACACTGCCACGGTCAGTGACGCGCAGACAGACGGCAGCCGCAGCAGCAACACTGTTACCATCTCTATTAGCACCAACCCGAATCTGCGTCTTGTCAAGCGCGCGACGCCGGTCGACACCGTTGCCGCCGGTGGCCTGATCACCTACACGGTGGCTGTGTCGAACATCGGCTCGAGCGATGCGCACGGCGTGCTCCTGCAAGATTTGACACCCCAACACGGCGTCTACAAGCCCAATACGCTCGTCTATGAGGAGGTGGCGCAGAGCGACCTGGCTGATGGCGATGCGGGCCAATTCGATGCTGCTCGTAACCGAAACGAAATAACGTTTGTCAATGTCGTCCGGTCAACCGCAGTCGGTGGCTTGCGGCTGCGAAAGTCGACCATCATACCCACCATCATGCAGACGCTCGAGGGCGCCAGCGCAACCTATTTGATCCAACTGGAGAACATGCTGACGACGCCGTCAACCGGCGTCGTCAGCACCGATACCCTGCCGGTGGGATTCACCTACCTGTCCATCAGCGGCATCAACGGCGGCAGTGACGACAAGTGAGCGATAGGTGGGCGTGATCAGTGGTATGGCCTTCAACGAAAGCAACAGGAACGGGTCTGTGCGACCTCGGTGAGCGGGGCTTGGCCGGCGTGACCCTAGAGGTGAGCCGAGCCACTGGTGGTGTGCTGCGCATACAGGCAACAGACGAGTCTGGCGCCTATCGGCTGGGCGATCTGCTGCCCGGCGCCTATGTGGTGCGCGCACTCTTCCCGCCGGGGCCACGCGGACAATGCCGATTAATTCACGCTCACCCTGACGCGCGGTGCGTCCCTGCAAGCCGATTTTGGCATCGTGCTCGCGCCCACCTCGCTGGAAGAGGAGGATGAACCGAGCGCGGTGAACAAAGTCTATTTGCCGATCTTGCTCAAGTAGACGAGATTAGCAGCGATAGAGAGCACAGAGGATTGGCGGGGCGCGGGGAGGAAAAACTCCTGGGCGTTCCGTCAATCCTCTGTGTTGTTGCTTTTGTCTCCTCGGTTTATGATGAAGGTGTTGCAGTGGGCAAGAAGGCAGGCGGGGTATGAGCGCAAAAGAGCGGCTGGACGTGCTGTTGGTCAACCAGGGGTTTGTCGAAAGCCGCGAACAGGCGCGCCGCCTGATCATGGCCGGCAGCGTCACGGTCAATGGGCAAGTGAGCGACAAGCCCGGCCAACGGGCGCCCGTGGATGCGACGCTGGCGGTGAAAGAGACGCTGCCCTATGTGAGCCGCGGCGGGGTCAAGTTGGCGGCGGCGCTCGATGCCTTTCACCTGGACGTGACCGGGCTGATTGCTGTGGATGTGGGCGCCAGCACGGGCGGCTTTACCGACTGCCTGCTTCAACGTGGCGCGGCTCAGGTCTACGCCATTGATGTGGGCTATGGGCAACTGGCCTGGAAGCTGCGCAACGACACGCGGGTCGTTGTCCTCGAACGCACCAATATTCGCCATTTGGCCGCACTGCCCGGCGGCGCCCTGGCCGATCTGGCTGTGATTGACGCTAGCTTCATCAGCCTTGCCCTCGTCTTGCCGGCCACGTTGCGTTTGTTGCAGCCCACGGCGCAGATCGTGGCTTTGGTCAAGCCGCAGTTCGAGGCAGGGCGGCGCGATGTGGGCAAGGGCGGCGTTGTGCGCGAGCCACGCGTGCACCGGCGCGTGATCGAAGAGACGGCTGCACTGGCGGCGGGGTTGAGTCTCGGCGTCGCCGGGTTGACCGTGTCGCCCGCGCCTGGCCCCGCGGGGAATGTTGAATTTCTGATCTGGCTGCAGCGCCCGCCCGCCGCGGCTATCGACCTGGCGGCCGCCATCCACCGTGCGCTCGAGGACGCAACTGCGCTACGCCGGTCAGCCGTTAAGCCGGGTTGAATCCTCTTGCCTTCCATGTTGGACCTATCGGGTTGGACTTATCGGCTGGGATATTGTATAACAACACAATACCACACGAAAGGGGATCATTGGTGAAGATGCTACTGCCATCACGGCGACAACAAAATCGACAACAAGGATGGATGGGGCTGGCCCTCTGGATGGCGCTTGCCGTGCTGTTCGGCGCTTGCGCAGCGCCAGCGGCTGCCCCAACGGGTGACGCCGCTGCGCCCGCGACCGCGCCGGCGGCCGAGTCTGCCACCGAACAGATCGCCGAGCCTGATATTGTCGAAGGGATGTTCAATGTGGCTTTTGTCTATGTTGGACCGATTGGCGATGGCGGGTGGACCTATGCCCACAATCAGGGGCGCGAATATGTGGAAGCAGCAATGGGCAATGAGGTGCACACAGTCTATCTGGAATCTGTGCCCGAAGGCGCCGACGCCGAGCGGGTGATCCGGAATCTGGCCCGCAAAGGCTTCAACGCCATCATTACCACCTCGTTTGGCTACATGGACTCGACAGAGACAGTAGCCGAGGAGTTTCCCGACACCTCTTTTGTCCATGTCTCCGGTTTCAAAAAGAATGAGACCAACTTTGCCAATCTCTTTGGCGCCATGGAGAGCATGAAATATCTGTCCGGGATGATCGCCGGCGCGCGTGCGCAGGCCGACGGCAGCACGCGGATTGGCTACATTGCGCCCTTCCCGATTCCGGAAGTGATCCGCCATGCGAATGCCGCTGCACTGGGCATGCGTCAAACGTGCCCTGAGTGTCTGATGGACATTCGCTGGATTTTCACTTGGTTCGACCCTCAGAAAGAGCGTGAGGCAGCCCAGTCGCTCATTGAGGCGGGCGCAACCGTCGTCATCACCGGCGCCGACACGCCCGGCCCGGTGCAGGTTGCCGGTGAAAACGGTCTCTACGGCATAGGCTACGACAGCGACAACGCGTGCGAGGTCGACCGCGACGCCTGTCTCACCACCCCCTATTGGAACTGGGGTCCCCTCTACGCTGGCCTGATCGACGAAATGATGACCGGGGTTTGGCAGCCAAATGACATCTACTTTGACGTTGACAGCGGCAGCCTGGGGCTGCTGGGCTTTATGGAGGGTGAGGAGCCCTTCCCCGGTGTCCCTGCCGAGGTGATCCCCCAAGTGCGCGCCGTGTTGGATCGCATGTTGGCCGGCGAATTTACCCGCTTTGACCTCTTCACCGGCCCCATCAACAACAACAAGGGCGATCTGGTGGCGCCCGAGGGCGTCCAACTCACCCAGTCGGACCTGGAGGGGATTGACGCCGATTTGGGCGCTGTTTTGGGCCGTGAAGGCTGCACCATCTGCATGAACTGGCTGATCGAAGGCATTGTGCCCGATGCCGAGATTCCGCAATAAGAGCCCATCCGAATAACGGTTGCGGAACGAACCAAATACACCTGTCAGCAAAGCTGGTCGCAGAGTTATTCGGATAGGCGCTAATGGACTGGTGATTGGGTGACTCGGTAGCTCGATTGCCACACCGGTTGCCCAATCACCTTTGCCTTGGCCACCGCCCACGATGATGCCCAACGAAACCCCAGCCTTTGAACTGCGCGGCGTCACCAAACGCTTTCCTGGCGTGGTGGCGAATGATTGCGTCTCGTTTGCGGCGCAGGCGGGCGAGATTCACGCCCTGCTCGGCGAGAACGGCGCGGGGAAATCGACCTTGATGAATGTGCTCGCCGGTCTATATCATGCCGACGAAGGGGAAATCTATGTGCATGGCCGGCGTGTTGCGTTCCGTTCCCCACGCGACGCCATCCGCACCGGCATCGGCATGGTGCACCAACATTTTATGCTGGTTCCTTCGCAGACGGTCGCCGAAAATGTCGTCTTGGGTATGCCCGGACGATTTCTGTTGAACCCGGCGCAGATCGAACGCGAGGTGGGGCAGATGAGCCAGCAGTTTGGCCTGCCCATTGACCCTGCCGCCAAGCTCTGGCAGTTGTCGGTTGGCGAACAGCAGCGTGTCGAAATCCTCAAAATGCTCTATCGTGGGGCCGATATCCTCATTCTTGATGAACCGACGGCGGTGTTGACGCCGCAAGAGAGCGAAGTCTTTTTTGCCACCTTGCGCATGATGGTCAACCAAGGCAAGACGGTCATCTTTATTAGCCACAAGCTGGATGAAGTGCTCGCCATCGCCCATCGCGTCACCGTGTTGCGGGCTGGGCGGTCGGTCGCCACGGTCGACACCGCGGGAATGACCCGCAGCCAACTCGCCAGCCTCATGGTGGGGCGCGAGGTGCTCTTCTCGATTGAAAAGAGACCGGCCCGTTTGGGCGCGCCCCGCCTGCGTCTTGATCATGTAGAGGCGCAGGATGATAAGGGGCTGCCGGCGCTCCGCGGGATCTCACTCACCGTCCACGGCGGCGAAATCGTCGGCATTGCGGGCGTGGCGGGCAACGGTCAGCGCGAGCTGGCCGAGGTGATCGGAGGCGTGCGAGTGATGCAGGGGGGAGCTATCCAGGTGGACGGGGAGCGCTTTGCCCACCCCACCCCTGCGAGCATGATCGCCGCTGGCGTCGGTTACGTGCCCGAGGATCGCCGCGTCAGCGGCAGCGCGCCCAATCTCTCGATCACCCAGAACATAGGGCTTAAGGCCTACCGCTCGCCGGCCTTAACCAACGGGTGGTTGGTGCGTTGGGGCCGGCTGGCGCAGCGGGCGCTAGACCTGGTGCGCACCTATGCGATTGTCGCCCCTTCAATTGCCACCCCGGTGCGCAAGTTGAGCGGCGGCAACCTGCAAAAGGTGATCCTTGCGCGCGAGATTGCCGACAAACCCGCTGTGCTTGTCACCGCCTACCCGACGCGGGGCCTGGATGTCGGCGCGACAGAACAAGTGCGTCGATTGCTGCTGGCCGAACGCGACCGCGGCGCGGCAATCTTGTTGATCTCTGAAGACCTGGAAGAAATCCTGCTTATGTCCGATCGGATTGCTGTCCTCTATGAGGGCGAAATTGTCGATAACCTCCCCGCTGGCGAGGCGGATCTGGCGACCGTTGGCCTGCTGATGACCGGCGGGAAGAGGGCGCAAGCGTCCAGCGCGCCAAGCGAGGCGCAGCCCCGTTCTGTCGCTCTTACAGGGGTCGATACCGAATCACCCAATCACCGAATGAGCCAATGACCAATCACACACAGCGCACTATCTATGTTCCGCCCGGTGGCCCGCCACGCGTGGCGCCGCCCAGCCCCGAAATATACGCCCAGATGGGCGAGGCCAACATTTTTGCCATGCTCGAGGACCTTTATCGCGAACTGGAGCAGTCGTGGTTGCGCCCCATGTTTCCCAGCGACATGGTGGCTGCGTCGCACCGGTCCGCCGCCTTTTTTGTGGGCCTTCTTGGCGGGCCACCCCTCTATCACCAGCGCTATGGCAACCCCATGATGCGCGCCCGCCACATGCCCTTCCGCATCGACGAGGCGGCGCGGCAAGAATGGCTGGCCTGCTTTGATCGCGTGCTCGCCCGCGCGCCCGACAAATATAACTTCCCGCCGGCGCACCTGCCCGGCTTTCGCGCCTTTCTCGAAGGCTTTTCCGGCTGGATGGTCAACACCGCGTCAGACGCATCGCCCCCTGCCGACGACAATTTTTTGGAGCTGCAATGAAACCCATCCGTCTTGCGCTGGTCGGCGCGGGCATCTTTATGCACGACGCCCATCTGCCATCGCTGCTGAAGTTGAGTGATGCCTTTGAGGTGGTGGCGGTCTACAGCCGGAGCGAGGCGTCTGCCCACCGTCTGGCCCAACAGGCGCCCGGCGCGCCGCGCGTCTTTACCGACTATGGCGCGCTCGTGGCCGACCCGACGATTGAGGCGGTCGATAGTGTGCTGCCGATCCCTGTGATGGCGCCCTACATTGCACAGGCGTTGGCCGCAGGCAAGCACGTGCTCAGCGAAAAGCCAATCGCGGCTGACACCGCCACTGCGAGCGCGCTCATCGCTGAGCACCAGGGCAGGCGCCATCAGGTGTGGATGGTAGGGGAAAACTGGCGCTACGAGTCGGCTTTTGTCCAGGCGGCCACGCTGATCCGCAGCGGGGTGATCGGCCGGCCTGTCACTTGTCATTGCGCGCTCTATGCGCCTGTATTACCGACGAGCAAATACTACGGCTCCCATTGGCGCGAATCCGGCGAACTGCCGGGGGGCTATCTGCTCGATGGGGGCGTGCATCACATGGCGGCCTTTCGGTTGCTGGTGGGTGAAATCGAAGCCGTCAGCGCGGTGGTGTCGCAGGTGTCGCCTCGCCTGCCGCCGGCAGACACGATCTGCGCCCACCTGCGCTTTGCCAACGGCGCGCTGGGCGCCTATGTGGCGGGCTATGCAGCAGGCGCGCCGTGGCCGCCCTATTTTCATGTGGTGGGTGAGACGGGCGCGCTGCGTGTGCAGCGGGGCGTGATCGAAGTGACGAGCGGCGGTCAAACCCAAACGGCGACGTGTGACAAATATGACGGCGTCGTCAACGAACTGCGCGCCTTTGCCGACGCCGTCCGCAGTGGGCGCCCCCATGCCAACCCACCCGAAGAGGCGCTGCGCGACCTGGCCGTGATCGAGGCGCTGCTTGCTGCGGCGCAGAGCGGCGCTGTGGTCGCCGTCAGTCGCTAGCCAGCCCGGTGGGCGCCCACGAAACGTCATCGAGATAGAGGTTACTCAAGTACGATGAGTCTGTCTCGACGCGTATATCGAGCAGAATCGTATTGCCCGTATGGGCGCTGAGATCGATGGCGGTTGCCTGCCAGGTGGCCGTGTTGGTCGTCATGCAGAGATCATACCGCCCCACCACAACCTCGTTCACAGCAATCCCCCAATAATCATACCCGCATACATCGCCCGACCGGCTCTGTCGCCAGAAGGTCAACACGGGCGCATCTTCGGGAACCGTCACCTGTTGGGTCAACACCGACACTTCATAATCGGCGCCACCCAGCCAGGCCACAAAGCGTCCGCTCCGCGGCGCGATGCTGGGATCAATCGCCTCGCCCGGCCAGATATTCTGTGCCATCCGCAATGTTTGTGATTGCCAGGCAAAGCCGCCCCGTTCAAAATCGCCGTTGACCAGCGGCACAAACGTATCAAACTGCACCACAGGGAGATGCATCGCTGAGCTCGGCGCGCTGGAGATGGTCGGGGTGACCGACGGGGTGGCCGTCGGCGTCGATGTCGGGATTGGTGTGCGAGTTGGGGTAGGGGTGGGGCGCACGAGATCCGGGATCTGGCTGTCGATCCACGCCGCTGTTTGGGTTAGCCGGCTGTAAACGCCATAATAAAAAGGCTCAGCGCAACCGACTCCCCAACTGACCACACCGACTTGCACCCAGCCATCTGTGTCATCGTCATGGACCATGAGTGGCCCGCCACTGTCCCCCTGGCAAGAATCTCGTCCCCCACTGCGATAGCCGGCGCACATCATGCTGGGCAAAATGAAATTATTGAAAAGACCATACGAAAAGGTGCATGCGCGCGGCGAGACCAGTGGAACGGAGACCTGCATCAGCGCGTCGGGCGCTGAGCTGCTTTGCCCTGGTATGGTCAAACCCCAGCCCACCACTGTCCCCACCCGATTGGGCGCCTCCATTGTGCGCTCATCCCCCCGAATCAGCCGCACAGGAGGCTGGGGGGCCGGCGCGGCGAGCTGCAAGAGCGCAACATCGTAATCTGAGGTTACGGCGTTGTAGTTGGGGTGGCGTATGATCTGGGCAATCGGGATGCGACTTCCACCGGTTTCACTAAGGCGGTGGCGGCCCAATACGACGTGGATTTCTTCGGGCTGCATCGGGGCGGTGCGCCCAAATGTGCAGTGAGCGGCTGTGAGCACCCAGTCGCGATGGATCAACGAGCCGCCGCAAAACTGGCCCTCTAGGGGGTCTGCGGCGCCGGAATGGATCAACGCGGCTGTCCACGGCCAGGCGCCGGGCGTTGCCTCTTCACCGCCGACAATGCGCGGCGCGCCCGATAGGTTTGGGCGTTCGGCCGGCCGGCGTGTGGCCGTGGGCGCCGGCTCGGCGCGCAGGCTGCCTGTTGCCAGTGGGCCTTGCCAGACAAACAACAGCCCCAAAAACCCCACCGTGAAGATGACGTAGGTCACTCTGGATGCGCACAGATTCATTGGGATTGTCCATTTGTGCGAACTTGGAGACGTGAAGAGCGCGATACTGAGTTCTGTTTGAAAACCGGAATGATTCGAAGGAGTAAACCTCTTCACAAAGTACGGGTTTCAAAGCAACCGCAGTATACATTGTACAGAGGCGCGCCCAATTCCGGCAAATCACTTTATCGAGCATCGACGAGCGGCAAACGTTGAACGTCGTACAGCGGCGTGGTACAATAGCACAAACGAGCGTTTGAGAGTCAACTGATCGTATCACCCATGCCCAATTCGCTTCCTGAACGCGTTGTTCAAAAACTCGAAAATCTGCCAGACAAACCGGGCTGTTATCAGATGCACAACAGCGACGGCAAGGTGATCTATGTGGGCAAGGCGGTTGTCTTGCGCAATCGCGTGCGCAGCTACTTCCACGCGTCCGCCAATCACACACCCAAAACCCAGGCCCTGGTGGAAGAGATCGCCGACATCACCTGGTGGGTGACCCAAACTGAGCTGGAAGCGTTGGTGCTCGAAAACGAGCTGATCAAACGCTACAAGCCTCATTACAACGTCCGGCTCAAAGACGACAAAAATTTTCCTTATATCAAGGTCAACTGGCAACACGACTTCCCCAAGATTGAGGTAGTGCGCAAGATCCAAAAAGACGGCGCCCGCTACTTTGGCCCCTACACGAGCGGGCGCGCCTGTTACCAGACGCTTGATGCCCTACGCCGCATCTTCCCCTATTTGGATTGCGACCGCACCATCACGGGTCAGGATGCGCGGCCCTGTCTCTATTATCATATCAAGATGTGTGGCGGCCCCTGCATTGGCCGGCAAAGCAAGGACGAATACCGTCAGACGATTCGCCAGTTGATGGACTTCCTCAGCGGCGACACCGACCGCGTGCTCAAGCAGATGGCCGAACAGATGGAGCGCGCCGCCGAAAATCTCCAGTTTGAACTGGCAGCGCTCTATCGCGACCGGCTCAAATCGGCCACGCAGATTGCCGACCAACAGAAGATCATCGGCGCAACCCTCGAAGACGCCGACTACATCGCGCTGGCGCAAGATGAACGAACGGGCGACACCGCGATCCAGGTCTTTATGGTGCGCCGGGGGCGGCTCTTGGGCCGCGAAAATATTATGCTGGACGGCGTCGAAGCGCCGCCGGCCACGGGTAATGACAAACCTGGCCGCTATGGGCAGATCATTGGCGCCTTCATCCCTCAATTTTACGACAACGTGGCCTTTGTGCCGGGGCTGATCCTGGTGCAGGCCATGCCCGACGACTGGGCCGTGTTGGAGCAGTGGCTGGGCGAGAAGCGACGCGCCCGAGTGGAACTGCGTGAGCCGCAGCGGGGGGCCAAACGTCAATTGTTGGAACTGGCCCAGGCCAATGCCGCCGAGTTTTTGCGCGTCCAGCAAGCCGAGTGGGCCGCGGACACCAACAAACAGACCAACGCCGTGGCCGAGTTGCAATCTGCGCTCGGCCTGGAGAAGCCACCGTCGCGCATCGAATGCTTTGACATCAGCACGCTGCAAGGGACGAACACGGTGGGGTCGATGGTGGTCTTTGCCAAAGGCGCGCCCCTCAAGAGCGCCTACAAGCGTTTCAAGATTCAGGGCAAAGGCAGCCTGGGCGAGCCTGACGATTTTGCCAGTATGCGCGAGATGTTGCGCCGCCGCTTCCGCCGGACTGTTGAGGCGTACGAGGACCCCGACCCCGGCGCGCGTAGTCGCAGCGACGATGACGGTTGGCGCATCCTGCCCGACCTGGTGATTATCGACGGCGGCAAGGGGCAACTGGGGATCGCGGTGGAGGTGCTCGACGAGTTCGGCCTGCTCGACCGGGTCCCGGTGGTGGGGCTTGCCAAGCGCGAAGAAGAGATCTTTCGCCCCAACGAGCCGCATCCCATCTGGCTCAAACGAGGGAGTGAGGCGCTCTATCTGGTGCAACGAATTCGCGATGGGGCGCATCGCTTTGCCATCACCTATCACCGCAACCTGCGCCGCAAGGAGCAGGTGCGCACCAAACTCGACGACGTGAAGGGCATTGGTCCGACGCGGCGCAAAGCATTGTTGCAGCATTTTGGCGGCGACCTGGACAAGATTCGCACCGCTTCGATCGAGGAGCTTTTGGCCGTGCCGGGCATGACCCGAAGGTCAGCCGAAGCGCTCAAGGCGCAGATCTGAGTGAGCGGCCTGAACCGGTCATGTGTTGCGCACCCCTGCATCCCGTATTCTGAATCCCATATCCCTACTCCCCACCGATGCCCACACCTTCACCCAATGCCCGGGCCGGGCATGGAACATTATACGAACGATACCCGGAGCTGCGCCAAATTCGCGACCTGGTAGACC
Organism: Caldilineaceae bacterium; assembly: GCA_023384495.1. GTDB lineage: Bacteria > Chloroflexota > Anaerolineae > Caldilineales > Caldilineaceae > CFX5. The sequence continues at coordinate 22,904 of JAHDWG010000052.1, forward strand.
CGGGCGTTCACGTGCTGGACTATGCGCCGGGCGAGACGTTGTTTGCGCGCGGCGCCCCTGTGCGCCATCTCTACTTCTTGTTACGCGGACCGGTTCGCGAGCACGGGCTGCGGCGATTGGCGAACGGCGCCATGCAGCAACGCCTGTTGCGCACGGTAACGCCGACGCCGCACCAGCCCATGCCTGTGCTGGGCATGTATGATTATCTCTATCGCCAGAGCCACAGCACACATGGCGTGGCCGCGGGGGCGTGTGAGGTGTTGGTGATGGATGAGCCTACCTTTGAAAAGGTTCTCTATCTTCAGCCCGAGTTGCCCTATGCCCTGGCCCCCCTGGCGGTCTTCGAGCGGTTGCGCACCACGCCGCTGTTGAGCCGGCTGGATCGCATCGAGCTTCATTACGTGGCCGAAGGCGTGACGCGGCAGCACCATCCGCCCCGGGCATCCATCTTTCGCGACGGCGCCGATGCGTTTTATCTGATCGACCGCGGCCAAGTCGAGGTGCAGCAGGTGGACGGTAACGTTGCCTGGTTGGGCAATGGCGCCACCTTTGGCCTGCCCGCCGTCGACGCCCAGTCCCACGCCACATCCAATGTTGAGCTTTTCTGCATCCCTCACGCCGAACTGTCTGATCTGGCGCTGCTCGACCACGCCTCATGGGCAGCACAGTTACGGGATGCGGTGCAGGAAACGCTCGGCCAACTCTATGTCTTTTCCGACCCAGCCTTTACCCCGGCGGTATTGGCCCGTCTGGCCGGCTATGTCAGCCATTATGTCATCCCGGTCAACACCGTCTTGGCGCAGCAGGGCGAACTGAGCGATAGCATGTGGGTGCTGATGCCAGGCCATCGGGCGCAAATCCATGCCCTGGATGAGCACGGGCTGGCGCTCATCTCGACGGCGGCGCAGGGGCCTAATTACTTTGGCGAGGCGGCGATATACGCACAGACGGTTGTGGAAGCGACATTGGAGGCTGAAGCGGGGAACCACTGGCTGCGTCTGCATCGGGCGGATTTTCAGAATTTTCTGCGCGCCAATGACTATCGGCTGTTGGATAAACTCAAGATGCGCGGTGAGGTCCAACTGCTGGTCGGTGACGTAGAAGCGGGTGAGCGATACCCCTGGCTGCAAGATGGCGAGGGCGTGATCTGGCCAGTCCGTCGTCATTGGCTGGTGCTGGTGCAAAAGACGTGGTTTGCCCAATTGCTGATCGGCTTGATCTTGCTCGGCTTTGTTGGGATGCCGCTTCTGCCCGGCTGGCGCTGGCTGGCAGGAACGTTTCTTTCGGTTGCCGGTCTCTTTTCGGTGGGCCTTTTTCTCTGGGGACTCTATGACTATTGGAACGACTACATCGTGGTCACCACGCGACGGCTCGTGCGGCAAGAGCATGTTCTCCTCCAGAGCCGGCAACTGCACGAGGCGGGGCTGGAGCAGATCCGCAATGTGGATGTTTCGCGCACATTCGCCGGGCGGATGTTGGGGTATGGGCGGTTGGCGGTGCAGACATTCGGCGCGCAAGGCACGATTGCCTTTGACTTCGTGCCCGATGTGGAGCAAGTCCAAGAGGTGCTCAACGGGCAGATGAACCGCCGCCGCCACCACCGTGAAAGCGCAAACAAGATGGAGATCCAGCGCCACCTGGAAGGGCGGCTGGGCCGAAGCCTCGACCTGCCCGAGCGGGTCGACACCGGGTCGCCGCCACTGGCCGGCCAGGCGGCGACCCAAGGGCGCGGCATGTGGCGGCAGTGGGTGCAACGACAGCGCAACCGGCCGCTACGCTACGAAGAGGATGTGGTGGTCTGGCGGAAACATTGGCTTGTGTTGGTGGCGCATCTCTTCTGGCCGGTAGCAACACTGTGGATGTTGCTCTTTCTGCTCTTTGGCGAACTCTTCTTTTTACCGGCCATGTTGCTTGGCTGGCTGACCGGGCCCGTGAGCTTGCTGCTCGGCCTGTTGATGCTGGCAAACCTGGCCGTGATCGCCTGGCGGGTGGCGGACTGGCACAACGATACCTATGTGGTGACGCGCGATGAGGTGGCCGATATTGAAAAGCTGCCTCTCTTCTTCGACGAGCAGCGACGCACGGCGCGCCTGGTCAACATCGACAACATCCGCTCAGAGATTCCAAGCACCTTCCATTACCTGTTTAACGTAGGCAATGTGCGCCTGGAAACCGCGGCTGTTCAGGGTGAATTCACCTTTGACATGGTGGGCGACCCCAGTGGCGTAGCCGCAGAAGTTCGGCGCCGCATTGACGCTGCGCGCCGCCGTGAAGAGGAGGTGCGCGCCCGCCAGCGCGCGCGTGAATTGACCGACTGGTTCGAACTTTACGACCGGCTCAAGCAACAGACCCCACCCTAGCACAGCCATCTCTGGCTCGCCTCTATACTTTGCTCTGTTTGAAAACAACAGTTTCTGCGCCAGCAAAACTGTTGTTTTCAAAGCAACCGCAGTTTAGCTACAAACGGAGAGCAGCTACGGGGCTGCGGCAAAGGTCAAGAACTTGCTTGGCCAGACCGGCGTGGTCGGATTTGCATGGTAGCTGTCAAAGCTGTGGCGGATGCTCACATCGCTCGCCCACACTTCGAGCAGATAGCAACAGTTGGTGAATGAAGCGCCCAGATCGTTCATATCAATTGGGCGCAACAACTGCAACCCGGCCGGAGTTGTGCCCTGGTTGTTGAGGTTGGCGACGTACGGCGACCCATCCCACCAGTTGTGCCAGCCGTAGAAGACATTGCCTGGGGGGTTGCCACCGGCCACACGGATGCGATAGCCGCCAAAGTAATCGTCGTGGATCTCGCCGAAGACCTCGAACTGATGCACGCCGCTGCCGGCGCCGCCACATGGCTCGACCTCCTCACCCTCCAGGGTGCGCAACTCGATCTGGCTGACGTCGGGCAGGGTGTTGTCCAGTTGCACGTGGTGTTCCATCGTCTCGCGGATGGCTGGGCCTGCCGGCGCCATGCGCCACTCCAGCCAGATGACATAGTGGCCGTCCTTGTCGGTCACGTTGGGGTCGTTGAGCGTGTCCCACACCGCAAG
>JAHDWG010000053.1 GCA_023384495.1 Caldilineaceae bacterium
ATGACGTCGAGAAAAGCGGCGTAGAAGTCATTGTACCGATCACGGCTGTTATACTGCCAGTAACCCAGGTGGCAGTCGGCAATGTGCAAGAAACGGGCCTTCATTTGTTGCCTCTCGGGGATTCGGGCGCAGTGAACCTGTGCTCAGCCATAGGCCGTGCGCCGGCGCCTCACATCACATTTACGCATCACCGGCCAGGCTCGTCAACACCGTGCTGACGACGCCAACGATGATGCCGGCGAGGAGGGCCGCCACAAAGCCATCGCCAGGGCCAGTGAAATAGAGCCACCGGCTATCGCCGACGACACTGGTGAGCCAGGCGGTGAGCATGAGCATCAAGGCGTTGATCACCAACGTAAACAGGCCCAGGGTCAAAATGGTAATCGGGCAGGAGAGGAGCGCAAAGACCGGCTTTACCAGCGCGTTGACAATGCCAAAGATCAAGGCCACAATCAGCACATCCGGAAATGTCGTCGTCAATCCCATTCCTTCGGGGATCACCATGTTGACAAAGAACTGCGCCACCCACAGCGAGAATCCCATTACAACCAAACGTACAATTATTCCACCCATAGATATTCCTAATAGGACTTACGCAAGCCTTGGCTAAAGATTTGTTCGTTGACCAAGCTGTCTTTCCTGATAGCCATCAGGCGCTGCGTAAGTCATGCCTAACCAATTTCAAGATCGAACTTGCGCTAAACCGGTTCAATTTTGCAGCGCATTGTCAGCAACGTCTGGATCACCGAAAAGCCGGCGTTATAGGCCACGAGCATCGCCGCATCGTGCCCATCGTGCAGGCTAAGGTGAACGGGCCAGCGCGGATAGTCCTCCAACGTCTTGAGCGCCCAGTGAAGGAGCGCTTCCTCATAGTGACCATAATGGTCGGGTCGCACCCACAACTGCAACTGGTGTGCGCCACGCCAACGCATCGCGGTGAGCGTCAATGCGGCGTCGAAATGGTGGCGATAGGTCTGCACACAGCGACGATAGACCCGGCTGCGACCGACAGCCCGAAAAAGCCACTCAAGCGCTTGTTGCTCGAACGTCGGCTGGTAGTCGATACGGCGCAATGCGCGCCACCACTGGGCCTGGGCGCCAAACTGTACATTGGCCAGATCATAGAGGGGCTGCCACTGGCTCTGTGAAAACGGGCGCAATGGAACGTCCGCCGCAGGCCACTCCATTTTGGGAAGACGATCCAGACGCAGGTCCGTTACGCCGCCGACGATCTCAAAGCCTATACGCTCGTAGAGCGTACGGGCAATCACGTTCTTTTCGTAGACCTGCAACACGGCCCATTGGCCATGGTGCGTGCGAATGTGGTCGAGTGCGCGCGCCATCAGCCGTCGCGAGATTCCACGCCCACGATAAGGGGGCGCCACCGCGACATTGGCGATCTGCCAGCGGCTGCCGGCGCGATCGGCCCGTTGCACAGTCACGTTGCCCACCACGTCGCCATCTTCCACCCAGACAAAGCCGCCAAAGAGGTCATCGAATTCGCCCGTGCTGCGGTTGAGCAATTTGAGCACGCTCCCCACATGGCTCATAATGCGCATCTCACGCAGCGCGGCATTGCCGCGCGAATCCAGTTCGTGGGCAAAGGCGTCGGCGATCAGCTCGGCCACAGGTCGCAGGTCGCAGCCAATATCAAATGGCCGGATCCCCGAAAAGGGCGCTTTGTTGATGTGACTCGATGCAACGTGAAACGCAGTCATGGTGTTGAATGCCCAGTTGATGGTCTTTGTTTGAGGCTGCGCGCCTACCCGGCAACCCGGACCATGGCCGGTCGTAGCACACGGCCTTTGTACTGATAGCCAGCGCGCAAGGTTTCAATAATATGGCCGGACGGAATTGATTCGTGAGGCTCACTGGAAATCGCCTCGTGGTGCGTCGGGTCAAACGGGCCGGTGAGCGGCACAACGGCGACGCCCTCATCCTCGAGCACGCCGAAGAGTTTCTTTTGAATCTGATGAAGGCCATCCACCCAGGCGCGTTGGGCCTCATCCTCTGTCTGCGGGGCGTTGGCAAAGGCGAGTTCCAGGTCATCAAGAATTGGCAACAGCCGGCGCAGCAGATGACTGCCCGAACGTTCGATCTCTTCGGCCAGTTGCCGCTCTTGACGGCGCCGGCTGTTTTGATATTCAGCGGCAGTGCGCTGCAACGTATCCGTCAGTTCAGCGACCTTTGCCTGTGCGGCGGCCAGTTCGGATTGAAGCTGTGCGATCTGCTGCAACTCGGGTGACTGCTCCACAGCCTCAGCCGCCAGGTCCGCTTCACGCGCCTGTACACCGTTTTGTTGTTGTTCGTTGGGTTGGGTTTGCTCGCCAACCTGCTCCAGGGTCGTCTCTTGCGTCATCTCTATTCACCCACAATCTCTTCAACCACTTGACTCATCAGCCCGGCGACATAGCGAACTGCGCCAATCGTGCGGCCATAGGGCATGCGCAGCGGGCCCACCACGCCCAGCAGGCCGGTCGCGCGGTCCCCAGCGCCATAGCGCCCAATCACCAGGCTGATATCTTGCAACTCAGCATAACGACCATCACCGGCGATCATCACCTGCAAGTCGTCACCGGCGGCCAGTTCCCCAAGCACCTGTTCCAACAGGGAACGTTGCTCGAACACCTGCACAATCCGCCGCACATTCTCCCCGTCGGAGAATTCGGGCGCATCCAATATCTGGACAAGCCCGTCGCGAAAGATCTGCCCGCTGAACTGATTGTCGATGCGCGCCATAGCGTCGACCACAAGCATAACGACTTGTTGGGCAAAAGGGGAGAGGAGGTGCGCTTTGCCGCCAATCGCGGCAGCGTCAAAGCCAGCCAACTGGTCATTCAGTTCATTGCTAACCTGGCTCAACTCGCTTTGCTCCATCGGCTGATCCAGATCGAGCAACTGTTGCTTCACCGTACCCTCTTGCAACACGAGCACAAGCAGCACCTTGGTGCCATGAATCCCCACCAGCTCCATATGTTTGAAGCGCGCCCGGGCTGCGCGCGGCGCGGTTGCCAACGCGGCGTTTTGCGATGTGCGCGCCAGCAGCGATGTGCTGAGACGCAGCCACTGGTCTAGTTCCTGGCGCGCCATACGAAACTCGGCGCGGATGCTCTGGCGTTCCTGCGACGAAAGCTCGGCGTCGTGCAACAGAAACTGCACAAAATAGCGATAGCCCGCATCGGTGGGCAGGCGGCCAGCGCTGGTGTGCGGATGGGTCAGCAACCCCTCACGTTCCAGCGCGGCCAGATCATTACGGATGGTGGCTGTGCTCACGCCCAGGTCATAACGACCGGCAATGGCCTGGCTCCCCACCGGCTGGGCCGTATTGACATATTCCTGGATGACAATATAAAGCAGCCGCCGCTGTCGCTCCGAGAGTGACACACCCGGCCGCTCCGGTGTGATGGCTGCCTCAGTATGCGTTTTCATTCGTCCCCATAATCCATTGCACCATCGTGCGCAACAAAATCTTGATGTCGAGCGCCAGCGACCAGTTTTCAATGTACCACAGATCGTACTTCGTACGCTCGACAATCGACGTATCGCCGCGCAACCCATTGACCTGCGCCCAACCGGTCAGGCCGGCCCGCTCGCGATGGCGGTCCATGTAGCGCGGGATGATCTGGCGAAACTGTTCCACATAGACCGGTCGTTCTGGGCGGGGGCCAACCAGACTCATATCACCCACCAGCACGTTGACCAGTTGCGGCAGTTCATCGATGTTGAACCGGCGCAGAAAGGCGCCAAACTTGGTGCGCCGCGGGTCATCCTCCACCGTCCAGCCGGGCCCGTCGAGTTCGGCATCCTGGCGCATGGAGCGGAACTTGAGGATCTTGAACGGGCGTGCGTCCAACCCCATGCGCTCTTGCACGTAAAAAACCGGGCCCGAGCTTTCGAGTTTGATCAAGAGCGCCGTGAGCAGCATGAACGGACTAAAAAAGACCAGACCAATTGCGCTAAAGACCAGATCCATGCCCCGTTTGAGCGTGAGCCGCCAGCCACGCAGGGCCACGTCGCGCACCGTCAGCAGCGGTAGGCCGCCCAGGTCGCCAATGCCGACCTCACTCGCCATGATCTGGAAGACATCGGGGAAGACGCGGATCCCCACCTTCTCACGTTCGCAAAGACTGATGATGCCGACAAGCTCCTGATGGCTGCTTTCCGGCAACCCAATGATCACCTCATCAATGCCATATTTGTCGATGATCCACGGGATGTCGGCGATTACTCCCAGCACTGGCGTGTTCTGAAAGAGCTGGGTGTTGATGGCGCGGCCATTGTCGACAATGCCCACCACCTGGTAGCCCAACTTGCGGTTCTGACGGATTTTTTGGAGCAACATCTGCCCCACCTCGCCGCCGCCGATGATAAGCACCCGGTCATCGCCCACACCGCGGGCCTGGGCCGACCACTGCACCTGAGCATGGATGATGCGCATGGTCGTCAGCACGCCAATGTTGAGCAGCCAGGCATAGATGATCAGTCGGCGATGCGGGTCGAAATTGCTCAACGCCAGCCCCAACAACGCTACGGTGAGCAACACTGCAAACGTGTTGTGGACGATGATCTTAAAAAACTCGTCCAGGTGGCTAATGGGGCGCCGCCGCTGGTACATCCGCTGCGAAAAGAAGATCGCCACCAGTAATGCCGTATTGAGCGCGGGCAAGGGCCAAAACTCTTCAAACGGCCCAACAACGACCTCGGGATTGCGCGCAAGCAACCAGTGCGCCAGCCACCAAGCCAGCCAGGTACACCCCACATCCACCAAGACAAGCACGGCCACAAACAGAAACTGGGCGCGCTTCATCAGGGCTGGTTGGCGCGCCCGCCGCATCCCATATTCATCCTGCGTCGAAGCCTTTGTAATCGTCTGTTGCATAGATGCAACCAGCCACCACATCGCCGGGCGTGCATGCTGTTTGCTGCCAACCGCCGGCTCACCCAACACCACAGTCGTTCATCAGCGATGCTGCCTGGAATAGCGCCACAGATGCCGCGCCATATCCAACCCACCCTTCATCGCGACCCCGGCCATGATCGCCTGATCGAGCAGCCACGGTGTCTTGCTCTGATAGTGCTTGCGATAGAAGAGCCACATGGCCTCATAGAAGTCCACCCGCGCCTTGCCGCTCTGGCTGCTGGAGGCCCGTTTGACATGGGTGATCTCGCTCTGCCCATTATACCAGATCTCCCACCCGGCGTCCTTGATGCGCTTGGCCCAATCCAGGTCTTCGCCATACATAAAGAAGGCCTCGTCGAGCAGGCCCACATCGAGAATGGCCTCCCGGCGAAGTTGCATGTAGGCGCCCACCACCGAATCAACCGGGTGGACGGCGTCTTCGGGCAGATATTCCAGATTATAGGCGTTGAAGCGCGCGCTGTGACGAAAGAGCCGGCTCAACCCCGTCATGCGGTAGAAGCTCACCTGCGGCGTAGGGAAGCTGCGCCGGCACGCGAGATCCAGGCTGCCATCGGGCCGGCGGACGCGTGGCCCCGCCACGCCGATCTGGGGCTGGGCGTCCATAAACGCGATCATCTTGGCAAAGGTGGCCGGAGGCGTCAACGTGTCTGAGTTGAGCAAAAGCACATAACGCGGCAATGCATCCACCTGCGCTTGATATGGGTCGCCGCCAAAGCCAAACCAGCGTAGCGCCACATTGTTGCCTGCGCTATAGCCGCGATTGGCGCGCTCAGCAATTAGGTGGACGGTCGGGAACTCACGCTGCACCAGCTCAACACTGCCATCTACGCTGGCGTTGTCGACCACACAGACCTGATAGGCAAAATCCCCCTGGCAGGCAAGCACTGAACGCAGACAATCGCGCAACAGTTCCTTGGTATTGTAGCTGAGAATGACGATTGCCAGGTCGAGACCCGCGGCGGGCTGCCCATCGGGCGCTGGTGGGGCCAATCGGGCTCGACCCTGGGGCGCGCTATGTACCTGCGCCATCACGCGAATCGCTTCATCCATGTTCGCAACCATAGGATTCTATTTTAGCATATCGCCGCGCGCCGGTCAAAGGAGTGCGCTTTTTTCGCACATTTTTTCGCCTGAATCCTATCTTACGAAAAGGCGGCCTGCAAATTGGCGCCAAACCGTCAACAACCAGCGCCGCGCGTCATCTGGAGCGCATGTTCCACAATTCGCATGGGCGTGAAGTCGGGGAGCTTGAGGTAATGCGCGGCCACCTGCGCCACTGCCTCAAGCGGCATCAGCCCGATCAGCTCCGAGTGCGCCACCCCTACCCCATGCTGGGCGGCCAACGCCGTCACCGTCTCCATCACAACAGGCAGGGGCGTCTGTTTGAAGTCGACCAGGTTGATGCTGACCTGGGCCTGCCCGTCTACCAACAGCCCCAACGCCTTGACCGCCGGCAAGCCGCCACTGCTGGCTCGGATTGCGCGCGCAATCGCCTGGGCAATCCGCACATCGGCGCTCTCCAGAAAGACATTATAGGCAATGAGAAACGGCCGTGCGCCGATGATCACCGCGCCCGCCGGCCCTACCCGCGCCGGCCCATAGTCGGGCTGGCGTTCAGGCTGGTCGATCTCTTCGACCAGGCGCTCGAATTCCCCGCGCCGCACATCGGCAAGGTTGCGCCGTTCGGGGCGGGTGGCGGCAGCCTCGTAGAGATAGACCGGCAGCCCCAGTTCATCGCCAATCCGGCGCCCCAGTTGCCGCGCCAGTTCTGCACACTCCTCTAGCGTGACGCCTTCAAGCGGGATGAGGGGGACGACATCGGCAGCGCCCAGCCGCGGGTGAGCGCCGCGCTGGGTGAAGAGGTTGATCTCCTGCGCGGCGACGCGCGCGGCCTGAAATAGCCCTTCGAGCACCCCTTCGGGCGCGCCGGCCACAGTCAACACCGTGCGATTGTGTTCGGCGTCGCTTGTCTGGTGAAGAAGGGAGACACCGGGCGCCTGGAGCGCCTGCGCCAACCGGTTGATCACGTCGGCGCGCCGGCCTTCGGAAAAGTTGGGCACTGCCTCGATCAATGCGTTGGAATCGTGCATACAATGCATGGTGACGCTGGTGAGCGAAGCCCAGTCATGGCAAAGATTGCAAATTCTCGACAAGCAATTGTATGATAGCAACCATGTTGGAAACCGTGAAATTGGCGACTGAGCCAAAACCGATTGACAATGAATGCTGGGATGCCTTTGTAGCGGATCACCCGGCCGGCCATCTTCTCCAGACCCAAAGCTGGGGCAAACTCAAGTCCAGTTTTGGCTGGCGCAGCGAATATATTGCGATTGGCGACAGCACAGACAGATTGCGCGCCTGTGCGTTGGTGCTCTTTCGGCGGGTTGCCGGGCTGACGCTCGCCTATGTTCCGCGCGGGCCGGTCACCGACTGGCAAGATCGACCCTTGACGACGGCGCTGTTGATGGCGCTGGCGGCGGCGTGCCGGCGGCGGGGGGCTGTGGTGCTCAAGCTGGAGCCAGAATTGCCCGACACGCCAGCCAACCGGCTGCGGCTGGCGCACTATGGTTTACGCCCCAGCCCGCAGACGGTGCAACCGCCCAGTTCGTTGGTGCTCGACATCAGCGGCGCCGAAGAAGCCGTCCTGGCGCGTATGAAGAGCAAATGGCGCTACAACATCCGCCTGGCCGAACGAAAAGGGGTCACCGTACGCACGGCGGCGCACCATGATCTGCCTGCGATCCATGCGTTGATGGCCGCCACCGGCGCGCGCGACGGCTTTGCGGTTCACAGCCCCGACTACTACGCGGCGGCGTTTGACCTGCTCGCGCCCGAACACGCCATCTTTCTGTTGGCTGAATATGCAGGCGAGCCGTTGGCGGCGCTGGTGGCGGCGCGCTGTGGGCCTACCGCGATCTACCTTTGGGGCGCAAGCAGCGACCGCGAGCGCAACCGCATGCCCAACCATGCGCTCCAGTGGGCGGCCATCCGCTGGGCGCGGGCGCAGGGCGCCACCCGCTACGATCTATGGGGCATCCCGGATGCGCTGGGGCAACTCGCCCTGGGGCTGCGCCGGGATGAGAACGAACCGATCACGCCGGAGCAGCTCCCGCTCGATCTGGACGCGCTGCCCTCGCATGACCTGTGGGGCGTCTATCGTTTCAAACAGGGGTTTGGCGGCGAAGTTGTGCGCACCGTGGGCGCATGGGATCTGCCCCTGAATGAGTGGGGATATGCGGCGTATGAATATGGGTTGCGAGCCAAAGAGATGCTACAGAGGGTTGAGGGGATTCGTGGACAGCCGTTGCGCACCACGCGTCAGACTCGCGATCAGGCCCAATCTTCCCCAATTCCCCCCATCTCCCAGTCGCTCCACGTCCACCCAATCACCACCCCAGGTGATTGGCAACAGACGCTTGCCAGGTTGCCCAATCGGCATGTCCTACAGAGCTGGGAATGGGGCGCGGTCAAGGCGCAGACGGGCTGGCGCGCCGAGCGCTATCTGCTGCGCGACGGGGGGCAGCCCGTCGCGGCCTTTCAGTTTCTGTGGCGGCAACTGGCGCCGGGCCTGCCCTTGCGCATCGCCTATCTGCCCAAAGGCCCGATCCTGGATTGGGCGAACAGCGACCACGTCGACGCAACGCTGGCCCAGGTCGAGCAGCTTGCCCACGAGCGGCGGTGCATCTTTGTCAAGCTCGACCCCGACGTGCGTGAGGATGCCACTATGGGCCGGCTGCTGCTGCACGCGCTGGAACGGCGCGGCTGGCGCCCCAGCCCCGACCAGATCCAGTTCAAGAACACGGCGTTCACCGACTTGCGCATGGGCGAGAGTGCGCTGCTGGAGCGGATGAAGAGCAAGTGGCGGTATAACATCCGCCTGGCCGAGCGGCGGGGGATCATCGTATGCGAGGGGGGGGTGGACGACCTGGCGGCGTTCTATGCGCTCTATGCCGAAACGGGCCGCCGCGATGGCTTTTTGACCCGCCCCTTCGGCTATTATCGCACCATGTGGGAGACCTTTCTGTTGGCGCAGACCGAGCAGGCCAACCCGGCCGGCGGCGCGCTCTTGTTGGCCCACTACCGCGACGACCCGCAGTCGGTGGCGGGTCTGTTTCTGCTCCGCTATGGCGACCGTGTCTGGTATTTCAACGGCGCCAGCAGCGAACGCCACCGGCGAGACATGCCCAATTATCTGCTCCAGTGGGAGGCGCTACGCTGGGCTATGGCGCAGGGGTGCGCCGTCTATGATTGGTGGGGAGCGCCCACCGACCCGGCTGACCCCGGCGATCCCTTGCACGGCGTCTGGCAGTTCAAACAGGGCTTTGGCGCCACGCTTCAACCCCACATCGGTGCGTGGGATTATCCCGTGTCGCCGCTAGGTTATCGCCTGTACACAGAAGCCATGCCGCGCGTGCTGAGGTGGCTGCGACGCGGGAAAGCCGGCGCCGACCACACACAACCCATGGCGTAGCTATCCCTTGATACCGGTCATCACGATGCCCTGGACAAACTGCCGCTGTGCGAGGAAGAAGAGGACCAGGATTGGCACCAACATGATCAGCGCAACCGCCATCATATAGTTCCACGCCAGTTGATATTCGCCACGAAATGCCCGCAAGCCAATCGCCAGCGTGCGCAGTTCTGGGCGGCCCAGATAGATGAGCGGGCGCAGAAATTCGTTCCAGTGATGGATGAAACTGAGGATCGCCAGCGTCGCCAGCACTGCCTTTGACAGGGGCACAATGATTGTCCACCAGATTCGGAGTGTCCCTGCCCCATCCACGCGCGCGGCCTCATCCAACTCAAGTGGGATGGTCAAACAGTATTGCCGGAAGAGGAACACGGCGAAGGCGCTTCCCGCCAGGCTCCAGGGCACGATGAGGGGCAGGAATGTGTTGACCCAACCGATACGTCGAAACAGAATGAACTCGGGAATGAGCGTGACGATTTCGGGCAACATCAGCGAGGCAATGCACAGCGTAAAAAAGAAGTTGCGCCCGGGGAACCGGAGCCGTGCGAACCCATAGCCGGCCAGGCTGGCCGTCAAGACACCGAGAAGAGTCGCCGTCAACGTGATGATGGTCGAGTTGCGGATATAGAGGGTCAGCGGCACCTGCACAAATACGTCAACGTAATTGCTCCAGACAATGGGGTTGGGTATCCACTGGGGCGGAATTACCATCTCGCTCCCGGTCCGCTTGAGGCTGGTGGAGATCATCCAGTATAGCGGCAATAGGTAGAGGACAGAAAGCGCGATGAGGGCAACATAGAGGAAGAGTTCCTTCGCCCTCACCTTGAATCGGGAGCTTCTTTTCCCACCTCCTTGGCGGGCAGAAGCGGCATCTGCGTGTTGGGCAACCAAGCTCATGTTCGTTCGGACCCCTCGTAATAGACCCAGCGGCGCGCCAGGAGAAACTGGATCGCGGTCATCAGCATGATGATCAAGAACAGGACCCAGGCCAATGCGGCGGCATAACCCATCTTAAAATCTTGGAACGCGCGGAAATAGATGTAGACGACATAGATCAGCGTCGCGTAGACCGGCCCTCCACCCGTGGTCAAGAAGACGATGGTAAAGAAGCCTTGAAAAGATGCAATGATGCCGATAATCAGGTTGAAAAAGATCACCGGGCTAAGCATCGGAATGGTCACGTGTCGAAAACGAGCAAACGCCCCCGCCCCATCAAGCGACGCCGCTTCGTAGAGCGAATCCGGCACGCCTTGCAGACCAGCCAAAAAGATGATCATGGGGACGCCGATCCCTGACCAGAGGGTGATGAGGATGAGGGACGGCTTGGCCAACTGCAAGTCGAACAGCCAGTTCTGTGTCGGCAGGCCCACCGTGCTCAGCAGGGCGTTCGCCAGTCCGAAATCGGGGTGGTAGATCCAATTCCAAAGGAAGGCCGTCGCCACGAGCGGCGTTTGCGACGGCAGGTAGAAGATAGTCCGAAACGTCGGCATCCCCCGCAACTTTTCATTCAACATCAGCGCGAACAAAAAGGCGACGGTCAGTTGCGCCGGGACAGAGAGAAAGCTGAGATAGGCCGTGTTGTAGAGGGCATTGTACCAGCGCGGGTCCGACAGCATCGTCTGGAAGTTATCCAGGCCGACCCAGCGCGGTGGCTGCAGCGCATCCCAGCGCATCATCCCAATCACCAAAGAGGCCACCATCGGACCAAACTTAAAGCAGATGAACCCGATCAGCCAGGGAAGAATGCAGAGCAATCCCTCTAGTTCCTGCCGGCGCCGGAATCCGCTTCGACGGCGAGGTGCAACGCCGGCTTGGTTACCAAGCTTTGCAACGTTTGAAATTGACATGAGCGCCTTCTTGCGTTCCTCAAACCACGGCCCTCCGGCTCTCGCCTGGAGTAGCCTGCCCGTGGCCTGGGCGCATCCCATCTGCAACCCAGACCACGACGCCGAGTCTTTCGGCCTGGCCGGTTGACCTATAGCTTCAGAAGTTCGTTCATCTCGGGGGTAATCCGGCTCAGCGCCTCTTCCGGTGTGGTCTGCCCAAGCAGCACTTCATCGATGGCCGCCCTGAAGACCCGGCCCCATTCCGCAGCTTGACCAGGGTTGCGCCAGTTGCGCACGGTCTGAGCCGCTTCCAGATGCACCTCGGCGCGCTCGAACGGCCGCAGCGCGCCAAAGAAATATTCGGACTCTTTCAACGACTGGCGCACCGGGAATGACCGGCCCGACGCCAAATAGTAGGGAGCGCCTTCTTCGCCGCCCATAAAGAGGCCAAACTGGAAAGCCAGGTCTTTGTGCTTGCTTTCTGTGGCTGAGCCGACGCCGTTCGGGCCATCGCGATTGATGCGCCCTGCCTTCCCCTTGGGGGTCGGGGCATGGCCGACCGTAAAGTTATCGCCGGGGATGGAGACCGCATGCGCCTTGATGCCCCAGGACATGGCCAGTCGCCCGGTGTCAAACATGCGGGTAACCCCCTGCAAATCTGCCGGCATGACCAACGAATTGTCGACCAGCGCCATATCCTGATGCCACTGGATCACATCGATGATCTCTTGCTGGTCGAATAGCCACTCGGTTTCATCTTCGTTGATGAACTCGACGCCGCTCGTCCACCATGGCACACAGAGGTAGTAGTGAATAGCGGATGGGTTTTGCGCTGCGTCCCAGCCCAGGGTCTTTTCCATCCCTTCGCCGCCGGTTGTCTGGCGCGCCAGGTCGATCAAGGTCTCCCAAGTCCAGGTTCCCTCCTGCTCATGTTCCCAGGGGGTCTTGACCCCTTTCTCGCGGAAGATATCCTCGTTGTACCAAATGCAGCTCGGCCCAGAGTAGTAGGGCAAGGCATAGAGCCCAGTCTTGTATGAATAGAAGCCCAATTGCGCGGGGAAGTAATCATCGAGATTGGCCGTGGCGTCGGCTTCGGCAAAAGGCGTCCAGTCGACCAATTGGCCGGCTTCGGCAACCTGCACCATCCAGGCCACGTGCACCGCAAAGATATCCGGCGGCGTGCCCCCGGCCATGTTTGTCATCAGCTTCTCAAGATGCTGGGTGCCCGTATCGTCAAACGTGATCTTGACGCCGGGGTGCCTTTCCTCAAACGCGGTGAAGGTGTTGATCAGCACCTGTGCATCACGCGGTGAATCCGACCACCAGAATGCGAGCATCTCGATCCCTTCGGGGCCTGCCGCCTCCGACGGGGATGCCGGCCCCGAGCCGGGCACGGGCTGGCAGGCAGCCAGCAACGGTAGCATGGTTGCCGCCCCAACGGTGGCCAGCCCCCCTCGAATCAGGGCTCGGCGCGATAATTTCCGTGGCGATTCCTTGTGGTCAGTCATGGTGCCCTCCAATGGTTGATTTGTTGGCCAAACGCCTGATTTCTGGTGCATTGCGCACTACGAGGGGGACTTTTCGGACATTTCATACCGAATCCTTCTGTTCCGTGAAGGGATGCACCGCCATGTCACTCTGGCGCATCACTTCACTGAACAACCGGATTTCGTATCAACACACACGCCTTTGCCGGTTGACAAAAGCAAACCCTGCCTGCTCCAGCGGTCGGCTTTCCCGGATAGTGGCATGGTGCGGACAACAAACGCATCAATACCGCTCTGTTGAGCTGATTTGAAAATAGACTTGGATGGATTCGAGGGTTCCAATGTAGCATACCATCCCAGCGCCTGTCAAACAAGGTTTTTATCGGGATGTGGCCAGGATTTAGGGCGGTACCGGCGACTGTCATTTTTGAAGTGACAGTCACCACACAGGCGCGCCCTACATTGCGGACGCACCCTTTTCATCATGGCTGCAGATGCGTAATGATGAGGATTGAGGGCTTCTAAGCCCGTACGAGCGCCACATTCAACCGCTCACCGAGCGCCGCACGCCTGCAAACACGCCTGCATATGCCCGCGCGATTCGGCGGCGATGACGCAACACTGTTCCACGCTGTATTGCCTTGCCCCGATGATCTCCAGGTTGACCGGACCGGTGTAGCCATGTTCGTGGAGGACACGAATGTAGCCCACCAGGTCGATGTCGCCGCGCCCGTTGGCCTGATCCTCGGGCTTGCCCGGCCCCTGCTGTCGCCCCTTGCAGTCGCGGATGTGAACATGCTTGACGCGCGCGATCACCGCGGCAATCGCCTCCACTGGGTTTTCATTGGCGCGGTAAATGTGCGACGGATCCATGTCGATGCCAAAGTTGGGCGAGGCGATGGCCTCCATCGCGCGCAGGGTGGTGGGCGTGTTGTAGATGGCTGCGCCCACATGCGCCTTGACACAGAGCGTCACGCCATAGCGTTCGGCCATCTGCGCCAGACTTCCCAGCTCGTCAATGGTCTGTTGCAGGCTGGCCTCGTCATCGGTTTTGCCGCCGGGGCCGCAGTTGACAATGGGGACGCCGATCTCGACCGCGGCCTGCATGGCCTGCTCCATTTTGGCCGGGTCGCGCGAGGGTTGCTCCATGGCCAGCAGCGCCAGGTTGTAGGCGCCGGCCAGCCGCTTGACCTCCGGTGCGATCTCGCGCCAGCGGTCGAGCACCAGATGCTCGCTCATGCCGTCGATGGCCGAAAGCTCGATGCCGTCGTAGCCCGCCATCGCGATGTATTTGAACGCGGTCTCCAGATCATAGCCGCCAAAAAGCACTGAATTTGCGCCAAGTTTCATGGTTCTCTCCTTGTTTTGACGATAGACGATGGACGATAGACGATGGGTAATCGTCTATCGTCTATCGTCCATCGTCCATCACCCGAAATCCACGCCAAGCTTGATATTCTCGTGAGGGTGGGTGGCGATCTTGGGGTATTCGACAAGCAAGTCGTCAAAGCGGACCACCGGCTGCACAATCGGCTCGCAACGGATCGCGCCCGCGGACAGCAATCGCCACACCACATCGAAGATCCGCCCCTCATCCCAGTTGGGGTAGTCGGGGTTCGGCTCGCTGCACGCCCGCGAAAAGACGATCTGGGGCCGGTTCATGTGCGCCTCGGCCCCAAAGTCCAGCCCGGCGGGGTAGGCGCCTGGGAACGCGCCGGCGACGACCGTCCCGCCATAGGCCACACCACGCAGCGCCGCCTGCAGCGCCCGGTGATGGCCGCTGTACTCGATGACGACGTCGGCGCCCCGCTTGCCGGTGGCGCGCTTGATCTCCAGCCCGGCGTCGCACTGGGTGGGGTCGAGGGCCAGGTCGGCGCCACATGTGGACGCGGCCGCACGCCGCAGCGCCAGCGGCTCCACCGCGATCACCGGGTATGCGCCCGCCAGTTTCGCCAACTGGATCACGATCAGCCCAATCGCGCCCATGCCAAAGACGGCCACGGCGTCGCCGATGCGCACATGGCCATCGCGCACGGCGCCCAGCGCAAAGTCCGCCGGGTCGAGACAGACAGCAGCCTGCCAGGGGACGCCATCCGGCAGCGTGCGGACTTTGGCCGCGGGCCAGATCTGCTCTTCCTTGAGCGAGCCATAGTGGAACACTTGGTCGCCCGGTGCGAGATTGGCGACCTCGGCAGCGACCTCCACCACCTCGCCCACACAGATGTTGCCGAGCGCCACCGGATAGCGCACGCCCGGCTGCTCGTCACGGAACACTCGATACTCGGCGTCATAGCGCCCGCGCGCGGTGGCGTACCCCTTGTAGAGCGCCATCTCGGTGCCATGTTTGGCCGCGCCAAAGCGGCTGCGCACCCGCACCTCACCCGGCGCCAACGGGCGGCCCTCCACCTCGCGAAAAGCGACCTGTTCCTGCGCCGGGGCAATCAGTTCACGCGGCATTGCAATATGCTCCCTTCAGCCAATCAACCACCACTCCCACAAGTCCCCAGTCTCCAGTCTCTACTCTCTCGACTTCGCCTGCAAACGCGCTGCCTGGGCCGGGTCGCCGATATGCAGCGTATCGTACGCTTGCTGCGACGTTTTGAATGGCCCCACACCCTCATGGCCGTGCCAGTCGCCCTGGTGGTGCATGGGGTTCGAGAAGCCCGTCTCGGCCTCGCGTTTGGCGATCCAGGCGTTCATGCGCTCGGTGAGCTGGGCGACGATGGCCGGTTCACTTTCGGCCAGGTTGTGGTTCTCGTCGGGGTCCTCCACCAGGTTGTAGAGCTCCACTTCGGGCTTGAAGTGGAAGTCCGGCTCCAGCGCGATCATGAGCTTCCACTGCGGCGTGCGCCAGCCGTGTTTGCGCATCCAGGTGCATTCGGTGATGTAGAACTCGCTCTCGTGGGAGGCGACTTCGCCGCGCATCATAGGCAGCAGGCTGCGCCCCTCAAAGGTGAAACGGGTGGCGTCGATCTCGGCCAGGTCGAGCAGCGTGGGAACGAGGTCCTTGTGCTGGCTGAAGCCGGCGACGCGCTGCCCCGCCGGGACTTTGCCGGGGTAGCGGATGATGAGCGGCACGTGGAGCACATTGTCGTACATGCCGTGGTGGTCGAACCAGCACTCGTGGTCATAGAGCGTCTCGCCGTGGTCGCCATTGATGACGACGATGGTCTCGTCGAGGACGCCGAGCGTCTGCATGGCGGTGAAGAGGGTGCGGATGGCGGCGTCCATGTAGGCCACGGCGCCGTCATACTGGGCGATCACATAGTCCTTGTCGGTGACGCCCGGCGGCATCCAACTGGCGAAGAAATCTCGGAAGGGCTTGAAGGCCATGACCGGTTCCATGGAGTTGTTTTTGGGGTCAGTCTCGTTGCCGTGATAGAAGATGCGCTCGTAGGGCGCGGGCGGCAAGTAGGGCGCGTGCGGGTCCATGTGGCGCAGGAAGAGGAAGAAGGGCTGCCGCTTCTTGGCCAGCCGCTGCAGTTCGGGGATGGCGACGGCGTTGAGGTTTTCGGCCTTGGGGCTGCGGCCTTCGTTCCAACTGCCCCAGCCGGGGAAGGAGAGATAGTTGTCAAAGCCGCGCGACGAAGGGTTGCCGCTAAAGCCGACACAGGTGGTGTTGTAGCCCTCTTCGCGCAGGATTTCCGCCAGCGTGGGTACTTCGGGGCGGAGGGGGCCTTTGTGGCGCAGCGCCACCACCTGCGTGCCAAAACAGTCGCGGCCGGTGAGCATGTTGGCGTAGGCCGGCGTGGTGGGGATGCTGGGGCTGAAGTTGCGCTCAAAGAGGGTCCCCTCCCTGGCAAAATGGTCCATATGCGGCGTCGTCAGGCGGTGATAGCCATAGCTGCTCATGTGGTCGGCGCGCAGCGAGTCGATGCCGAAGAGAACAATATTGGGGCGACGGCGCCCTCGACGGGTCTGTCTTGTGGCCATGATTCCTCTACCTTATTGAATGGATGAAGTCAAAGCCCAACTTCAGCAACGAGGATTGTTGCCGTGAGGTGGGCATTGCATGTAGACCGAGAAGTAATCATCGATGAGCGTCATATCATAAAAATTGTTGGCATCGAATAATTCCGACGTTCTGCGATGCCAGGACTCATCGCCCTCCATGCCCTGACGTGTCATACCCAAACTCGCACATCCCCTGCGCCAAAAAGTCGAAATAGCTCACCCCATCCGCCCCGCTATAGCGCCCCACCGCCTCCGTGCGCACCGGGATGCGCGCCAGCGGAATGCCCAGATACGCCTCCAGCCGCGCCAGGGTAGCCTCCTGCTGCAAGACAAAATCCTCGAAGCGCACCCGGATCCAGTGCGCCGGTGTGGGCGTCGCCTTGACGATCTCATACTGATATTGCCATGAGATGGCGCGCGCCACGCGCCGGCGCAACTCCACCAGGGGCAGGGTTTGATCGCCATGTTGGGCGCGCTGCGTCATCAGCTCTTGCTGGATCTGCGCCTCACGCCAGGGTTGCGGATAATGCTCGCGCAGGAATTGATCGGGCTCTGGGTAGTCAATCCCAAAATCGCGCAGGTCGTCGGTCAGGTGGCTGGCCAGGATGTTGTCGCGCGGGTTGCGCACCCAATGGATGTACTTGATGTCGGGGAAGATCCGCACGATCCACGGGAAGACCAGCGTCGTCTCGGGGATTTTCCACCCCCGGTGCGAGGCCGGGCTGTTGAGCACCGTGGCCAAATAACGCTCGATGAGCTCGGTGAACTCGCGGGGGATGGGCATCGTGTGGAGCGCGCCGAAATCCCAGCGCAGGCCGCCCTGCCATGTGACATAGCGCGCCAGCACCCGGCACGCCTCGTACATCTCCTGCGGCGGCAACAGGTCGCCCGACCGGTTGAGCGGCTCGCCCATGTAGATGTTGCTGGCCGAGAGCGTGTGCGACATGGCGCGGGTGCCGCCATGCCCGCGTCCGATGATGGTGATCAAAGTCATAGACGCCGTTTCAGAAAGATGGCGACCTCCCCATCGGGGAAGTCCTCGTTGGAATAGTACGATAGATCGATGCCCTCGACCCGGAAGCCCACCTTGCGATAGAACCGAACAGCCGGCGCATTGGTGTTCTGCGTCTCGCACACAACGGTGCGCAGCCCAGCCGCCGAGGCCTCTTCCACCAATGCCGCCATCAAGCGCGCGCCGAACCCCTGCCCCCGATAGGGTTGGGCCACATGGAATTCCCAGACCCAAAGCGAACGGTTCCACCAGTGCGGCTCGGCCAGCGCCACGCCCATCAATGCATCGCCAGCGTATGCGCCAAACGAGCATCCTGCCTCAACCAGCGCCTGATAGCGGGCTACCGTTTCGTCATCAAGCGGGTCATATTGGCGTATGTATGGCTGGTCGAGCGGCGTCCGTTCCAGCGCAAAGTGCGCCCCGTCGTCCGTCTCTTGCCAGCGCACACGATACGTTTCGTGCGCCACATAGCCGGTGATAATCCGCTGTAGCGCGCCTCTGTCCAGTTCGGTCAGCCGTCGAATGGTGATCATGGCCTAAAATGGACGCGCCGCCCCTCGCGCGCCGACTGATAGGCCGCCAACACCATTTCGACCGAGACGCGGCCATCGTAGCCGGTGATGGCCGGCTCGGTATCGTCTTTGAGGCAGTCGACAAACGAACGGGGCGCGGCAGCAATCCGCTCGCCGTGGCTCGGTGGGATGGGGACGCCCAGGTCCTGCCATTGCGGGTGCGAACGGGTATAGAGTTTGAGCGCGATGGCGCCGGATGGCGGCGTCACGTTGGTCGAGGGCAGGTCGTCATGGTTTTGGATGATCACCCCCTGGTCGCCGTAGACCTCGGTGGTGTTTTCGCCCGCCAGCATCACCGACGAGTTGACCAGCACGGCCATGGCGCCGCCGGCAAAGGTGTAGATCGCCACCCCCGTGTCGTCGGGCGCGACGTCGGTGAGCGTGTTGCCGATCTCGGCCATGACGCTCACTGGGCGGCCCATGATCCAGTGAATGAAATCGGTGGCGTGGCTGGCGTCGTCCATGAACATGCCCATGTTCTTTTCGGGGTCGAAATGCCAGCGCGTCGGCCCATTGACAAAGTTGGGGTCGAAAAGCACGGGGATGGCATGACGCCGGCGCAGCAATCCCACCTTGCCGACCGCGCCGCTCGCCACCAGCTCCTTGATCTTCTGGTTCGACGGGTCGTGGCGCATTTGATAGGCCATCATGAACTTGACGCCCGCCTGTTCGGTCGCCGCGATCATGCGATCACAATCGGCCAGCGTGAGCGCCATTGGCTTCTGGCAAAGGATGTGCTTGCCCGCTGCCGCAGCGGCCAGCGTCATCTCGGCGTGGCGGTTGGTCTCACAGGTGATGATCACCCCGTGGATGGCCGGATTGTGGAGCAGGTCCTCCAGATGCGGCGAGTAGGCCATGCCAAATTGCTCGGCATGGGCGCGGCCGCGCTGCTCGTCGTCGTCCCAGCAGGCGACCAGCGCCACGTCCTCATAGGTCAGCAGCCGCCGGCAATAGGCAGCCGCGTGGCCGTGGGCAAAGCTGATGACGCCGAGGCCGATTTTTGCCGATGAGAATCGTTCCATGTCGATGAATCCTAATCGTGAGCCTATGCAAAAAGCCGTAGGTCGCCCTGGCAGGGCGACGGCGCCAGCGAAGATGTCCGGCTGGAAGCCGGACCTACGTTGGCTACCTGTATACTGTCACCTGCTACCCTGTGCAAAAAGCGCCAACTGCTGCATAGGCGGTTGCTCTTTCTGCGCCGCCTTGCGTTGGGTCAGTTCGCGCACCTCTTTGAGCGTCTCTTCGATGTTGTGCAAAAAGCGCGACGGCGGATTCTGCATCTGCTGGCCGAAGAGAAACCGGACGCGTGCGTGAGTCAGGATCAAGCGCCGTCGGGCGCGTGTCATGCCCACATAAAAGAGACGGCGCTCCTCTTCCACGTCTATGGATCCCTCACTGGCGTCTGCGCCGGGCCGCACATAGGGGATCAGCGTCTCTTCGCAGCCCACAATAAAGACTACAGGGAACTCCAACCCCTTGGCGG
The DNA here is from genome assembly GCA_023384495.1 of Caldilineaceae bacterium. Classification (GTDB taxonomy): domain Bacteria; phylum Chloroflexota; class Anaerolineae; order Caldilineales; family Caldilineaceae; genus CFX5. Next base: position 19,727 of record JAHDWG010000053.1, read on the forward strand.
CGTGGAGCGTCATCAGCGTAATTCGGTCGGCGCGCGCGTCGTAATAATCGGTCTCGCGTAACAGGGCCAATGCGTCGAGGAAGTCGCCCAGTTGCGCCCCGTAGGGCAGGGCGCGGCGCCGCAGTTGAGCCACCCGGTCGCTTGCCGCATCGCTGCGCGGCTCACGAAGCCGCCCGGCCACAAAGGCGTCCACGCGGTCGATGAGTTCGGTGACGGGGAGCGCGCCCTGCACGTCGTGCAGCTCGCGCAGAAAGGCTGTCACCTGGTCGGCGGCCTGTTTGGGGGCGGCATCCATCACAAGCGCCCGGTGGTGCGCGTCCTGTGGGTTATGGGCAACGTGCAGATAGGCGAGCAGTTCGCGTATCTCTTTGTAATCCACCAGCGGCGTCTGCCCCACCGTCTGATAGGGGATGCCAGAGCGGTCAAAGGCTTCGACCAGCGCGCGGCTTTGCGCATTGGTTCGATAGAGCACGGCAAAGTCGCCAAACGCAGCCCCGTGCGCGCTGCGCTCGTCCACCCGGCCCGAGTCGAACGAAAAGAGGCTGACGCCGCCCACGGCCTGTTCGATCTCATGCACCACATATTCGGCCTCGGCCTTGTCGGTGGGCGCGGGGTAGATCTCCAGCCGCGTCTGCTGGAGAAATTCTGACCAGATGCGTAGCCGTTCGGCGTCGGCGTTCTGGTCAATGACTTGCCGCGCAGCATCCAGAATCGACTGTGTCGAACGGTAGTTTTGACGCAGCCGCAACAGCTGCGCGTCGGGGTAATCCTCCACAAAGTGCAGAAAGTAACGCCGGTCCGCCCCGCGGAAGCCATAGATCGCCTGGTCGGGGTCGCCGATGGCGCAGAGGTTGGGCGGCGCGCCCGTCTCGCTGGTCGTCAGCAGCCTGACCAGCCGGTACTGGGCCAGGTTGATGTCCTGGTATTCGTCCACCGAGATCCAGCGATAGCGCTCGTGAAGGCGGCCCAACAGCGCGGGCTGCTGTTCCAACAGCCGGACGCTCAGCATCATCAGGTCGTCAAAATCGACCATCTGGCAACGACGCAGCTCGGCATCGTACGCCCCGTATACATCCGCCAGGGTCAGGTCCACATCATTGGCAACCGCTCCCGCTGCCTCGTCCGGCGCGCACAACTGCTCCTTGGCCGCAGCGATCCGCTCCAGCGCCTGGTTGCGCGCCCGTTCGCTCCATGCCGGATAGAGACGGCGCATGAGCGACACACGCTCCTCATCGCCGGCAATGGCAAAGTCGCCGGGCAAGCCGACCAGGTGGCCCTCCGACCGCAACAATTGCGCGCCAAAGGCGTGAAAGGTCTGAATCGTCAGCCGGGTGGCGACGCCTGACCCCACCAGCGCGGCGAGACGTTCGGCCATCTCCTCGGCGGCCTTGTTGGTGAAAGTGATGGCCAAGATTGCCTCTGGCGCGACGGCGTGGTCAACCAACAGGTAGGCAATGCGGTGGGTGAGCGTGCGCGTCTTGCCCGTCCCCGGCCCGGCCACGATGAGCAATCGGCGGTCGATACAGCGGGCGGCGGCCTGCTGCTCAGCGTTGAGCCCGTCGAGCAGGGGCGCGGGGGCGTGCGGCGACACACTGGCCGGTTGTTCGCGGAGTTCGGTGGGCGGCGCGGTCTCGGTGTGCCCGTCGTAGAGCGACATCGGGCGTACGGCGTCGCCCTGCTCCTCGCGATTGGTCTGACGGCGCCTGGCTGCCGGTCGGCGGGGCGGGGTGTCAAACAGGCCGATCTGGTTCTGCGCCACCGTTCGCTCGTGGGCGTCGAAGAGCTTGATCACCCCATACTCACCATCGTATCCCGCGGCAATCGTCACCTCGCCACTGCGCATGCGGCGGACGCCTTCGGCCAGCAGCGCGCCGCCGGCGGACGCGATCTCATCCAGTGGCGTCTCTTGCAGGATTGCCAGTTCGGGACCCAGCCTGGCCAGCAACGCGCTGTACGCCTGCTGCACCTGTTTGGCGCCGGCGCCCACGCCATAGACCTCACCGAGAATCTCCGGGAGGGGGATCAGGTTGTAGTGGGGGTGGACACGGGCGGCCTGCGCGCCGGGGGGGCGGTCGGCCAGTTCTGCGATGCGGTTGAGCACGCCCACCGTCACCGGCTTGCCGCAGACCGGGCAGAGGCCGCCGTGCGCCGCGGTCTCGTCTGGCGCCCAGCGCACGCCACAGGCGCGATGGCCGTCAGCGTGATATTTGCCCTCTTCGGGGAAGAACTCGATGGTGCCGCCAAACCTTGTCGGGTCGCCACTGCGCAGGGCGTCAAACAGCGCCGCATAGGCAAGCTCGGTTGTGAAGAGCGTCGCCTCGCGCGCCAGTTTGGGGGGCGAATGCGCATCCGAATTGGAGATGAGCGTGTAACGGTCCAGCGATGAGACGCGCCAGTTCATGGGCGGGTCGGAGGAGAGCCCGGTTTCCAGCGCAAAGATATGGGGCGTGAGATCGCCAAAACAGGCCTCGATGGAATCAAAGCCGGACTTGGAGCCGAGGATGGCGAACCAGGGCGTCCAGATATGAGCGGGGATCAGGTGAGCTTGGGGGTCGGTCTCCAGCACGATTTCGAGCAGGTCGCGCGAATCCAGCCCCAGAATGGGCCGGCCATCGGCGCGGATGTTGCCGATCTTCTCCAGCGCGGCCTGAAGCCGTTCCACCGCGGCGAGCGAGGGCATAAAGAGCAGGTGGTGGATTTTGCGCACCTGTCCATCGCGCTTGTAGATGTTGCTCACCTCGCCGGCGAGCAGAAAGCGCACGGGCGCCCGGCAGGCCGGCGGCACTTGGGCGGCAACCCCCGCTTCCACCTCGTCGTTGAGGCGAAAGAGCCCATCCTCTGCCGGTGTGAGCTTGGCCTTCATCTCGGCCAGCCAGCCGGGGTGGGCAATGTCGCCCGTCCCCACCACGTGGACGCCCTTCAACTGCGCCCACTTACTCAGGTTCTCGAGGTCGAGGTCCCGGCTGGTGGCGCGCGAAAAGTGCGAATGAATGTGGAGGTCGGCGACGAGTTTGGGCATGGAGCAGCAACGATGGACGATGGACGATGGACGATAGTCGATGCTCTATCGCTTATCGTCGCAATCTACTTTACAGAGACAACGTTTCCTGTTTCCACTGACTCGATGGCGGCGGCGATCACCTTTTGGGCGGCAAGGGCGTCGGCGGCTTTCCCTTCGATTTCACTGGAGGGGATGCCGGCCAAGATCTGCTCCAGAAAGACGTGGATCCGGTTGCGAAAGGTGTCGTTGAAATCGCGGTAGCCGCCAAAGAGCGGGTTGGTGTAGACCGTCTTTTCGGGGTTGCCGGCGGGATAGAGGGTGACCTCGCGATACATGTCGTCGATCACAAAGCGCCCCTTGACCCCGGCGACCTCGCAGCGCTCCATGGGGTGCCCGCGCTCGATGTCATAGCTGCCGGTGAGCGTGCCCACCGCGCCGCTCTTGAAGCGAAAGTTGAAGGTGGCGGTAGACCAGATCTGGCGACCCGGCGCTTTGGTGGCGAAACAGTGCACCGCTTCGATGTCGCCGCAAAAATAGCGCATGACATCGATGGTATGGGGGTGGAGCGCCTTGAGGTGAAACCAGGGCGAGCTTTCGCGCGGGTTCATGATCCACATGCTCATGTTGCAAAAGAGCTGGTGGCCGATGCGTCCTTCGTCCACCCACCGGCGCGCCAATCGCGCCGCGGGGGTAAAACGGTGGTTCAGGTTGACGCCATAGCAGACGCCTTGGGCCGCGGCCTTTGCCACCATCTCTTCGGCCTCTTCCACCTCGTTGGAGATCGGCTTCTCACCGAGCACATGGCAGCCAAATTCCAGCGCCTGCATGGTGGGCAGATAGTGCTCGCTCCCATACTCTTTGCCGCCGGTCGCCACACTGACCACATCGGGCCGCACGCTTTCGAGCATTTGTTGCACATCGTAGAATGGCTGCACCCCGAATTTGTTCGCCCCGGCGTCGGCGCGGCTCTTGTCCCAGTCGCAGACGGCAACAAAGTCGGCCAGTTCGTCCTCTTTGTACATGGTGGCATGGATGTTGCCAATTGGCCCCATGCCGATCACGGCTACACGAAGTTTCCGCATGTGGACAGTACCTCACCTACGATTTGGGAAGATCAATTGGGCTCCGCTGCTCGATGCTGTCGAGGATAGCGTCGCAGACGACCATCGCCCGGTGGGCGTCGCGCAGGGTTGGGGAATCGGGCTGGCCGCGTTGCACGGCCCGGGCAAAGGCTTGCATCTGCCCCCAATAGCCACTGCGCACTTCGGCGTTGTCGCGCGTGGCGGGCTTCCAATAGTTGCCAGGGATGCCGGGGCTAGGCCGATAGCCGCTCTCAGCGGTGTGCGGCTCGAACTCGAGCGTGTGCAGGTTGACCAGCCGCAGATGGGCGCGGGCGTCGCCGGCAGCCTCCAGTTGGCAAGTCCAATTGGGCGTGCAGCCGGTGAGGGTGATCGTCCCCGCTGCGCCGCTGGCAAAAGCAACGGCGCAGGCAATGGCAAAGCGCCCTTCCTCGCCCACCGAGAGCCTTGCATAGACCGACTCGATTTCGCCGGCAATACCGCGCGCCAGGTCCACCGCATGGGTGGCCTGAAAGATCATGTAGTTCCAGCCGGTGCGCACATCAGCCGTCTCATGCCACATGGGGCTTGGCATAAAATAGCGGCTCTCGAGGTAGAGCAGCTTGCCAAACGCAGGCATCGCCATCAGCTCGCGAAACTTTTGCACGCCGGGCGCGTGGCGCATGTTGTGGCCGATCTGGGTGATCACCCCTTTGGCCGCGGCCAGTTCGGCCAATTCCTGCGCCTGCTCGGTGCGCAGCGCGGCGGGCTTCTCCATCATCAAGTGCAGCCCGGCTTCGAGCACTTGTTTGCCACACTCATAGTGCATAAGCGGCGGGCCGACCACCATCACGGCGTCGAGCGTCTCGGCTGCGAGCATCTGTTCCAGGCTCGTGTACCAGCGGCGCGCGCCATAGAAGCGCGCATTGCGTTCGGCCAGTTCGGGCTGAAGGTCGCAGCAGGCCGCCAGGTCAAGCTCGGGGATGGTGGCGAAGTTCGGGTACCAGGCTGCGGTGGCCTGCCGTCCACAGCCGACAAAGCCAATACGAATTGGATTTTGCGCCATCGCTCTTCACCCTGGTTGCGTGTGTATTGATCCTTGCATTCTACTACATTCCAGAGAAATTTCAGCCGGCAATCAATCTTCTATGGCTGCCTGCGCAACACACGCTTGCAATGTCTCCTCAAACTCCTCCAGCGAGGCAGCGTCGAACATTACATTGCCCAATTGCTTGAGCGCGTTCAGATCGAGCCGAGCGAGCTGCGCATCAAAGTGTGTTTCAGCAAGCTGAAAGCGGAAGGCGAGAAAGCGCCGCAAGACCTGGAGAGCCGCCTCATAACCTTCTGCACGCCCTTCTGCACGCCCTTCTGCACGTCCCTCAGCGAGACCAAATCCATTACCAATTCCTGATACAGGGGAGATTCCTTGATCATCTGCATATTCCACCTCGTAATCTGCGTCACCAACCGAGGATCCATGACCAGAGTCGCAAAGAAGGTCAACAGCAGTTCCAGTTCCTCCGGGTCTTCCTCGCTGCGAAGTCGCTCCACACAAAGTTGAAGCGTGCTCACATTGCTTCCGCCTTCCATCAGTGGAATGAACGGCAACAGCGCCGGGTTGTCTAGCGCCAGCGCATCAACTGCGTTCAACTCCCAGAGACAGATTACGTCAAAATCCTGATGTGCGACCTGCCCGTAAAACTCGCTACGAAAGAAGCGCTGAATGGCGACGCCAGCCGGCGGTGGCAACAAATAGAGCACCGTGACGTACACGGGTAGGCGATACTTCTCACGCGCAAGCGCAGCATAGGCCGCCAACCGCTGCGGGATCTGTCTGTCGTAACGTGTCTGCAGCTCCGTGAGCACAAGGAAGATCTGGCCCGCTTCGTCCCGGACGCGCATAAGCGTGTCAGTGGAACGCGTGACGATCTGAAACTCGCCAGACAGCTCCGCCTCTACCTCAAGCCCCTCCTGCTGCAACAACCATTCAGACCAGGCCCGCGCAAACAGATGAAAGGTGCGCTTACCGCCCGCGTCAAACGCGCCCATGCTACGCTTCCTGTGCTGATTGTACCACAAATGTTCTGCTTATGAAACCGGCAATTCCTCAGCCCGGCCTGACTCGTGCGAGCGGATGGCGCC
>JAHDWG010000634.1 GCA_023384495.1 Caldilineaceae bacterium
GCAAAGCATTGCCACCCTGGAAGCCATGGCGAGCGGGTTACCGGTCCTTGCTGCCAATGCCCGCGCTCTGCCGGAACTGGTCACACCGCACGTAAACGGCTATCTGTTCAAAGCGAATGACAGCCCGGCTGTTGCGCACGCAATCACCACCTTCCTCGGCAACCGACCTCAGTGGGCTGCGATGGGTGCGGCCAGCCTGGCCAAGATCGCGGTTCACACCCAACAAAATACCATCCAGCGCTATCTTGAATGGTATGATTTGGTGCGGCAAATGCATCCGGTTGTCAACCATCTACAACCGGCCTCACCGGTGAAAACGGTGTAGCCGAGCAGCAAGTTTGGGGGGCTTCGAGTTGCAGACATCTATGACAGTGCGTGACAAACTTCCCCCAGAAAAATCACTCACCAGCGGGCCAACAGAGACAGGGCGCTCCTACTGGCAGATCCTGCACACCAATCTGTTCAGCTTCTTCAACATTATCCTCTTTTCGGTGGGCGTAATCCTGATGGTCTTTGGCCGCTACAATGACGCCTTTATCACGGTCAGCGCCGGTCTCGCCGGGACGATTGTCAATGCCTTTCATGAAATCCGCGCCAAGCGCCAACTCGACAAAATCTCTCTACTCGTCCGGCCCGAAGTGCGGGTGATCCGCGACGGGATCGAGCAGACCATCGACCCCGCGCAACTGGCGCCAGGCGACACGGTTCATCTGCGCACCGGTGACCAGGTGCAGGCCGATGGCGTCGTGGTAAGCGACAATGGGGCAGAGCTGGATGAGTCGCTGCTGACCGGCGAGAGCGATTTAGTGCGCAAAAAACAGGGCGACTCGATCCTGTCGGGGAGCTTCTGTGTCAACGGCGATCTCATCTATCGCGCCGAGGCGGTGGGGGCCGAGAGCTTTGCCAATCAACTGACTGCCGCCGCCCGCGCCTTTACTCCTGTTTCGACGCCACTCCAGCAACAGGTTGCCCTGACCATCCGCCTGCTCATGGTGCTGACTGTCTTTATGGCGCTCGTCTTCTATATTTCCGGTTTTATCCGTCACCTGAATTTTGTACAAAATGTGGAAGCGTCGGCGGTATTGATCGGTCTGATCCCATACGGCCTCTTTCTGACCATCAACCTCGCCTATACGCTGGGAGCGGTTCGGATTGCCGGTGCGGGCGCGGTGGTGCAGCAGACCAACGCCGTCGAATCGTTGCGCTATGTCGATGTGCTTTGCATGGACAAGACCGGCACCTTGACAACCAACGCGCTTGAGTTACATGCACTGCAACCGCTGGGGCAGATTTCCGAAGGCGAACTGAGGCAGCACTTAGGCGATTTTGCGCACAGCGCCTCGACCGCCAACGCGACGACGACTGCGCTCAGAGAGAGGATCGTGGGCCGCCAGCGGCAGCCGGTGGATGAAGTACGCTTCGCCTCGGCGCGACGGTGGAGCGCACTGGCCTTCGACGACAGCGCAGGACGCGGCCTCTTTGTGATGGGGGCGCCGGAAATGTTGCAGCCTCATCTGGCGGCAGGCGATGGGGCCGACCTGGACCGCCAGATACAGGCCTGGTCTGACCAGGGGCTGCGCGTACTGCTCTTTGCCTACAACCCCGAGGTGACGACCTTGCACGACGCTGCCGGCGACCCGGCGTTGCCGGCACTCCAACCGTTGGGTCTGGTCAGCCTACGCGATGAACTGCGCCCCTACGCCCGCGAAGTTCTGGCCGAGTTTAGCGAGCTTGGCGTCCACCTCAAGATCATTTCGGGCGACAACCCGCGCACGGTAGCGGCGCTGGTCAAACAGACCGGGCTGGTCGATCCCAAGCTGGTGACGGGCGCCGAGCTGGCGGCCATGAGCATGGCGGAATTCGAGCAGGCCGCCGAGGAAGCCACGGTTTTCGGGCGCGTCGCCCCCGAACAGAAGGCGCAGTTGGTGGCGGCGCTGATCCGGCGCGGCCATTACGTAGCGATGATCGGCGACGGCGTCAACGACATCCTTGCCCTCAAGCGGGCCAAACTTGGGATCGCCATCCAGAGCGGTAGCAGCGCCACCCGCAACGTAGCCGATATGGTGCTGCTCGACGACTCGTACGCCGCGCTGGCGCCCGCCCTGAGCGAGGGCAAGCGGATCAGCAACGGGCTCACCAACGCCACCCTGCTGTTGATCACCCGCGCCTTGACCTACGCCTTTGTCATCATCGGCGTGCTCATGGTGGGGCTAGACTTTCCCTTTGAGCCGGCCCAGGCGGGGGTCACCGCCATCACGGTCGGTCTGCCCGCTTTCTTTTTAACGCTGTGGGCTCGGCCACAGGCAAAAACCGAGCCGTTGCTGCCGGCTATGGTGCGTTTTGTGTTGCCCGTTGCGCTGTGGAGCATGTTGATCGGCGTGGCGCTCTATACGTATGTCTATTATCGCACCGGCCAGGCATTGGGTGAGGCGTTTGTCCCACCTGGTTTGATTACGCGCTTTGAACGCTACACTGGCTTGGATTACGGGGTGGATCAACAATTTGGGCTGACGGCCACACGCATCGCGGCGCAGACCGCGCTCTCGGTTTTTCTCTCGCTCGGCGCCCTGATCCTGCTCCTCTTTATGGAGCCGCCGGTGGCGCTGTTGGCAAGCTGGCGCCCCGTCAGCCCCGACCGGCGGCCGGCGTTGCTGGCGGTCGGCTTGATGGTGCTGCTCGTTACGGCCTTGTACACGCCCGCAGTTGCTACCTATTTGGGCTTTTTACCCCCCTTCGGCCCTGTTTGGCGCGATATTCTGGTTGCGCTGGCGGTTTGGGCGCCGGGCCTGTGGCTGCTCTGGCGCAAACGTTGGGTCGAGCGGCTGCTGGCGCTGGATGTCTGACCGAGCGCGCTGAACTGCGTATCCCTTTTTGTCATTCATAAAGCC
>JAHDWG010000054.1:0-2826 GCA_023384495.1 Caldilineaceae bacterium
GCCTCTGCGGCAAAGCGGGGCGCACGCCGCTGGTTGTTGCGCGAAATCTTCGGTTGCGTCATGGTGGCCGCACTGCTCTTTATTCCTGCCGGACGCCTCGATTGGGCCATGGGCTGGGCGTTGGTGGGACTCTACGTGGTGTGGGTGGCGGCCAATGCCGTGCTGCTAATGCCCAGCAGCCCTGCCCTGCTCGCCGAGCGGGTGACCCATCGCTTCAGCGAGAAACGCTGGGACAACGTGATCCTCGGCCTTTATGGTGTGATGACCCTGGTCAAACTGATTGTCGCCGGCCTGGATTTTCGCTTTGGTTGGACGCCGACGCTGCCGCTCATTGTGCAACTTGGCGCGCTGGTGGTTGCCGCGCTGGGCTATGCGCTGGTGACCTGGGCCATGGTCGCCAACGCCTATTTTGCGCTGGCGAACCGTATCCAAACCGAGCGCGGCCATACCGTCGCCACCGGCGGCCCCTATCGCTTTGTGCGCCACCCCGGCTACACCGGTGCGATCCTCTTTGAGCTGGCGACGCCGCTCCTGCTCGGTTCGGTCTGGGCGCTGATCCCAGGCGTCATCTCAGCGCTGGCGCTGGCGGTGCGGACGGTGCTGGAGGATCGCAGCTTGCGGACCGAACTCGCCGGCTATGCGGACTATGCCGGGCGGGTGCGCTACCGCTTGCTGCCTGGGGTCTGGTAGGCTTCGGCTCGACAGGGAAAGGATGGCGCGATGAGCGACAAAACGAGTAAATCACTGGCCTGGCTGCTGGAGCCCGACCCGGTCAACCCTGGCGTGCGCTACTTTGCGCTCACAGACCTGCTCGGTTGTCCGGCTGATGACGCAGAGGTGGTTGCCGCCCGGCAGGCGGTCATGACGACTGGCCCTATCCCGGTGATTCTCCGCAACCAGCAACCCGATGGGCGCTGGGGAGATGAAATCAGCCCTGGCTACTATCCAAAGTACACGGGCGCCATGTGGTCGATGATCTTTCTGGCTCAATTGGGCGCTGATGGCAGCGACTCGCGCGTGCGCCAGGGTGGCGAGTATGTGCTTACTCACGCACAGTCCAAATACGGCGGTTTGTCCATGGATGGCAAGCCCGGCGGCACGATCCATTGCCTCCAGGGCAACCTGATCGCGGCGTTGATCGAACTGGGCTGGCTGGGCGATGAACGGCTCGATCGGGCATTGGATTGGTTGGCGCGCAGCATCACGGGTGAAGGGATCGCCCCAGCCGGGCAGCAAGAGGCCGCGGTGCGCTATTATCGCTCTGGCAACAGCGCCCCCGGTTTTGCTTGTAGCGCCAACAACCATCTGCCCTGCGCCTGGGGTGCAATCAAGGCGCTGCTGGCGCTGAGCAGAGTTCCCGTCTCAAGCCGCACGCCCGCAATCGAGGCCGCAATCAAACAAGGGGTGGAGTTTCTTTTCAGCCAGGACCCCGCCCGCGCTGACTACCCAATGGGCTATGCCACGAAGCCGAGTCAAAGTTGGTTCAAATTTGGCTATCCCATCGGCTATGTGACGGACGTGTTGCAGAACCTGGAAGTGCTGACCAGCCTGGGCCATGGCGATGACCCTCGGCTCAACGCGGCCCTGGAGCTTGTCCTGAACAAACGGGATCAAGCAGGGCGTTGGAAGCTGGAATACAGCTACAACGGCAAAACGTGGGTGGATGTCGAAGAGAAGGGCAAGCCGAGCAAATGGGTGACTTTGCGGGCGCTGCGCGTGCTCAAACATCGAATATCCTTACCTGAGCCGGGCGCTGAACATCTTCTTTGGCTGGCTGGTCAGCCCGCTATGGATCGCGCCTGACCTGGATGATTCTCTTCGCGATCAAGTTCGTTCATCCTGCTGGCGGCATTGCTCTTTCACACGATGACAATACCAATAGCCGCGGGAGCAGCCGCCTACGGGGATAAGGGGGAGCACCATGACGCTGAAACGAATCCTATTTTGGGCGCCCAGGGCGCTGGGCATCCTGTTTGCGCTCTTTGTCAGCCTGTTTGCGCTTGATGTCTTTGGGGTGGGGTATAGCTTCTGGGAGACGATCCTGGCGCTGTTGATCCACCTCGTCCCTGTCTATCTCATTCTCATCGCCCTGGCCATTGGCTGGCGCTGGGAGCGGGTCGGCAGCGTTCTGTTTGTTGCGCTTGGCGCGTTGTACATGATTACTGCCTGGGGGCAGTTTGCGTGGGGCGTCTATCTTGTGATTGCTGGCCCGGCGTTCTTGATCGGCATTCTGTTCCTGGTAGATTGGTTCTACCGGACCGAAATGCGGCCTGCTGTCTGACCTGGCCTGTGCTCGCCGACTGCCTTCCAGGCCCAGGTCACCACCAGCAATGAGGGAAAGGAGACGGGTCTATGAAACGTGCAACTATGAACCGCGCGACAATCGGGCTGTTCGCCAGCATTGCGGCTGCGTTGCTCGTCTATGTGCGAGTCGTTCGTCCCTGGCACTTACGTTGGGGGGCGACGGCGGAGGAAGCGCAGCGACCCATGCCCGGCGATGAGCTTGTGCCCGACGCTACCCTTGTCGCCACACGAGCGGTCACCATCCATGCGCCTGCCAGCGCCGTCTGGCCGTGGCTGGTGCAGATGGGCTATCGCCGCGCCGGCTGGTACAGCTACGATTTCATCGACAATGATGGCGTTCATGTGGGCCGGATCATCCCGGAACTCCAGCATCTCCGCGTGGGTGATACGCTGCTCACCGGCCCGACCGGCGGATTCCGGGTTGAGTTCCTCAACCCGGGACGGATGCTCGTGCTGCTAATCCGCGGCGAGCGCGTGGGCATGGGCGGCGACATCAGTGCGGCCATTGCGCTGGAACCGCTC
>JAHDWG010000054.1:2836-25657 GCA_023384495.1 Caldilineaceae bacterium
TTGCTGTTTGGCTTGCTCTTCGATTTTGGCGACTTCGTCATGATGCGCAAGATGTTGCTTGGGATCAAGCAGCGGGCCGAGGTGACGGGAATGCATCGACTTGCCATGTAAGAAGGAACTTCGCCATGAGCAGGAGTGAGCCAGCCAATGCCATTCCCAAAGAGACAGCTCTGCAACTCTACGCTGAGATTCGCCAGGGGGCGCGCGGGAAGTGGTACACCTTTGCCGGCCTGCAATGTTGGTGCTGCGCCACCTTTAGCAAGGGCGACCCGGCGAAAATGTGCGTCAGCAACCGGCCTGATTTTGGCGGCTGCGCGCTGGTGAATGCGCGCTACGACCGGCAGCTTGCGAATTCATAGCGCGCTTCACCGGTGGTGAGCAAGAGAGGGTTGCCATGACCATCAACGTACCCCACGAAGATACGCGGTTGACGCCCGCGCTGCGAGCGGGGATCCGCAAGCGGTTTTCCCAGGTGGGCGCTATCTTTCTTCTGCAAGCAGCGATGCTCTTTCTGGCAGCGGGCCGTCTCGATTGGGTCTGGGCCTGGGTCTTCATCGGCCTGAATCTCACCGGCGCCACTGCCAATGCCGTCCTCCTGCTGCGGCACAGCCCCGAAACGGTGGCCGAACGCGCCAGCGCCCAAGGAATGAAGGGATGGGACAAATGGGTAGGCGGCGCCTGGGCGGTCACCTATTTTGTCATGCTGCTTGTGGTCGCCGGGCTCGACCAGCGCTTTGGGTGGACGGGTCTGTTGCCGATTGCCTACCATAGTGCTGGCGTTATGGTTTTTGGCCTGGGCTTTGCCCTCTTTAGTTGGGCGATGATCACCAATGCCTACTTCGCCGCCATCGTGCGGATTCAGACGGAACGGGGGCACACAGTATGCACCAGCGGGCCTTATCGCTTTGTACGCCATCCGGGCTATGTTGGCGCCATTCTGCAGACGCTGAGCGCTCCGTTGCTGCTCGGTTCGCTCTGGGCGCTGCTGCCGGGTGGTTTGGCCGTGTTGCTCATGGTGGTCCGCACGGCGCTGGAGGATCGCACCCTGCACGAGGAACTCGCCGGGTATGCCACTTATGCGCAGCGCGTGCGCTATCGACTGCTGCCCGGGCTGTGGTAACTGTGTACATGTCGGCCATAAAGGGAGATTGCTATGACAGCTCAAAATTTGCCAACATCCACGGACGAGGGAAGTGAAAAACAGGCGCTTAACCAGCGTCTCGAAGCGATCAGCTGGGCGCTCTTTCTCATCATGCTCGGTGGCATCGGCCTGGTGCCCAATTCGCTGGTGCCGGAAGGGACCTGGCTCATCGGCGTCGGCTTGATCATGCTGGGTCTCAACCTGGCCCGCTACCTCAACAACATCCCCATGCGTTCGGGAACGCTGTTTCTGGGGGCGTTGGCCTTGATCGCCGGGACCGCCAGCGTCTTTGGTGTGAACCTGCCGATCTTTCCCATTGCGCTCATTCTACTCGGGGTGAATGCCCTGGGCAAGGCGTTCTTTGCTCGGTCGGTGGAGTAGGGATATACCGCGGCTCGGCAGGTCGTAGGACAAGATGGCATCTTGTCCTACAATGCTAGGCAGCCGGCGCGGCGTTCGCAGATCTCGTCAGACAGGAGGAGATCATGACGACTATCAACGGCTTCATCAAGCGGCGCCCGGTGCTGCTCTTCTACGTGGTCGTGTTTGTTATCTCATGGGGCGGCTTCCTGCTGGCGGTCGGTCCTACGACCGCGATGGCGGTGGTCGACATTCCGCCAGCCGCGATTCTGTCGATGGTGGCCGGCCCCGTCGTTGGAGGGCTCCTCTTGACGGGCCTTGTCTATGGCAAGGCGGGCTTTCGTGAATTGCTCTCCCGGTTGTTCCGGTGGCGCGTGAGCGTTCTCTGGTATCTGGTCGCGCTCCTGACCGCCCCGGTTGCGGTGGCGGCAGTTAGCCTGGCGCTTGCGCGCACCTCTCCGGTCTATCTGCCCGGCCTGGCCAGGGCGGACGACAAGATTGGCTTTCTGCTGTTCAATCTCGCCGTGGCGCTGGTGGCGGGGTTCTTTGAGGAGATCGGCTGGACGGGGTTTGCAGTGCCGGCGCTGAGGCGACGCTACAGCGTATTTGCTACCGGGATCATCGCGGGCGTCTTGTGGGGAGGGTGGCACTACCTGGGCAATGTCGCGGCAGCCGAAACCGTCAGGGGGACACTCTCCCTAGCCGTCTTCCTGCCCCTGATCTTCTTCAACGTTCTTGTCGGGTCCCTGCTGCCATTCAGGGTGCTCATGGTGTGGGTCTATGACCGTACCGAGAGCCTGCTCGTGGCGATGCTCATGCACGTGAGTCTCACCGCCAGCATCCGGATCCTGACGCCTGTGGGGAACATGGGGGCGCCCCTCTTCATTTATGACTTTGTATTGGCCGCTGTGCTGTGGGTTGTCGTGGCCGCAGTGGCTGTGGCCAATCGCGGGCATCTTTCGCGCCAAGGGCAAACGCCTGCCAGTATCGGCTCGCCCCAACTCACGCCCAGTTGACCAGCAGCCAGGCGGGCGGCGCGGCGTTTGTAGGTCTCGCCGCCGGCGCAGGTCCAGGGGCAAGAGTTCTCTGCGGGCAAAGCTGAGGCCATTTCAGTTCTTGAGCAAGCGAGTGTGCGTGCAGCCATGGAGCAGCATGTTCCGGACAACGTGCCCGACAACGTGAAGGTATAGCACCCGCGAGATCGTAACAAGGAGAGTTCTATCATGCGATTGACAACCTGGTTAGGGGTCGGGATCATCAGCGTCCTTGTCGCCGCCTGTACCGGGATTGTGCCAGTAACTCCGGGGGCTTCGCCCCAAGCCGAGACCATTGCCCCTGCCGCAACAGCGCCAGCAGAGGCGACGCACGAGGAGCCAGCCGCCACCTCCGGCATGACCTATAATGACCCCTTTGCCTACTGCGCGGCGGTGGGCACGAGCGATACGCCCGATGAACGATACACTGGCCCAGCGGTCTCCGTCTCCATCGTCCAGGGGCTCCGCACGGCAATGGAGACACCCGATGCACCGGCAGATCTCTTTGCCGAAGGGCGGGCCTTCTGGCGCTGTATGGACAGCCGGGTCTACGCCTGCGTCGTCGGCGCCAACATCCCCTGTATGGAAAAAGCAGACGTGAGCCAGGAGCCGACCGCAGAGATGGCCCAGTTCTGCCAGGAGAACCCAGGCGCCGAGGTGATCCCGGCCTATGTGACCGGTCGAGCGACGATCTACGCCTGGCGCTGTGAGAACAGCACCCCCACCGCAGGCGAAGCGGTGGCGGAGGTTGACGAACAGGGGTACAATCAGAACTTTTGGTACGAATTGCCTGCGCCGTGACCCAGGACAAAAGGCCCATCGGCGTACACCGCCACGGCTGTTGTAATCAGGGAAGACACGGACACTTTTTGATTCACTTTTTGATACAAGGGGCAACCCATGTCAGCCTATATCAGTCTGCTCAATATCACCGAACAAGGCGTTCAGAACGCCAAGGAGACCGTCAACCGCGCAAGGGCCGCCGCCCGGGCCGCCCAGGCTGCCGGGGGCCGCTACATCGGCGTTTGGTGGACCCTCGGCCCGTATGACGCGGTGGTCGTCTTCGAGGCGCCGGATGACGAAACGGCTACCCGTTTTCTCCTGGGCGCCTACGGCATGGCGGGCAACGTGCGCACCATGACCATGCGCGCTTTCAGTGAGGAGGAGATGGCGCGCATCGTCCAAGGCTTGCCCTTAACGCCGGTAGACGAACGAAGACCGCCCTCGACGATGAGTGCTCGTACTCACTGGGCGCTGGCCTATCTCCACGGTGGCGAACGCGCGGGTAACAGTTCGTTTCTGGCCTGATCGTGCGGTTTCTTCCCTATAGCAAAAGCGCAAGGGTCGCTCTGCATCTACGATGCAGAGGCGGCGCACATCTAGCCATCTGGCCGGGTTCACCTCCGGCCAGATCGCCGGTGTTGCGGCGGGATCATTGTGGTACGCTGAGGGCAACAGCCCTGGTGATGTTGTCCACCTGCTAGCGTACGACAACCGGCGGGCTTGCAGCTTCCCGTAATGAAGGATTGCCTGGGGATACGGCCAAAGGACCCTAGCAGGGACCCCTGCTGGGGTTTTTCTATTGGCGCCTGGTTCATTCAAAAAACCTTGACTTCAGCTATGTTTTTTCTCATGCAGTGCAGCGCTTGATTGACAAAACCTGATTCAAGGAGGTGAACGATGAAAACTGTAACGCTACCCTTACCCCCAACCGCCGCGCAGTCTCCGCTAAGGCTTGGGGATGCTCTGCGCGTGCTATTGGCGGGCGTCAGTTGGGCCTTGCTCATGGCAATGGTCCTGCTCACGGCCCTCGGCGTGGGCTGGATCCTGCTTGGCATGGTGCTGCTCGGCGCTGGACCGGCCGCGGATGCGGATCCCCCTCCGCTGGTCGTAGCCCTGGTGCTGCTGGTGATCACCGGCGCGCTGGCCTGGGTGGTCGCCAGGTTCTTCGCCTCGGCCCGGTGGGTGGGCTTCGTCATCGACTCAACGCTCGTCTTGCTGCTCGTTGCCGGCGTGACCTGGACGCTCTCCGCCCCCGACCGGGCGCTCTTCCTGGCTCGGGACATTGTCTGGGGCCCGTCGGACGTGTGGGACTACCAGAAGTTCCCGGAGCGTGCGGTCTATAGCACCGCCCCCGCTTTCCACTTTGAGCAGAGCCTGCGCCCCGAGCTGTTCCAGACCATGACGGTCGAGTACAAGCAAGGTGGCCAGGTCAAGCAGGCCAACTTGGAGGAACTCCTCAAGTCCACCCAAACCACCTCCTTTATCGTCATCAAGGATGATGCGATCCTCTACGAAGGGTATTTCAGCGGCTACAACCGCGACTCGATTGTCACCTCGTTCTCGATGGCAAAATCGGTTACCTCGGCGCTGGTCGGGATCGCTATTGACGAAGGCCGGATCGGGAGCGTGGACGACCCGGTCATCTACTATCTTCCCGAACTGAGGGGCAGAGGGCTTGACGGAGTGACGATCCGCCACCTGCTCCTGATGGCTTCGGGCATCCGCTACGTGTCGGATGATGAGATCACGGGGCTGGCAGAGCTTTCACCCTTCAGTGACGACGGCCTGTCGTACAACTATCCCAACCTGCGGAGCCAAGCGCTGGCGGTGGCGCCCGACGACAATGGGCCCGGCGCCGAGTTCAACTATAACAACTACAACCCGACCTTGCTGGGCATCATCCTGGAGCGGACCACGCACATGCCGGTTGCCCAGTACTTGCGGGAGAAGATCTGGGAGCCGTTGGGCATGGAGTATCCGGCGTCGTGGAGCCTGGACAGCGAAGCATCGGGCTTTGAGGCGACGTTGTGCTGTCTCAATGGCCGCGCCATCGACTTCGCCAAGTTCGGTCGCCTCTTCCTCAATAACGGCAACTGGAACGGCAAGCAGATCATCTCCGAGCAGTGGGTCAAAGAATCGACCTCGCCCTACCCGAACCCCAATAGCGACATCGCCTGGCGCGCCAACACCTGGTTCAGCGACTGGCGAGAGGCAAATGCAAGTGGAATTGGCTACTACAAGTACCAGTGGTGGGGCAAGCTCAGACCCGACGGTAGCTACGATTTCATCGCGGTCGGCCACCTGGGGCAGCGGATCTACGTCTCGCCACAGAACAACGCAGTCGCGGTGCGCTTCGGCATCAGCGATGAGGGCGTGGATGCGTGGGAGGAGGTCCTGGCCAGCGTGATCGCCAAAGTGCCATGAACAATGATCCAGTCAGCGGCGCAGGTGGAGAACCTGTAACAGCAGACAAGGAGCCAAAGGAGACCATCTTTTGCCCTGATGTTCGGTGGCTCGGTCACGCAGCGTGCGTGGAATGCAAGGTGAGAAATGATGCCTACGATGCCCAGCGAAAGCGCACACCACAGCTATTTTCGGACAGCTGATATCGTCTTTGGGGTCCCCTTTCTGGTTGCCCTCATCCTGCAATGGGTCGTTCCAGTCTCACTACCCCGCGGATTGCTCGGCCCGGCCCTCATCCTGGGGGGCGCTGGGCTTAGCGCGGTGGGGGTGGCCTCGATCGTCCTGGCCCGGCGCGAGTTCGCCCGCCTCGGCCAGCCTACCGATCCTGGTCATCCGACCAGCAAGCTGGTGACCACGGGTGTGTTCTCTGTTTCGAGGAATCCCCTCTACCTGGGAGTGGTTTGTTTCTTGGTCGGCGTTGCATTGGCCGTAAACCTGCCCTGGGTATTGGTCCTGCTCCTCCCCAGTCTGGTGGCTTGCCAGTACGTGCTGATAGCGCCGGAAGAGCGGTATCTGAGCGCCAAATTTGGCACGGAGTACCAGGAGTACGTTGCGACAGTACAGCGGTGGATTGGCCGCACACGAAGGTCACGCTACCGGTAGGCTGGCGTTTGGCACAGGTAGCGTATCAATGGCTCAAGAACAGTGCACACATGTGAAATTGCAGGGGCAAATCATGTTATGAACACATCTACTATCAAATCCCCGTCCTCGGGCTTGCACGCCCTTTCGCGCCGGGAGCGCATCGCGCGTTTCCTCGAACAGACGCTTGACAGGCGATTGGGGCGTTTTTTCGTTGCGCTCTACCGGCTGACCGGTGGTCGCATTGCACGATTGTACGGGAAAGATGTCCTGATCCTGACGACGCGTGGGCGGCGCTCCGGCCAGGAGCGGACGGTCCTCCTTCAATTCTTCTGGGACGGTCCGCAGATCGTAGTGGTGGCGGCCAATAGTGGTCTATCCTCACACCCCGGCTGGTTCTACAACCTGAAAGCCACACCAACCGCGCAAATCCAGGTGATGGACCGCCGCTTGCAAGTACGCGCCGAGGAGTTGTCGGCTGACGAGGTAACTGCCTTCTGGCCGCGCATCCTGGATCGCTCGCCCGATTATGCCCGGTATCTCAGGCGCACCAGTCGCGCCATTCCGCTCGTGCGGCTCGTACCGTACTGCTCGTGAAACGCTCCAACCCATCTACCATTGTTCCCAAACCTGCCAGGCAGCTGTAATTTGGAGGATTGAGATGAAAGCCATTGTTTACACCCGATACGGACCGCCAGAAGTTTTGCAACTGCACGAGATTCCCAAACCCGACCCGAGCGATCACGAAGTGCTGGTCAAAGTCCACGCCACCACCGTCACCATCGGTGATTGCCGGATGCGCAGTTTCACGGTCCCGCCAGGGCAATGGCTCTTTGCGCGTCTATATCTGGGCATTTTTGGACCCCGCAGGCCCATCCTGGGCATGGAACTGGCCGGGGAAGTCGAAGCCGTTGGCAAAAATGTGACCCGCTTCCAGCCCGGCGACCCGGTTTTTGCCTCCACCTTTGAAGCAAATTTCGGCGGTTATGCTGAATATAAGTGCTTTTCTGAAAATGGCGTACTGGCCACCAAACCAGCCAATCTTAGTTTTGGCGAAGCCGCTGCATCGGTGGGGGGCGGGATCACTGCCTTGCGCTGCCTGCGGCGCGCCAACCTTCAGCCGGGGCAAGAAATCTTGATCTATGGCGCTTCCGGCGCGGTTGGGACAAACGCTGTCCAGCTTGCGCGCACTCTTTTCGGTGCACAAGTGACCGGCGTATGCAGCGCTGCCAACGTGGAACTGGTGCAATCGCTAGGAGCGAGCCAAGTGGTGGATTACACTCGCGAGGATTTCACCCAGCAGGAAAAAAGCTACGACATCGTCTTTGATGCGGTTGCCAAAATTCCACCGCATCAGGCCCGCAAGGTCCTCAAGCCAAACGGCATTTATCTGAACGTCCACAGAGCTTCTCATGCAACACGGAACACAACCATGCTTCAGGACTTGCTCAGCCTCAAAGAACTGCTCGAAGCGGGCAAGCTCAAACCGGTGATTGACCGGGTCTATCCGCTGGAAGAAATCGTCGAGGCGCACCGCTATGTTGACGCCGGGCACAAAAAAGGCAATGTGGTGATCATGCTCGGGCATAAGGATTCAATCCATCGGCTATGGTTTCTGAGTCTATAAAACAACTGTGATCGGAGCTCGGCGTTATGAAAGCGATTATCTGTACAAAATATGGGCCCCCGGATGTACTTCAGTTTCAAGAGGCGCCAAAACCTACGCCTAAGGGGGATGAAGTACTGGTGAAGATTTATGCCGCGTCCGTCAATATGTATGACTGGCATCTCCTGACCGCTGACATTTTCCTGGTTCGCCTCATGGGCGGGGGTCTGCTGAAACCCAAAAAACCGATACCCGGTGTGGACATCGCCGGGCGGATTGAAGCGGTTGGCAGGAACACCAAGCAGTTTAAGCCGGGGGATGAAGTATTCGGGGATATCTCCGCCTGTGATCATGGCGGTTTTGCCGAGTATGTAGCTGTTCCTGAAAGGGTATTGGCGTTGAAACCATCCAATCTGTCGTTCGAGGAAGCGGCGGCTATACCCATGGCAGCCATCACTGCCCTGCAAGGTCTGCGCGATCAAGGAAAGATTCAAGCCGGGCAAAAGGTGCTGATCAACGGGGCCTCGGGCGGGGTGGGCGCCTTTGCCGTGCAGCTTGCCAAGTCGTTTGGGGCTGAGGTCACGGCTGTGTGCAGCACACGGAACTTGGACCTGGCGCGCAAGCTTGGGGCAGACCGGGTCATTGACTACACCAAAGAAGATTTCACCCACAATGGGCAGACCTATGACCTGATTCTTGCCGTGAACGGATATCATCCCCTTTCTGCGTACAAGCGCGCCTTGACCCCCCAGGGTATTTACGTCATGGTGGGGGGAACTCCGGCGCAAATCTTCCAGGCGATGCTCCTGGGAAGCTGGCAGTCGGAAAAGGGGGGCAAGAAATTGGGCGGCTTCACGGCGCACGCGAACCAGCAAGATTTGGTTGTCCTCAAAGAGCTGGTGGAAGCGGGTAAGGTCGTACCGGTAATTGACAAACGCTACTCGCTACATGATGCGCCCGAAGCGCTCCGCTATCTTGGCGCAGGCCACGCCCGCGGAAAAGTGGTCATCACTGTGGAACATCATGACCAAACCTGACCCCCGATTCTTTCTGTGGAGCCTCAGCGTCCACGGCGCAAGCGCCGTCGGGTGGGGACATCGTTTCGCTTGGCTGTCATTTTTTGGCGTATTCGTATTGTTGACATGGTTGGAGAGATAAAGAAGCAAAGGAATGTAAGGACGCTGCGCAAGATCACTTTGAGGAGGGAAACTATGACAGAGTTTTTAGTTGGCTCTGCGCCAAGCGCAACTGCCAATTCATCAGTTCTTGTCGTTGGCGCAAGCGGGGCGACAGGTCGCTTGCTTGTGAAGCAGTTACTGGATCGCGGCCTGAAGGTCAAGGTCATTGTCCGCTCACTCGCAAAGCTACCAGAAGAGATCAGGAGCCACGAGAACTTATCCGTCATCCAGGCCGCTGTTCTCGATCTCACTGACGCCGAGCTGGCCCAGCAAGTCCAGGGGTGTGCTGCGGTGGCGTCCTGTCTGGGACACAATTTGAATTTCAAGGGCATTTACGGCCACCCGCGCCGGCTCGTGAGCGAAACCACTCGCCGATTGAGCAATGCCATCAAGGCCAACCAGCCTGACAAGCCCGTCCGATTTGTGTTGATGAACACGGCCGGCAACAGCAACCGTGATATTCCGGAAAGAATTTCATTTGCCCAGAAGTGTGTGATCGGGTTGATTCGTTTAGTACTGCCACCTCACGTAGACAACGAGCGAGCTGCCGATTACCTTCGTGCGCAGATAGGCCAAAATGATGGAACCATCGAATGGGTAGCAGTTCGCCCGGACAGTTTGACCGATGAAAGTCAGGTTACCGGGTACGAGGTATACGCTTCGCCGATTCGCAGCGCGCTCTTTAACGCAGGACAGACCAGCAGAATCAATGTGGGCCATTTTATGGCTGATCTGATCACCGACGACGATACGTGGAACAGGTGGAAGGGGAAGATGCCCGTGATCTACAACAGCAAAGTGACAAATTAGCCAACCATGGCATCGAGCGGGCGACTTCAGCGATAGGTTAAAATGAGCCTGAACGCCGCTTATGCCACAACGATGGGTTTGGCAAGTCGCTGACTCGATCTCGTCAGCAAGGAGGACCTGATGACAACCATCCAGGCTTTTATCAAGCGGCGCCCGGTGCTGAGCTACTTCGCCCTCACGTTCGCTATCTCGTGGGGTGGCATCCTCATCGCCCTCGCTCCTGTCGGATTCCCGATCAGCACGGAGCAGGGCGAGTTTTACCTGGCCCTCATGGTGAATCAGGCCGGCCCCCTGTTGTCAGGCATCCTATTGACCAGCCTTATCTATGGCAGGGCGGGTCTGCGCGAGTTTCTCTCGCGCTTGCTCCGGTGGCGGGTGGGCGCGCGCTGGTACGCAGTGGCGCTCCTGACTGCCCCACTCTTGGCGGCGGCGACACTCTTTGCGCTTTCGCTCATCTCCCCGGTCTTCCTTCCCGGCATCTTCGCCACGAACGACAAAGTGTCCCTTCTGCTGTTGGGTCTCGTGGTGGGGATTCTGGGGGGCTTAGAGGAGCCGGGCTGGACCGGCTTCGCCGTGCCCGAGCTGAGGCGGCGGTACAGCATCCTGGTCACAGCGCTCATCGTGGGCTTCCTGTGGGGGGCGTGGCACTTCCTGCTGACCTATTGGGCTAGCGGCGATGCCTCCGGCGCGTTTTCTCTGTCCCGTTTCGCGCCCGCGCTGGTCTTCTATGTAGCGGTACTGCCGACCTTTAGGGTGCTCATGGTGTGGGTCTACGACCGAACGGAGAGCCTGCTCGTGGCGATGCTCATGCATGCGAGTCTCACCGCCAGTGTGACGATGATTTTCATGCCGCTGGCAGCATCAGGGGCGGCCCTCTCAACCTGGTATCTCGTATTGACCGCCGTGCTGTGGCTCGTCGTGGCCGCGGTCGCCGTGGCCAACGGCGGGCATCTTTCACGGCCAGGGAAGCCGCCCGCCGGCGTCGGCTCGCCCCAGCTCACGCCCGGTTGATGAGCAGCTAGGCGGACGACGCGGCATTTGCGGATCTCGTCGAAAGGAGGAGATCATGGCAACCATCCAGGCTTTTATCAAGCGGCGCCCGGTGCTGAGCTACTTCGCACTGGTGTTCGCCATCTCTGGGGGTGGCGTTCTTATCATACTCGGTCCCGGTGGACTCCCGATAACAGCCGAAACGTTCGAGTCGATACCCCTGTTTGCGCTCATGGCGTATCTGGCCGGCCCCGCTGTAGCAGGCATCCTACTGACGGTCCTGGTCTCTGGCAGGGCAGGCCTGCGCGAGTTTCTCGCCCGGTTGCTCCGGTGGCGGGTGGGTGTGCGGTGGTACGCGGTGGCGCTCCTGACTGCCCCGCTCTTGGCGACGGCGGCGCCTCTTGCGCTCTCGTTGTTCTCCCGTGAGTTCCTTCCCGCCATATTCACCACGGACGACCTTGCTGCGCCTCTGCTCTCCGGCATTGCCGCGGGGCTGATGGTCGGCCTTTTTGAGGAGTTAGGCTGGACGGGGTTCGCCATCCCCCGAATGAGACAGCGGTACGGCGTCGTGACGACCGGGCTCGTGGTGGGCATCCTGTGGGGCGCCTGGCATTTCCCAATGTTCTGGGAGGCTGACAGTTTCTCAGGGGTGCTCCCGTTTGCCATCCTCCTTGTGCGCCTCTTCTCCTGGCTGCCGGCCTATCGGGTGCTCATGGTGTGGGTCTACGATCATACCGAGAGCGTGTTCGTGGCGGTGCTCATGCACGTCAGTCTCACCGCCAGCCTGATCATCACGGCGCCGCTGACGTTAACAGGGGTGACCCTTTTGGCATCTATCCTCGTCGGGGCCGCCGTGTGGTGGATCGTCGTGGCGGCGGTCGCCGTGGCCAACGGCGAAATAACCTGGCGACAGCCGCTCCGCAGACGAATGGCTTGAAAGGGAGAGATGGGCTTACCCCCTGCACAGCGACAGCGGCACCGGCAACGTGAGCATCAGCACCGAGTAAAACTCGTGCAGCGACCAGCCTGGACTACAAGGATCGCTTGCACCTCTGGTCCGTCACTCTTGAGGTGCGATGCACTTGAAAAGCGCGATGCACCTCTGGCCCGTCACGCGAAGTCTCGTTGTAATGTTAGGAAGGAGGAGATCCATGACGACTTTCAAGTTTTTCATTAAGCGGCGCCCGGTCCTGACCTTCTACGCCCTGGCGTTCGCCATCTCATGGGGCGGCGTCCTCATGATCGTCGGCGGGCCTGGGGCAATCCCGGGCACTGCTGAGCAAGTCGAGCGGCTGCTCCCGTTTGCGATGTTGGCGTGGCTCGCCGGCCCCAGCGTGGCTGGCCTACTGTTGACCGCCCTTGTCGATGGCAGGGCGGGCTTGCGTGACCTCCGCGCGAGGATGACGAAGTGGCGAGTGGGCGCACGCTGGTATGCGGTGGCGATCCTGACCGCCCCGCTCTTGTATGGGGTGGTGCTGCTTGCGCTCTCTCAGTTCTCTCCTGATTTTCTGCCGGGCATCGTCACCACGAGTGACAAGGTTGGCCTGCTGCTGTTCGGTATCACCTGGGGGCTGATTGGTGGCGGCTTCCTGGAGGAACTGGGGTGGACGGGGTTCGCCACGCCTCGGCTGAGGCAGCGTTACGGTATCCTGACTACCGGGCTGATCGTGGGGGTGCTGTGGGGAGCGGTGCATTTCTCCGTGATCTTCTGGATGAGCGGCGGCGCCATCGGCGGGGTCCCGCTGGCCCGCTTCCTGACCGTGAGAGGCTTGGACCTGCTTGTCGGGGGCCTGGTGGCGTTCAGGGTGCTCATGGTGTGGGTCTACGACCGTACTGGGGGAAGCCTGCTCGTGGCGATGCTCATGCACGCGACGCTCACGGCCAGCATGCTGATCCTCGGTCCCCCTGCAATAGCGGGGGTGGTCTTCTTGACTTACTGCCTCGCAATAAGCGTGGCGACATGGGTCGTTGTCGGCGGGGTCGCCATAGCCAATCGCGGACAGATCTCGCGGCCCGGCAAGCCGGCCATTATAGCAACAAGTCCGCTCTCAGGCGCAGCTTGAGAGGAGGTTACCATGATCGACACAAAGTTGTGGGCTGTGGTGAAGGCGACACGTCTTCGC
Organism: Caldilineaceae bacterium; assembly: GCA_023384495.1. Taxonomy (GTDB): domain Bacteria; phylum Chloroflexota; class Anaerolineae; order Caldilineales; family Caldilineaceae; genus CFX5. Next base: position 15,907 of record JAHDWG010000054.1, read on the forward strand.
TACGCAATTCCGTTCGTTTTGTTGCTGGTGGCGATCTATTGGACGGGCATCCACCCCTGGATGATGAACTGGGGCTCCACCGTGGCTGAACGTCAGATGAGCCTGCCTGGCGATGCCCTGCACCCGGATCGGCGCGGGCAATCGACCCAGGCAATTACGATCAACGCTCCGCCTGCTGTCGTCTGGCAGTGGCTAGTCCAGATCGGCCAGGACCGCGCCGGCTTCTACTCGTACACCTGGCTAGAGAACCTCATCGGGGCCGATATTCACAATGCGAACGAGATTCACCCGGAGTGGCAGCAACTGGCCGTCGGGGATGCCTGGCGACTGGCCCCGCCCGATTACCTCTGGGGTTTGGGCAAAGATGCGGTCACGCCGGTGCTGATCAGCGAGCCAGGCCATGTGCTCGTGCTCGAGATGTGGGGGGCGTGGGTGATCGAACCGATCGATGCGCATACGTCGCGGCTGATCGTGCGCGGTCAAACCGGACCGGCTAGCCCCCTAACCGATCTGATGACAAAGATGGTCATGGACCCCATCGTCTTTACGATGCAGCGGCGTATGCTGCTTGGGCTCAAGGCCCGCGCCGAGGGCCGCCCGGAGGCCCCTGTTGCGCTCATGGCGATCGCACAGGCCGGTTGGGTAGCCGCCGGCATCGCCGTTGCCGGTCTGTTTGTAAGCCAGCGACGACGCCGGTACTGGCTGGTGCTCCCGGTCGTGGCCGCGCTGCCCGCGCTGCTGATGAGCAATGATGTCCAGGCTGGACTGGCAGCGTTTCTCGCCGTCGGCATCTCTGTGCTTGGGTTTTTGTTCTTTGGCCGAAGCTGGTGGGGGCCTTTGCTCGTCATCGGATCGGTCGTGCTGCTGACGCTGCTGCTTGCGCCCGATGCCTACATCGCCATTGGCCTCGTCTTTGCCCTGCTTCTGCTGGCGGCCCTGGCTGCGATGGTCAGCGCACGCTCCAGCAGCCGGGGTGGTGCGGCGCATGGGTTGGCTACTCCGACCCGGTAGCGTAGCCGGCCGGCTTGCGCCCGGTCTGAGAATGCTAACACACTGATAAAGGAGGCAATCATGACCCTACAATTGACGGCTGACCAGGTGTGGCAAGAGATCGAAGCGAATCTCTTTGCCGTGCTCGGCATGGTGACACCCGCGGGTGAGGCGCGCACGGTAGGCATTGTCTACGTCGTCGATGACCACAAGCTCTACATCGGCACCGACAAAGCGGCGTGGAAGGCAAAACACATCGCCCGCAACCCGCATATCTCGATCACCGTCCCCATTGCCAAGCGCATCCCGTTGCTGCCGTGGATCAAAATCCCAGCGGCCACGATCACCTTTTCCGGTGTGGCCCATGTGCTGGAGCACCATGAGGTCAAAGCCGATGTGCTCAAGAGGCTCTATCGCGGCGTGGTCAAAGACGAAGAGGCGCTGGCCGCGTCGTGTGTGATCGAAGTGACCCCGCAGGGGGATTTTATCACCTATGGGGTAGGCGTTTCGCTCATGCAGATGCGCTTTCCCGATAAAGCGCGTGGCCGGGTCGCCGTCGGATGAGCGAACCCAGCCTGATCTGTGTGTTCCTGGCTGGCGCAACTAGCCAGCCGGCCAGGAACACAACCCCCAACGCGACCAGTGCAATAGCGCGCATGAGCCTGTAGAGTTTTGGGGCAGGGGAAAGCGAGAAGAGCGATGGCAATATTCTTGAAATACCTGGCTGGCTTGCTTGTACTCGCGTTGGGCGTCGCGGGGGTCATGTTGTGGTTTGACTTCCGTTCGAGCATCGTTGCCGCGCGTGAACGAGTGCGCGGCAAGAGCGTTGTGGTCCCGTCATCTTTTGGTGACCTCGAATACAGTGAAGGCGGCGCCGGGCCCGCCGTGCTGGTGATCCACGGCAGCGGCGGCGGCTTTGACCAGGGCGAACTCATTGTGCAGAGCGTGCTCGACGACCGTTTTCACTGGATCGCCCCATCGCGCTTTGGTTATCTGCGCTCGACCTTCCACGACGGCGCCACCTTTGACGACCAGGCGCACGCCTATACTGCGCTGCTCGACCAACTGGGGATCGAACGCGTCGCGGTGGTCGCCCTGTCGCATGGCGGCCCATCGGCGCTGCTCTTTGCCGTGCTGTATCCTGAGCGGGTGGCTTCGCTCACGCTTATCTCGTGCGGCGTTGCGCCAGCAGCCTCGGACGAACAGGCGCAGGCAAACACAAAAGGGAACACACTGGTCAGCGTCTACAAGGAGGATTACCGCTACTGGCTCATCACCCGTCTCTTCAGAAAGCAATTCCTCCAACTGATCGGTGTTGACGACACGGTGATCGCCAATCTCACCGCCGGGCAGCGGGTCTTGATTGATCGCGTCGTTGACGAAATGAACCCTGTGTCGTTGCGAGCAGCGGGGGTGGCATTCGACAACCAGGCGACGCTGCCCGGCGACCGGATCGCAGCCATCCGTTCGCCGACGCTGATCATCCATGCGCAAGATGACACGCTGCAGCTCTATCACAATGCCGAGTTTGCCGCCGCCACCATCCCGGGGGCGCGGCTGTTAAGCTTTGAGCGAGGCGGTCATTTTGTCATGGTCACCGAGCAAGAAGCCGTGCGCGCGGCTGTGCAGGGGCACATCCAGGACCACACGGGGAGTTGAGCGTCGCAAGGCCGTGATCCATTCGGTCTGTGCTATGGCTTGTGCGCAAGGCTGATGGAAGACAAGATTTCTCAACATTTATCTTTGAGGCACACCGGCTGACGCACTTTTACAGAGAAGCTTCGCCTGCGCGCTTTCTTCCCGTTTGAACACCAGATCAGGTCGAGTTATGAAAGGAGAATCAAATATGCGTTTTACCTTGACTGTGGGGCTGCTGATCGCCGTCCTGCTGGCGGCGTGTAGTACAGCGACCCCCAACCAACCGGCGGCTGAGGGGCAGACGCCAACGCTGGTCACCGTCTTCAAGCCGCCTACCTGAGGTTGTTGTGGCGCCTGGAATGATCATCTGGTGGAACATGGCTTCGCCGTGGAGTCAACCGATCTGTACGATCTGGCTCCGGTGAAAGCAGAACATCATGTCCCCCTAGCGCTCCAGTCGTGCCATACAGCCATCGTGGATGGCTATGTGATTGAAGGACACGTACCGGCGGCTGAGATCGAACGACTCCTGGCCCAACGACTAGACATCGTCGGCATCGCCGTGGCGGGGATGCCCATCGGTTCGCCCGGCATGGAAGTGCAAGGGGCGGCCGCGCAGCCCTTTGATGTCATCGCGTGGGATGCCCAGGGGAAGGCCAACGTTTTTGCCAGTTACCCCAAATGACAACACCACCTGTTGACGTAGGGTTGCCTGTATGGATGGGCGGCTGCTGAGGTCGCCCATCCTTAACACAAATTTTTACCGATCATACTTCGATATGATACCATTGTCCGCACCGAGCGGGAGCAGACCAAACTATAACCTATGGCCACCGAACTCGCCCGCATTCGCAACATCGGCATGATCGCCCATATCGACGCCGGCAAGACCACCACCACCGAGCGCATCCTCTATTACTCGGGCTATACCCATGCCCTGGGCGATGTGGACGACGGCACCACCGTGACCGACTGGTGGGCGCAGGAACGCGAACGGGGCATCACCATCAAGGCCGCCGCCGTCACCACCCACTGGCGCGACTCGGCGACGAGCGAAGAAGCGCAGATCAACATCATCGATACGCCCGGCCACATCGACTTCACGGCTGAGGTGCAGCGCAGCCTGCGCGTGTTGGATGGCGGCGTCGTGATCTTTGACGCGGTCAACGGTGTCGAACCCCAGTCGGAGACCGTCTGGCGCCAGGCAGATGCCTATCGCGTCCCGCGCCTCTGCTACATCAACAAGATGGATCGCGTTGGGGCCGAACTCTCTCGGGCGCTGGATATGATCCGCGACCGGCTGCACGCCCAGCCGGTGTTGTTGCAGTTGCCCATTGGCGTCGAGAGCCACTTTAGCGGGGTCGTCGATCTCATCACCCAGCAGGCGCTGGTCTTTGGCGATGAACTGGGCGCCCACCCCGAACTGGCGCCCATCCCCCCGACGATGCAGGCGGAAGCCGCCGCCGCCCGCGACGAGTTGGTGGAACTGATCGCCGAATGTGACGATGACCTCACACTCAAATATCTGGCCGGCGCCCAGATTGAGCATCACGAACTCTACCGTGTGCTGCGCCGCGCCGTGATCGCCAACCAGTTGACGCCCGTGCTGCTCGGCTCCTCGCTGCACAATAAGGGCGTTCAGCCCCTGCTCGACGCCATCGTGCGCTATCTGCCCAGCCCACTCGACGCGCCGCCGGTGGAAGGCATCGACCCCACTAGCGGTGATGCGGTGGCGCGCCAGGCGCGGGTCGATGAACCTCTTTGCGGCCTGGTCTTCAAGATCGTCATGGACCCCTACGCCGGGCGCTTAGCCTATACACGCATCTATTCGGGCGTGCTACACAGTGGCAACGCCATCTACAACGCCACCCGCAAACGGCGCGAGCGGGCGCAGCGCCTGCTCCAGGTGCAGGCCAAGAAGTACAACGAAATTCCCGAATGCCGGGCCGGCGACATTGTAGCCATTGTCGGCTTCAAGGAATCGACCACCGGTGACACGCTCAGCGACGCCACCCACGAAGTTCTGCTGGAGTCGATTGCCTTCCCCGAACCGGTGATCCGGGTGGCGATCGAGCCATACGATGCCGTGGAACAGGGCAAGCTGGCCGACGCCCTGCGCATCCTGAGCGAGGAAGACCCGACCTTTCGCGTCGCCGTGGATGACGAGACCGGCCAGATGGTTATCAGCGGGATGGGTGAACTCCATTTGGAAATCATCGCCGACCGGCTACAGCGCGAGTATGGCGTGCGCTGCCGCATGGGCGCCCCCCAGGTCGCTTATCGCGAGAGCGTGACCAGGCCCGCTCATGCCGAAGGGTCACATATTCGCGAACTGGGCGGGCGGCGTCACTTTGCAATCGTCCAATTGGAGGTTGCCCCAAATGCGACGAATGCAGGGATCGACATGATCGACCGCACACCAGCCGACACGTTCCCACGGCCCTATGTCGCCGCCATTGAGCGCGGGGTGATGCGCGCACTGCAAAGCGGCGTTCTGCTTGGCTACCCTGTGATCGATATCCGCGTAACGGTGCTCGCCGCCCAACATCATTCTTCAGATTCCTCCGTCGAGGATTTCGAGGTGGCGGGTCAGTGGGCCTGCCGTGAAGCGATGGAACAGGCCGGACCGGTGCTGCTAGAGCCGATTATGCGGGTCGAGACCTATACACCGGAAGAGTATGCGGGTAGCGTCGCTCACGATTTTGGCGCCCGCCGCGCGGTGGTGCAAACCATCACGGTGAGCGCCAACAGCATGCACGCCGTCACCGCGCTGACGCCATTGACAGGCATGATCGGCTATGCTACCGCCCTGCGCTCGCTCACGAGTGGACGCGGCGCCTTCACAATGGAGCTGGACCATTACGCCCAGGTCAGCGACGCCACGCATGAGCGGTTTTTGGGGCCAGACTGGCGTACGCTTTTCGCCTAGCCTTTGCATCTGGCCTCTGCAAAACTGAGACCTGGTCAAAAGGGCTTTTGGGTTCATACTGGTCGCCTGGCCAGGGGTTTCTTATCCACATCACTGATCCAGCCAAGTAGATTTCATGCTATACTGAAGGACGAATTGTCACTCTACGCTCCTCCTCTGTGCGTCTGTATAGGACTTACGCAAGCCTTGACTGAAGACTTGTTCGTCGACCAGTCTGTCTCTCCTAATAGCCATTGGGTGTTGCGTAAGTCATGTGTATTTCATACACAGCCTTCTGCCTACCGTCACGTTGGGTGCGCCAACATACGGGCATACTCTGGTAAGGATCTCCTAAGCGCCTCTGGTTAGCGCCGCAAAGTGGAGGGCGGCTATGTCAACACCGAGTGCTACTCGACCCTTGTTTTTGATCCTCATGTTGGTTGTGCTCTTAGGCAATGCTGTGGCTCAACCCACCTTTGCCAACGAAGCTGCACAGATCTATGCGCCATTGGTCCTGGCGCCACTGACGGTGACGACCGCGGAGGATGAGCTAAACAGCGACGGCGACTGCTCACTGCGAGAGGCTATCCTGGCCGCGAACACCGACACCCCAGTGGATGGGTGTATGGTTGGCGTTGGCCGCGAGGTGATCCTGGTGCCACCGGGCATCTACACGCTTGACCTATCCGGGGCTGCTGAAGATGGCAATCTCAGCGGCGATCTCGATATTCGCGACGAGCTGGTGCTGATTGGCGCCGGCGCAACCGCAACCATCCTACGCGGCAGCGGTGATCGCGTGCTCCATGTGCTCACGGACACCCATGCCAGTGTGAGCCAGGTCACTGTGGCCTACGGCCGCACCCCTGATGGTGCGGCGAGCAGCCAGGCCGACCAGCCGGGCGAAGACGCCGCACCTGGAGGCGGCATTGCCAATCATGGCTTCTTGACCTTGACCCACAGCCTGGTGATGACCAATAGCACGGGGAGTGGCGGCGCTGGATTTGAAGAAACCATTACGCAAACCGCCACAGCGGGAGGCAGCGGTGGGCCAGGTGGCGCCCTCTTCAACGCGGGAACGGCGTACGTGCGCAATTGCTACTTCGCCAACAACACCACGGGCTCTGGCGGCGACAACCCGGTTGGCGCCGCCGGTGGTGAGGGTGGCGCCGGTGGCGCCATCTACAATGTTGGCGCGCTCTGGATAACGGCCACGACCGTAACAAACAACCGGACTGGCGCCGCGATGCCCAGCATTGTGCCGCCCTTCTTTCACGGCGGCAATGGTGCAGACGGTGGCGGCATTGCCAATGAGGGCGCGCTTGTGATCGAGCGCAGCACATTGGCCTTTAACTTTACAGCTTCTGGCGGCAGTACGGGGGGAGGGTCTCACTCAGCCGGCGGCAGCGGCGGTGATGGCGGCGGCATCTTCAGCCGGGGTCTGCTTACCATCCGCAATAGCACCGTGAGCAACAACGGGACTGGGGGCGGTGGCAGCGCCAATGCAAGGGGTGGGAATGGCGGCAACGGCGGTGGGCTGGCAAACCTGGGCGAGCTTCGGCTCTCGCAGAGCACCGTAGCCGCCAACTATGTTGGTTCGGGCGGGTCGGGTTTGTTTGGTGAGGGCCAGCCGGGCCTGGGCGGCGGCATCTTCAACCAGGGCACGGTCGAGATCCTTAGTTCGATCGCGGCGATGAATACGAACCCGGTCCCTGAGGGTGGGGTGGACTGTTCCGGCGTGCTCACATCGTTTGGCTATAACCTGGTCGAGACAACGACCGGCTGTACGCTGGCAGGTGTTCTCACTGGCAACCTTGTCGATGTGCCGGCCGGGCTGGCGACGTTGGGCGACAATGGGGGCGGAATGCTTACCCACGCGCTGCTCCCTACTGGCCCAGCCATTGATGCGGGTCTTTGTACCGATCTGGCGGGCCAGCCCGTGCTGATCGACCAGCGGGGTGTAGCCCGCCCTCAGGGGCCCGCCTGCGATATGGGCGCCTTCGAGGCCGCCATAAGCTGGCCCTGAGCCCCAGCCAGGGCCCGTTTTCGCACGGTCTCTAGCTGGGCGCCGTTTGACAGGGGGCCGAGTCGCATCGAATTGCGTTATAGATTGTGAGGAGTGACGACAACCTCCCCATATCCCAGCTATTCGCGGAAATACTCGTCATCAGGCCAGGGACAGGGCTATGCGACTGGCTGGCGACAGCCCGATCAAACGTGCTACACTCATGGATAGGCAGATTTGAATTGTTGATTTTTGGCGCGCCCTGTGGAAAGTGAGGTAGGCACATGAGCCGCAAAAAATATAGGGATCGCTTACGCTGGGTCATGTTTGTTGTGGTTGGGTTCTTCACCCTTGGCTGGGTGATCTTGGCGGCAACGCCGCCTTCGCAGGGCGCTGCGCCGGCCCCCGAGTGGCGCTCCGGCGGCCCTTACGTGCCGGATGGCGCAGTCATGACACCCACGGTTGTGCTCGATGTGGAAGCGTCGCCCAGTTATGCCAGTGACCACACCCTCTTCGCCGCCACCCGGTCGGGCCTCTTTCGTAGCGCCGACGAAGGTCTCCAGTGGCAATTGTTGCCGGGCTTGCCGCCGGCTGGTGACCACACCTTCTTCTCCCATGTTCGCCTTTCGCCGGATTACACGACCGATGGCGTGATCATCGCCGCCTATGCCGACACCCAGACCTCAGCGGGAACACTCTATCGCTCAAGTGACTTTGGCGACAGCTGGCAACCGCTCACAACCTTTACCCAGACGGTGAGCGCACTGGCCTTATCGCCCCATTTCGCCGTGGACGATACGCTTTTTGCCATCACGGGCTTCGACACCTATCTACGCAAATCGACCGACGGTGGGCAGAGCTGGCAGCGTTATCGCTTCGAGCCGGAGGAATTCTTCGACGGCTTTGCGCTGGCCGTCTCGCCCAACTACGCCACCGACCAGACGCTCTTTGCCACCGGCTTTGGCCCCGTTCATCGCAGCCGCGACGGCGGTGTGACCTGGTCGGCGTTCGACACATACGGGGTAACGTACGGCCTGTCGATGTCGCCCAACTACGCCGCTGACCAGCGCGTCTGGGCCACCTACCGGGCCATCGAGAGTCCCGGCGATGGGACGCCGGAGAGCTCGGTCATGCGTTCGTTCGATGGCGGCGATAACTGGGTGCCCACGGCGAGCGGTTTGCCCGGCGTCTATGAACCCTTTGTCCGCGTTGTGGCGGCGTCACCCAATTACGCCAACGATGGTGCGCTCTTTACGGCGTTGAGCGGGCAGTTGCTGGCGGCGCCAAGCCACGCCCTCTTCCGCAGCTATGACCACGGCGCCAGTTGGGTCGACTGGGGCCCACCGCCCGACAATCCAGACATCTTTGACATTGCAGTCACCGCCACGATGACCGAAGGGGTTGTGGCGCACGTGGCCACCGACCAGGGCGTCTGGCACTTTTCCGCGCCCTATGAGCAACTCATCGTCAACGCCGGCTTCGAGTACGACAATGGCTGGCACTTCCCGGTGACCGCCTATCCGGCCCGCTACAGCACTGAAGAGAAGCACACCGGCGCCCGCAGCGCGCTCATCGGCATCCGCTCATTGGCTGACAACAAGTTCTCCTACTCCTCTATCCAACAGACAGTGACCATTCCCAGCGATGCTATCAGCGTGACCTTGGCACTCTGGTGGAACGCTGCTTCGGGCGAAGGTGATCTGCCGGGCGGGATAGCCGCTTCGAGCCGGGTGGCGCAGGCAGCCGCCCGCGGGGTGGGACGCGCCCCCGCGATACAGCCGGACGAAGGGCTGGCCGGAGATCGCCAGTATGTGCTTTTGCTCGATGAGCAAGGCAACGTGACCAAGCAATTGTTGTGGACACGGCGCAACATCGGCGAATGGCAGCCATTGAGCTTTGACCTGACAGCGTATGCAGGCAAGACAGTGCGTCTCCACCTGGGCGTCTACAACGACGGCGTGGGCGCTGTCACCTCGATGTTTGTGGATGATGTGGCGCTGGTCGTCTGGCGTGCGGCGACCGCTGAGGCCGGCCCGCACTACCTGCCGCTGGTCCACAACCAGGCTGAATCCACACCCACACCGACCCTGGTTCCCATCACTGTGCCACCCTGGTCGGACCCGGCGGTTCCCATCGAACTCTTCTCGCCGCTGCCGGGCGAACGCTACCGCAGCCCGGTCGATGTCAACGGCTTCTCGCGCACCTTTGAGGGC
>JAHDWG010000635.1 GCA_023384495.1 Caldilineaceae bacterium
TGGGGTTTTCTGGGACTTCTTGGCAAAGCCGTTGGTCAAGACGATGAGCATTGCTCCGTCGAAGAAGCCCAACAACCGGAAGATATTGCCACCTTGCTGCACGCGGACTTCCCAAATCTCATCGGTGTTGACCAGCTTCTTGAAATACTGGCTGGGCACGACCTCCAGTTCTTCGATTAACTGCAACACCCAGGCCACTTTCTGCGCCTGTTTGCTGGTCAGTGCATCGAGAAACTCCTCCACCGGACAGCGCCCGGTGCGAGTCCGGTAAAACCTAATCGTCCGCATCGCGTCATGTTAGCAGAAATGTGAACTTCCTGCAAAGACGACCTGTGCTTATCAAACGATTTGCTTTGCTTTTCTTCTCATCTGACCCTTCGGATCGCCCGCCGGCCAACGAAATAAGGGATAGGGGGCGGCGAAACGAAGAGACAGTGCATGTCCGAAGGACAGGGCGCCGCCCCCTATCCCTTTGTTGGACGAAGCCAGGACGGAAGGTGTCTGGAATTTCAGCAAGCCGCAATGGGTTCCGCCAACTGCCAGCAGCAAGAAGATGAACGGATTGTAGCAGAAAGCGCCGGCAAAAGCAAGGGGGTAGCCGAGGGCATGTTGCGGCCGGTGGGGCCAACGTGAGCGAGAGGCCAGTGGCCCGTGCTCGTGGTGCGGAGCTGGCGGGCGCGTCAAAGACCGGGGCAGGGGAAGCTCCCCGGCGTTGACTACTGCTTCAGTGTGGGGGGTTCTGTGTGGCGGGCTGAGGTGGCGCTCTGGGCCAGCGACCTCGCTGGCGGGGCAGGCGCTGGATCACAGCCAGGGGTTGACCGCAGCGAGGACAGCTGCGGGTCGGCGTGGCCCTGGCGGGCGTTTCGCTGGGTTCAGCCGTCAGCTTGGTGGGCGAGGGTGGGGGGGTGCCCAGCAGGGCTTGGGCCAGGCGCAGCCGTTGGCGATTCCCAACCGCCAACAGCCCATAAGAGCGCACCTTGACAAAGCCCTTGGGCAGCACATGCTGGAGAAAGCGGCGGATAAACTCGAAGACGGCCAGCGTGACGGTACGCCACCGTTTGCTTTCACCCTCCTGGTAGCGGAAGGTGACCTGCTCATTCTCCAGCTTGAGGATGCGATTGTTGGAGAGGGCGATACGGAAGATGTACGGGGCCAGGTACTTGAGCGCCGTCTCGCCATTGCCGACCGGACGACAATCGACCACCCAGGCTTGCGACCAGACCGCGGTGGGAACCTGATGAAAAAGGTTGCTCTTGCGCAAGCCGTCACGGAACTTGGCCCGGATCAGCGCGCCCAGCGGTTCCACCCGCACCAAGAAGTTAGCGCGTGACGGCAGCCAGTGCTGACCCTCCACACTCAGCCCGCCGCCCGGCACCAGGAAGTGGAGATGGGGATGGTAACGCAGGTCACGGGTCCACGTTTGCAAGACCCCCACCAGGCCAATTTGCCCACCGACAAACCGCTCATCCGCCGCCAGTTGCAGCAACGCTGCGGCCGCCGTGCGAAAGAATAAGTTGTAGATCACCGTTTGGTGACTGCGGGCCAACGTCCGCAAGCCGGCCGGCAGGGTGAAGGTGACCAGAAAATAGGGCGCCGGCAGCAGCAGGGCTCGTTGCTGTTCGAGCCAGGCTTGCGCCGCCTCGTGCCCACACTTGGGACAACTGCGGTTCTGACACGAATGGTAACTGTAAACTTGCTCGTGACAGGCGGGGCACTTGTACAGATGGCCCCCCAACGCCGCCGTACGACACTGTTCGATGGCCTGCATGGCTGCCAGGTGGCTGGGCGGCATAGTTGCGCCATCCTGGGCTCGATAAGCCGGGCCATACTGACGGAAAATCTCCGCCAGCTCTACCCCTGGAGTTGCGCCATCACTCGAGCAATGGCTTCTTGCGCCACCGTCTCGCCGGCACGGGTCACATGGGTGTAGCGCATCGTGGTCTGGATGGAGCTATGGCCCAGATAGCTCTGAATCTGGCGCAGCGTCACCCCCGCCTCCAACAGATGCGTGGCGTAGGAGTGGCGCAACGTATGCACCGTGGCTTTCTTCTGCACCCCACTTTCCGCCAGCGCCGCCCGAAACGCTCGCTGCACACTACTCTCGTCCATCGGCCCGGGCTCGCAGCGCACCCAGCCGCGCACCTCGCGCCCCGGAAAGAGCCAGACGGGGTCGCGATGGGTCAGCCAGTACTGGCGCAGTTGCAGCAGCGTGGCTTCCGGCAGCGGCACGTACCGCTCCTTGTTCCCCTTCGCATGGCGCACATGCACCACCATCCGACTACTGTCAATGTCCCCCACCTGCAAGTGCGTCCCTTCCCGCAAGCGCAGCCCACACGAGTAGAGCGTACTCAGGCAGACCTGGTACTGCTCCTTGCGCACACAACGCAGAATCGCCCCCACCTCCTCGATGCTCAGTACCACGGGCAACGTCTGCTCCTTGCGCGCACCCACCAACCCCTGCACTGTCCACTCCTGCTTCAGCACCTCCCGATAGCAAAACTTCAATGCACTCAACGCCTGATTCACACTACTGCGCGCCAACTGCCGCTCCTTCGTCAGATAGACCAGATACCCTCGCACCTCCTCCCCACTCAATTGTTCCGGCGCCTTCCCATAATACTGCGCCAACCCCGCCACCCACCCCACGTACGTCTCTTGCGTCCGCTCCGAGTAGCGCCGCAACTGCAGCTCCTCCACCATCCGTTCCCGTAGCCTACTCATAAAAACGCTCCTTTCTGAATCCGGCTCGACTGACGCATCGGGGATGCTGCCACTCTACCTCATCCGAAAGGAGCGTTTCAACTATTCTCTTTTGTCTTCCCCGACAACTTTGCCCTATCCCCTCACGCACCCTACCTCTGCGCAGAGCGCTTCGTTCAAC
>JAHDWG010000055.1 GCA_023384495.1 Caldilineaceae bacterium
ATAAGACCACGGTGCGCAAGCCGGACCTTTTCATTGTGCGCGATGATAACCCCGTTGCCCTGGGCGATACCGACCGTCAATACTACGGCATCTGCGATCTCTGCATCGAATCGATTTCCGATTCGTCCAAACGGGAGATCGAGCGCGACACCGTCGCCAAGAAGCAAGAGTACGCCGCTGCCGGTGTGCGCGAATACTTTATCCTCGACCCCAGCGGTGAGCACATGGCCTTTTATCGCTTGACGCCACAGGGGGATTATGCGGAAATTGACGGCGGACCCGAAGGGGTGATCCGCTCGGAGGTCTTGCCTGGCTTCCAGTTCCGCATCGATGATCTCTACCGGCAGCCCCAGTTGGTCGAGTTGGTGGACGATGCGGTCTATCGTGATTATGTGCTGTTGGAGTATCAAGAGGAACGCACCCGCGCCGAACAGGAGCACACCCGCGCTGAACAGGAGCGCACCCGCGCTGAACGCTACGCGGCCAAGCTCCGCGAACTGGGCATCGACGCTGACGCGGAATGAGGCATAGCAGGTGGTTTTCAGTTGCAGCAGACAAGGAGTACACAATGAGCACCAGGGTCAAAGCGCCGCCAGAGGAGCTGATTGATGCGCTCTATCACATTCCTGAACAAGGCAAAGCCGAAATCGTCCACGGGGAGATCGTCCGTATGTCGCCAACAGGAGGCAAACCGGGCCGTGTCGGCGGCAAGATCTACATCCAGCTGGACGCATACGAACGGCAGACTGGGCTTGGCTATGCCTTTCCCGATAATGTAGGCTTTCTGGTGGATCTGCCCGACCGCAATTCATTCAGCCCCGACGTCGCATTTTACATGGGCGCGCTTGCCGAAGGTGACTTCCTGCAAGGCGCACCCATCTTTGCGGTGGAAGTGCGCAGCAAGAATGACTATGGACGGCAGGCTGAACAGTTGATCCGCGCCAAAATTGCCGACTATTTTCGCGCCGGCACGCTGGTGGTATGGGATGTCGATGCGTTACGCCAGCAAGCGATCCGCGTCTACCGGGCCAATGACCCAGACCATCCGACGGTTTACCGGCGGGGTGACATTGCTGAAGCAGAGCCGGCTTTGCCTGGTTGGCGGCTTGCCGTAGATGAAATCTTTGAATAGATCAGGGTGACGCAATGCAGTCAAAACGGTTTCAAATCCTCGCCGAGCGCGAGATCAATCAAGAGACCTTTGTCGAGCCGTGGCCCGAAGCCGGGCTGGTCGTCACCGACAGCCCCTATGACCCGCAGCCCAGCCTGCGTATCGAAGCCGGCCAGGTGGTGGAGATGGACGGCAAAGAGCGGGCCGATTTCGACTCTCTCGACCTCTTCATCGCCGGCCATGCCCTCGATCTGGCTGTGGCCGAGGAGGCCATGGCGACGCCCTCGCAGCAGATCGCCCACATGTTGGTGGACATCAACGTCTCGCATCAGGAGGTGCGGCGGCTGGTCGCCGGCTGCACCCCGGCCAAGCTCTGCGATATCATCCGCCACATGAATGTGCTGGAGATGATGGTGGGGCTGGGCAAGATGCGCGTGCGCCGCACGCCCGCCAACCAGGCGCATGTGACCAACTGGCGCGAACACCCCGCCTTGCTCGCCGCTGACGCCGCCGAAGCCGCGTTGCGTGGCTTTGCCGAAGTGGAGACGACGGTGCGCGTCGCCCGCAATGCGCCTTTCAACGCGCTGGCGATCCTCATCGGCACGCAGACTGGTCGCGGCGGCGTGTTGACCCAGTGCGCCGTCGAGGAGGCGCTGGGTCTCAAGATCGCCATGAAAGGGCTCACCAGTTACGCCGAAACGCTCTCGGTCTACGGCACCGAACGCACCTTTGTCGATGGCGACGACACGCCCTGGTCCAAGGCGTTCCTGGCCTCGGCCTATGCCTCGCGCGGGGTTAAAGTGCGTTTCACCTCTGGCACGGGTTCGGAGGCGCTCATGGGCAACGCCGAACAGTGCTCCATGCTCTATCTGGAGGCGCGCTGCTTGCTCGTCACCAAAGGGGCCGGCAGCCAAGGCGTGCAGAACGGCTCGATCTCGTGCATCGCCCTGCCCGAATCGCTGCCCGGCGGGGTGCGCGCCGTGCTGGCCGAAAACCTCATCGCCTCCATGCTCGGCCTGGAGTGCGCTTCTGGCAACGATGCACTGGCCTCGCACTCGCAGATCCGCAAGACGGCCAAGCTGATGTGCCAGTTCATCCCCGGCACCGATTTTATTCACTCCGGCTATAGCGCCGTGCCCAAGCGCGATAACCTCTTTGGCGGCGGCAACTACGACGCCGAGGATTTCGACGATTACAACGTGCTCCAGCGTGATATGCAGATCGACGCCGGTCTCCGCCCCATCACCGAGGAGCAGGCGTTGGCCATTCGCCAGCAGGCCGCGCAGGCGATCCAGGCCGTCTACGCCGAACTCGACTTCCCGCCTATCAGCGACGAGGAGGTCGAGGCGGCCACCACCGGCCACAGCAGCGACGACATGCCCGAACGCGACATCATCGCCGATCTGGCCGCCGCCGACCAGTTCCTGGCCGGCGAGCAGAACATGCTCACGATCATCAGTGCATTGCAGAAGCGAGGCTTTGCCCAGACAGCCGGCAATATCCTTGAGATGGGTCGCCAGCGCGTGGCCGGCGATTATCTGCAACCGTCGGCCATCTTTGACCGGGACTTTCATGTCCTCAGCGGCATCAACGATGTCAACGACTATGCCGGCCCCGGCACCGGCTATCGGGTCGAGAATGGCCGCTGGGAGGAGATCCAGCGCATCCCGCAGGCCAAGCCGCCCTACGACTTTGTCGATGCCCAGGTAGGCAAACCGACCGAGAAGCTGGTGGAAATCGGCCCGGCCAAAGCCGGAACGCGGCCCGAAGTGATCGTCGCCGTCGGCCCGGCCTTCAACAAGGCGCTCACCCGCACCATCGGCGGGCTGGAACACGAAGATGTGCTCAAGGCAATCCTCACCGGCGTGGCGAGCGAAGGGCTGGTGGCGCGCGTGGTCAAGGTGTACGCGAGTTCGGACTGTGCCGCGATTGGGCATCTTGGCGCGCAATTGAGCGGGTCGGGCATTGCGATTGGGCTGCAATCGCGCGGCACGGCGGTGATTCACAAACGCGGCCTCGCCCGGCTCAACAATCTGGAGTTGTTTCCCATGTCGCCCCTCTTGACGCTGGAACATTACGAGGCCATGGGGCGCAACGCCGCTCGCTATGCCCAAGGGCTGCCGGTGAAGCCCGTAGCAGTCAAGATCGACAACTGGGCCCGCCTCAAGCTCATCGTCAAGACGGCTCTGCTCCACCGCCGCGAGACTGAGCAGATCGAGGATCGCCCGCCGGCTGAACTGGCCTTCGATTGGGAACCGGAAGTGTGAGATCCGGATGATGCAGGCAAACGATCAAGGCACACGCGAACCCGGCCGGCGACGGTATCAGGCCATCCCGCGCACGCTGATCCTGCTGACCAGCACCAATCCAGCGAGCGGGCAGCGCGAGGTGTTGCTGCTCAAAGGTGCGCCGACCAAACGGCTCTGGGCTAATCGCTACAACGGGCTGGGCGGGCATGTGGAGGCGAGCGAGGACATCCAGACGGCGGCGCTGCGCGAGCTGCACGAAGAGACGGGGCTTGCCGCCCAGTCCCTCACGCTGCGCGGCGTGGTCAACATTGACACCGGCGCGGACGAGGCTGGCTCACGCCCCGGTGTGCTCATGTTTGTCTTCCACGGCGAGGCGACCGGCCGCGCCGTGCGTCCTACAGCCGAGGGGGAGCCGGTCTGGCTGCCAGTGGACGATCTGGCCCGTTACCCGCTGGTGGACGACCTGGTTGAAATCATTCCACGCGCGCTGGGGCGCGGGCCGCTCTTTTTCGGCCACTACTGCCCTGGCCCCCACGGCAAGATGGTCTATCGCTTTTTGCCGGCGGCTGCGGGTTAGTTAGCGGATGAGCTCCCATGCCAGATGTTGGATCTCAGGCAGGATCAGCTTCTCCATAGCCAGTTGCACGGCGTCGGGCGAACCAGGTGTGCTAAAGACCACCCGGTTGCGATAGACGCCGGCAGTGGCGCGGCTCAACATGGCTGCGGCGCCCACTTGCTCGTAGCTCAACATCCGAAAAATCTCGCCAAAACCGGGCAATGTCTTCTCGAGATGTTTGCTGATCACATCATAGGTGCGGTCGCGCTGGCTGATGCCGGTGCCGCCGTTAAAGATAATCAGCCGCGCCTCCCCCTCCACCAGGTCGGCTAGGGCCTGGGCCACCTGGTCGGGTTCATCCTTTACAATGCGGTGCGCCACAATCACATGACCGGCAGCCTCGGCCAACGCCCGGATCAGTTGGCCGCTGGTGTCGGTCTCAGGCGTCCTCGTGTCGCTGACCGTGACAATCGCAATCGGCACGCTCCCCTGCGACGTTGCCTGTTGGCGGTGAAAATCTGCACTCATCATCAGTAGACGCTCTCCTCACTCTTCAACAGAAAGGAACGATAGGAGTCGGGGAGATAGCCAAACGAGTATTCCCCATCATTGCATGTGATCTGGTTGTAGAGCAATCCGTCACGCGCCTCAACACCCACCGTAATGCGCGGCGCCTGGGTTGGAAACGTAGGCATCTTCCCATAGTTTAACCCGATGTCGCCGTTCTCGTGTAACACAATTTGGAAATTTACCACATAGGTCGATTGTTCGTCGGTCGCGCCGGATAGCTTCTCGTATTCAATGACAAACCGGTCGGCGGCTGGCTGAAATGTCGAGATGCGCGCCCCATTTGCCTTGGGGTTGAGCGCAGCCCACCACCCGTAAATCGCCGCTCCGGGCGCATCCCGATTGGGGAGACAACGGCTTTGGCTTCCCCCAGTTGCGTCGGCTGGGTCAAACGAGACAAAGCCATTGGCGTTTACGAAGACATCTGTATAGCTTGTATTGCGCAAGGTGAAGCTAAAGGGCAGCAAAACCTGTATGGCGCTGTCACGCTCGAGCGCAAGCACGGTGCGGTCCCCTGCGGTCGATGGCGTCTCCCATGTGGCCGGCGCCGGGGGGATGGTTCCGCGCATGGGCTGCATGATCATATTCAAATGGACTTGCGGTGTCAACGTACCGCCTACCAGTTCAACAAACACATTCTGCACTACCTGGCTTGTGTCGTTGCGGGTTCCGACAATCTGGGTGGTTGCATTCGATACCCCAGGCAGGGTACCGGTCGGCGCGATCCGGAACGTCAGGCGCCCCGGCTTGCCATATTCGGCGTCGCCATGCACGATCCCGGCGTCATCGGCCCCAACCAGTTTCATCCAGGGCTGCGGCCTGAGCAACCCAGCCTCCCACGCAATCGGCTGGCCGCTGGGGTTATCGATCCGCACCGATGCCGTGTAGGGGGGCGCGCCCACCGGCGCACTGTAGGAAAAGCCGGTATACGAGAGCTGGAGGTCAGGCCGCATCAGTCGCCGCGCAGCCGCCTGGATGTCGATCCGACCACTCCCAATCTCGTTGGCGCTGCCCGCGATGGGCGCTGCGGTGTCGCGCAAGAGGGCGCGCACCTCGTCAGCCGACAGGTCGCTGTTCATGCTCCAAACGAGCGCGGCCGCGCCCGTCACCACGGCGGCAGCCATACTGGTGCCAAAGGAGGTGCAGTAGCCACTCGTTGGCAGGGGCCCCCGCTCATCGCCACACCAGGCGCCTTTGGCCCATGTGTTGTACATCGACTGTTGCGCCGTTCCCCCAGGCGCGCTGATTTCGATGATGGAGGCCGTGCTGCTGAAGTTGCTATAGCTGGCGCGCATGTCGTTGTAGGTGGTGGCGCCGACGGCCATGACCTCGGCAAACGCAGCTGGGTAGGCCACAGCTTGCAGGCCCGAATTGCCAGACGCGCCGATCAGCAGCGCGCCTTTGGAGTCGGCATAGCGGACGGCCTTTTCCAACGTGGGGCTACGCTGAGGGGTCTCCAGGCTGAGGTTGATGATATGTGCGCCGGCGTCGGCGGCTTCACAGATGCCGCGCGCCACGTTGTCAACCGTTCCGCCCCCACTGTCGCCGAGCACCTTGCGCGGGTCGATTTTGACTTGAGGCGCAATACCGGCGACGCCAATGTTGTTATTGGTCATGGCGCCGATCAGACCGGCGACATGCGTACCGTGGCCATAGCGGTCCACCGGCGCGTTGCCAGGCGTCACATAGTTTTTGCCGGGCAATAGGTTACCCGCAAATTCAGGATGGTCGGGGTCGATGCCGCTGTCCACCACAGCCACCTGAATCGTCGCCAAGTCTGCATGGGCGGCGCTGGCCTGGGCCAAACCCCAGGCGCGGCTTGCGCCAATCCGCTGTAGATACCACTGTCGTTGAATGTAGTTGGGGTCATTGACGAGAAAGGGCGTTTCAGGTTGAGCGAGAGCAGCGTCAATAATGCGGTCGGCCGCATAGACCAGCCAATTGGGTTCGGCATAGAGAACGTCTGGGTTGGCCTCGAGCTGGGCAATCGCCTCCCACTCACGGCCTGCGGGGACGCGCAAGCGATAGCTGGCGTCTGTTGCACCCGAATCTTCGCACTCGAGCACCGCGCCGACGAGCTGCGCGTCCATGGCGGCGAGCAGGCTGGATGCTTGCACTACCTCCTGCCGGAAACCGACCAAGACTTCACCAGCAACGAAATCGCCATGCACCGCCGCCTCGAATTTTGGCGCGTCATCTTGGGCGCTCGTGGTCGGTGGATTGGCGCCCAACAGGCCAATGACAATCACCACCAGTGGCAGCCATTGCCGCCATCGCTTTCTTTGCTTCATGGGTCCTTCCTAACACCTCCGCCAACGACCTGGCGCCGGTTTGCGTATCCATTGCGAGACGCTCATCAGCCGAAAGTCTGAAAACACAATAATCTGCGGTGGGCAAGTCATCGGTTTTCATACTTTTCACAGATGAGCCTTGCGAGCATCCGTGCGCACGCCAATCGGCCACCGATTCAGAGCACAGGCTGGTCGGCCTTGCATTCCGTCTCCCAGATCGACAATCCCGCATCCTTACATACTATAATCGCAAAATCAGGCCAAACCCCGCATTTCCGCATCCAGTTGTTCAAAAAACGTAAGCATATAGGCGTGGCGCTGCGCTCCCAACGTTTTAGCAGTGGCGGTATAGAAGGTGGGCAGAATGCGCTCCAGCTTGTATACAAATTCGTGCACCGGTGTGTAATCGACTCCCGTCGGCTTTTCGTGGATGGGCGGTGTGTTGGCGGCCGGCGTTGTCCAGAGACGGTTGCCGTGGGCGCCGGCGTAGGCAAAGACGCGCGCCACACCGATTGCGCCAATGCTCTCCAGCTTGTCGGCGTCGTAGAGACAACGGGCCTCGAGCGTGGCCGGTTCCGTGGTGCGGCCACGAAAGCGATGCGTTTCGATGCAGTGGACAACATTGGCGACCCGCCCAGCCGCAAGCCCGCGCTGGCGCAGGAGTTCACCGGCAAATGCCGCTGCGGCCAGGTGGTGGTCGCGCCGCTCGCCACTCGGCGCGGGCGCATCGTGCAGCAGCGCGGCCAGGCGTACAACCGTCCCATCGGCGCCCTCGGCCTGAGCAATTCTGGCGCCGAGCTGGGCAACGCGCAGCACATGGTCAAAGTCATGTGCGCTTTCGACAGCGGCATAGATCTGGCGCACCTCAGCTTGGGTCAAATATCGATCAATGTCCATTCAGACTCCACAGCAGCATACTCCACAGGAATGGTTTGCCAGCCTATCTACCTAAAACAACAGACGCAAAAAACGGGGCGACTGCAACGTCCCCCGTATCGATGGCGCGCCGTCTGTACACCGGTTTCACTCAAGGCCGTGAACAGAAACGCGTCGACTACTGTGCTTGCGGCTCTGGGGGGGAATCAACTGGCAGTGAAGCAAGCTCGTCCCGGCGACCTCGAATCCACAGCAGGCCTCCCGGCAAACTGACCAGCAGGCCAATCAACTGTTGCAAAATACCGACCGCAAAACCTAGGTCTCCGCTGCGGCCAATGAGGAAGAAGGTCGAGTAGAATGCCCCTTGCCGCACGCCCAACCCGCCGGGCAAAAAGGGGACGAACAGAGAGATAAAAACAATGATCGGATTGATGGCGAGCACTTCGGCCAGCCCAATTCCGCCGGGCGCGATGCCGTTTGTAATGAGCCAGATGTTGACACTGGTGAGCACCACGATGATGAAGCTGATCAGGGCAGAGACGAGCAAAGCAGAATAGGCGTGGCGATAGGCATTGACGGCTTGGGCCAATTTTTGCCTTATAGGCGGGGTGCGTTTTGCAAATGGCAGCCGCGACAGAAACCACTCTGCTGTCTGTTTCATCCGCCGGCTGAGCAAAGCAGCCAACAACAGCAGTAACAGGAGCGAAGCGCCCGTGCTGCCCAGCGCAATGATGCGCATAAACAGGAGCCGCTCGCCCATGAATATGTCGCCGTTGGGGCGACCCCAGAGCAGCATCACGACCGAGGCAACCGCGGCGGAGGCCAGAAAGACCAATAACCCCAAGAAGCGGTCGATGAGGATGCTGGCGGCGGCATCGGCGCGGCGGCGGGTATCCATGGCCAGCGCATAGCCGCGCATGACATCCCCCCTACCTGAGCCGGCAAGAAATTGTTGAAGAACTCGGCCAGCCACTGATAGGCCAACAGGCGGGGCAACGCCACGGGTAGCCCAACCGCCCGCAACAGCACCCCCCACTTGAGGCCGCTGAGGGCCACGGCGGCGGCGTAGCAACTGGCGCCTGCCAACAGCATCCAGGGGTTGGCGTTGACAATCTGTCGCCAGAGGGCCGCCGGGTCTTCCAGTTGCGAGAAGAACAGATAGAGCAAGCCGGCGCTGACCACCAACTTGAGGAGATTGCTCAGGCGGTTGTTCATGCTGGGTTCATGTACTCAGGCGCTTTTGTACCGCGGGCCTGGCCGCTTCATCCACCTGGCCGCGGCGGATGCCCTGCACATCTTGCTTCTGCGTCCAGGCCATGTTCCAGACGACGTGACGGTCGCGTTTGATGGCAAAGTCATACCAGCCGAGCAGGCGGCTCCACCCTTCGAGCACGGCGAGCAAGAAGAGCACCCAGACCAGTTGGACAACGCCCCATAACTCCTTCAGCGCAATTCGCAGCACGCGTTGATTTTGGATGCTGCTCACCACATAGCCATATTTGTGCTTGAGGTAGAGATGGCCGGCATGGTTGCGTCGCCGCTGTCGCACAAAATCGCCGATGGTGGTCGGCCCCGTGTTGTAGACCAGCGCATCCGGCGCATACTTGACCGTCATGCCGTGGCGCACCACCAGCGCCTCGACAAAGGCTTCGTCCATCGCGATATCAGGCGGAATGCGTTCGAAGACTTTGCGGAAGGCGATCAGCTCACCCAGGCGGGGAATTTCCAGGCAAAGCTCGTGCTCCATCCGTAAGCGCAGATGGGTAAGCAGCCCCGCCACATGGTTGGGCATGTTGACCGGCATCTTGTGCGCGCCCACCATCCCCACCCCTGGGTCGTGAAACATGCGCACCATGTGTTCGATGGCATGTTCATGGGGGATGGTGTCGCCACTCTCCAACACACATATCTCGTGTTGCGCTGCCTGCAAGAAGAGATTGACGGCGCTTGTCTTGCCCTCACGGCGCTCCTGTTCGATGAGCTTGATGCGCGGGTCCAGCGCCATATATTCGCGCACAATCGGCACGGTGCGGTCGGTGCAGGCGCTCGCCACGACGATGATTTCGGCGATCTCCACCTCGTGCAGATGCTGGTCGATCAACGCCGCCAGCAGTGGGCCGATGTTGCTCTCTTCGTTATAGGCTGTAATACCGACACTACAGGTCAGCTTGTTGCTTGGCGCCACCGTCATGGGTATCGAGTCTTCCTTGCTGCATGATTGAAGTCAATTTAGATAGTCACCGTACGCAGTCTCCCCTGGGAACGCCAGCATCTTGCTGGCAGCCGCTAGAGAAGGCGGCGATCCCGAGTGCGTAACGTGAGTTAAACATGTACTGTTAGCCATCGATCAGGCGCGCCACGGTGACGCCATCTCCCCCTTCGCCCGCTTCGCCAAAACGGGCGTCGCGAATGAGGGGGTGGCCCTTGAGCACACTGCGCACCGCATCGCGCATAGCGCCGGTGCCCTTGCCGTGGATGATTCGCACCCAGGGTAACCGGGCCAGCGATGCGCTGTTGAGATACCGCTCTAGTTTGTCAAGCCCTTCCTCGACGCGCTCGCCGCGCAGGTCCAATTCGAGACCGGGGCTTTCGGGCAGCCCGCCCATGCGAACCGAAGGTGTGGCGCTGGCTGTCTCTTTCACGGCCTTTTGGCGCAGTTCGAGGCGTTTGGCCGGCAGCTTCAGGCGAAACTTGCCGAGCTGCACATCCACATCCCCACTGGCCGTGATGGCAAGCACCTCGCCGCTGGCCTGTAGGCTGGGCACAAAGACGCGGTCGCCCACCTCAATCGGGCCGGCCAGCCGTTGGCTTTCATCGCCGGGGACGATGACCTCGCGGTTGACCTCCTCGCCGGCCTGCTGGCGACGGCTGATCTCTTGGGCCGCGCGTGTCAGGAATTCTTCATGGGCGCCGGGGCCGACCCCACCGCGCGAAAGTTGGCGTCGTGTCTGCTCGATCTCGCGGCGCACCGCCTCCAGTTCAGCCTGCATGAGGGCGCGGGTTTCGGCCACGACGGCGCGGCGCGCCTCCTCGATGTGCGCCAGTTGGTAGCGCAGATCGCGCTCGACCAACTGCGCCTGACGCTCGCGCTCTTTGGCCCGGCTTTCGGTGGCCAGTGTCTCTTGCCGGGCGCGCTTGATGTCATCGAGCAGCGAATCGGCCTGGAGCGTATCGGGGCGGACGATGGATTCCGCTTCATCGACGATGGTGGGGTTGAGCCCCAACCGGCGGGCAATGGTCAGCGCATTCGAGCGGCCCGGCAGACCGATGCTCAGCTCATAGGTGGGGCTGAGCGTCTCCACATCGAACTCGACCGAGGCGTTGCACACACCGGGCGTGTTGTGGGCGTAGAGCTTCAGGTCGCTGTAATGGGTGGTGGCAAAGGTGGTAATGCCCCGGTCGCGCAGATTTTCGAGCAGCGCCATGGCCAGCGCCGAACCCTCGTCCGGATCGGTGCCGGCGCCCAGTTCATCGAGCAGAACCAGGCTCTGCGGGTCGGCCTCCTCGAGGATCTCGATGATATGGGTCATGTGGCTGCTAAAGGTGCTGAGGCTCTGTTCGATGCTCTGCTCGTCGCCGATGTCGGCGTAGATCCCCTCGAAAACCGAGAGCACGCTGCCCGGCTCCGCCGGGATCATCATACCCGACTGCGCCATGAGCGCAAGCAACCCCACCGTTTTGAGCGTCACCGTCTTGCCGCCGGTGTTGGGGCCGGTGATGACGATCATATAGGTCTCGTCGTCCAGGTAGATATCGATGGGCACCACGGTTGCCGGGTCGAGCAGCGGATGGCGAGCGCGGCGCAGGTTGATCACCGAGCCGGGGTGGAGGATTTCGGCTTTAGGGTTTGGGGTTTTGGACGGCGCAGAGTCATCCACAGTTGCGCCACCCTCGTTTTGGTCAACCTTGATCGGGCGGGGCGAGCGGAATGGGATCACCTCCGGCGTTGCAGCGTCGATCTGGTAGGCGTATTTGGCCTTGGCCACGGTGAAATCAAGCTCCGCCAACACATCTACATTGCGACGGATGTAGACCGCTTCCTCGGCCACGCCTTGGGTCAACTCAGCCAGAATCCGGCGGACCTCCTGGTCTTCTTGCAACTCGAGCTCGCGCACGGCATTGTTCTGTTGCACCACGCGCAGCGGCTCGATAAAGAGCGTGGCGCCGCTGGAGGATTGGTCATGGACAATGCCGTCGATGTGCCCCTTGTACTCCTGACGCACGGGGATGACATAGCGGCCCTGACGCTGGGTGACAATGGCGTCTTGCAGGTAGGGTTTGACATCCGCGCCTTGCACCAGCCGTTCCAGCGTTGAGAGCAGCCGGTCTTGCGCCGAGCGCAGCTCGCTGCGGATGCTGGCCAGCTTGGCGCTAGCGCCGTCCACCACTTCCCCGCGGTCGTTGATACAGCGGCCGATCTCGGCCACCACATGGTCACACGGCTCGATGTTGAACGCCATTGCCGCCAGGCGGGGGAAGGCGTGCTCCAGGCGGGTCAACAGATTGCGCAGGCTGCGGGCGCGCAGCAGCGTGTTTTTGACCTCGAGCAAATCGGGGGCAAAGAGCAACGCGCCCCGCTCGGCCTTGTCCATCAGTGGGGCCAGGTCGCGCACGCCGCCAAAACTGACATCGTTCTTCTGCTCCAGCAGGCGAAAGGCCTCGTCCGTCTCGGCCAGGCGATCACGGATGGTGTCGAGGTCATCGCTGGGCAAAAGTGAGCGCGCCAATTCAGCGCCGCCGCTAAAGGCGCAATACTCGGCGACCTTTTCGAGAATCTTTTCGTATTCGAGAACGCGTACTGTTCGCGGGTTCATGTGAGTGCAATTACGTCTCAGGAATCACTGTGGCGCGATTATGCAACAACGCCGATTACCTTCTCCTCATAAACGGTCTCGACCGGCGCGTTGTCATCGCCGTTTTCCCACAGCAAGGCGAAAAACCAAATGGCGCCGTCGCCAAGCCAAAAGTCTGCAGGGGTAAAGGCCATCTTGGAGCCAGGTGGTGATTCCGGAGAGCTGGGATTGTATTCGCCTTGCCACCCAAAGCGCTCGCCCTGCCAGGGCTGCCGCTTTGCATGAAGGTGCTTTGCAAATATTCGCACTTCATCGAGGTTTGGGATGAAGATGGGCGCCAGGATGCAGTCATCTTCAAAGTCAATGTGAACCTTGACGATGCTACCGCTTGCCTTGCTCTTCTTCCCAACGGGCGCTGATTGCAGCAGCACGCCATCTGGGAATTCGTTCGATTTCGTTGAGTTCATGTTCTCGAAATCTTCCTCTCGTCGCCGCGCGAACGGGTTGCAGCCAGAACTTGGCGCGAAGGTTGCCCTTACATGTACATGTGGCGGTTCATCCAAATCAGCGGCATAAAGAAAAATCGATAGCCCCTATGGACAAAAACGGTCGGCATCGAAGCGCCTATCCACTTGGTTGAATAGCTGGTTGTGACAAATGCCTAAACGACCGTGAGCAAGCGCGCCCCCGATCATATCACAGGCGGCAATGTTCCACCAAAGCAGCGGGGTGGCAACTTGGTTGCTGGCGCGCGGCGACCATTCCTTCTGGTCGTTACTTCTGGCCCTTAATTCTGGATGGCGTAGCCCAGCCGGCGCAACATCCCTTCACGCGTGCGCCATTTTTCCCATACCTTGACCCACAGTTCCAAATAGACGGGACCTTCCACCAGCTTCTCGATTTCGGGGCGGGCGGCCTGGCCGATCCGCTTGATCATGCTCCCCTTCTGGCCGAGCACGATGCCCTTCTGACTGGCCCGCTCCACATAGATCACGGCGGAAATGTAGGTCATGCCGTCATCGCGCACCGAGAACTCGTCCACCTCGACGGCGATGCTGTGGGGCACCTCTTGCTGGAGCAGCCGGAGCGCCTGTTCACGGATCAGTTCAGCGGCAATAAAGCGCACCTGCAGGTCGGTCACCTGGTCTTCGGGGAAGTAGCGCGGGCCAAGCGGCAGCCGTTCGCGCACCAGCGCCAATAGCTCATTCACGCCCTCGCCGGTTAGCCCGCTCAACCCATGCCACGCGACGGCGGTCGGGTTCTCGTCGGGGTTCAGCCAGGCGAGTAAAGCCAGGTACTCGTGGGCCCGTTCTTGCGGCAAGCCAGCGCCAGCAGGCCGCCCGTCCACCTTGTTGAGGCCAATGATGATGGGTGGCAACGGCTTTTTGCGGTGGAGACGCTGGAGTAACGCTGCAATCTGCCGCTCTTCGTCTTTGGGTGGCGTGTTGGCGTCCACCAGCCAGAGCACCAGGTCAGCGTCCTCGACCGTTTCCTGCGCCACGCGCACCATGTATTCGCCCAGCTTGTGTTGGGGCGCGTGGATGCCGGGCGTGTCGAGCAAGAGGATCTGCATGTCTTCCTTGGTGAGGATGCCCAAAAGCTGGTCGCGCGTGGTCTGCGGCTTGGGGCTTGTGATGGCAATCTTCTGGCCCAGCAGCCGGTTGAGCAACGTCGATTTGCCCACGTTGGGTCGGCCAATGACGGCGACGACGCCGCTGCGATGGTCGGGGGGAAGTTCTTCGTCGATTGGTCTGATTGCGGATTCGGTCATGGAACTGCCTGTTTGACATGGTGGGAGAAACGCGGTATAACCTGGGTATGAAAATCGCTGTTTCTCTTCCGAACGATCTCTTTGAAATGGCCGACCGGGTTGCGCGCCGCCGGGGGATGAGCCGCAGCCAGCTCTTTGCCGTGGCGCTGCGCGAATATCTGGCTGCCCATGCTCATGAGGGCCTCACTGAACGGATCAATGCAGTCTGTGAAAAGGTAGACACCGCCCTTGATCCCGCGTTGCGCCGATCACAGCTTGGTCTCCTGCACCGCGAGGAGTGGTAATGCAACGAGGCGAAGTGTGGTGGGCGGACCTTGGGGACCCCATTGGCTCAGCGCCCGGTCATCGACGGCCTGTGTTGATTATCCAGTCCGATTGGTACAACGCCAGTCGGTTACAGAGTGTGATTGTTATTGTACTCTCCTCCAATCTATTGTTAGCTGACATGCCCGGCAATGTACAGCTCTCGGCTGATGAGACTGGTCTCCCAAAGGATTCAGTTGTCAATGTTACCCAAATCGCTACGTTGGACAAATCTGCTCTGATTCAGCGCGTGGGCGCTATCAGCGGCATGCTCATGGTTTCTGTAGAAAACGGAATTCGCCAGGTATTGGACCTATTTTGACATAGGTCCAATACGGCTGTCGAGTTTTTGCCCAACGCGGAATCAGCGCAGGAGTGGCGGCGGTTTGGGCAGTGTCAGTTGCACCGCGCCATGCGCGGTGGTGTCCACAGCGGTTCGCCAGCCAAACGACGAGTTGAGTGTGCGCAGATAGGGGTCAGGGTTGAGCGCCTGCTCGATGGTGTAGGTCGAGCCGGTGAGCATCACCAGGTCGTTCTCCCCGCGCATGGAGCGGGCTACCGCCAGCGCCTGCCGAGGGTCGTCGATCACCAGCGTGGGCGTCTCGCCTGCCACGCCCGCGATCTCCTCATGCACCCGGTGTGGGTCCTGCCCTTTGAACGAAGCCCCAGTGATGATGAGCGCCTTGGCGACGCGACCCAGCGCGCCAAAGACTTTGAGCGGCGCCCGTTGCCCAGAAAGGCCCACGACGAAGATCTTGCCCGCATCTGGAAAGCGGACGGCCAGTTCGTCAAGGAGCGCCGCCATCTTCTCGGCGTTGTGGGCGATGTCCGTAAAGACGCCCTCCTCCACTTGCCAGAGCCGCCCCTGGAGCTGGGCCTGCGCCAGCGCCGCCAACAGTTCTCTCTCATCAGCCAGGGGGCAGAGCGTGCGGATCACGGCCAGGCTCAGCGCAGCGTTCCACTTTTGAAAGCCGGCGCGAATCAGCGCGCCACGGCTCTGCTCCATCTCGCCAACGCGGGCAGCGAGCGCCGCCACCGCCGCGTCGCCCACGACCGTCAATGGCGCGCCCGTTTCAGCGCAGACGCCCTCGATGATCGCCAGGTTGGCCGGGTCGGACTCGGTGGTAAAGAACGGTGTATTGGGCCGCGCCGCGCCGGCCTTATCCAACACTCGCTGCCACTGCTCCTTGCCCAGCAGATGGGCATGGTCGGCGCCCACGTTGGTCAACGCTACGGCGACCACATCGAGCGCGCGCGTCTGGTCATAGCGCCCGCCGACGCTGGCCTCCATGGCCGCCCAATCGACGCCATGGCGCTCGAAGAGCGCCAATGCCACCAGGATCGAGACCTCGTGGAAGGTGTGCGCATGCGACGATTGGCGCAACGCCAGCCGCAGACAGTGGGGCTTGATGCGCTCCTCCCACGCCCAGATGACATCGGCTTGGGCCACATATTGGCCGCCGATGCTGATGCGCTCGCGGTAGTCAAATAGGTGGGGGCTCATAAAGCTCCCCGCCTTGCCCATCAACCCCAACCCGTGCTCCAGAAAGCGGCAGGTGGAGCCCTTGCCGCCCGTCCCCACCACGTGGATCAGGCGGGTGGGGTGGCCGTCGGGCCAGAGCGTGCGGATCGAGTCGCGCAGCAGTTCCAGCCGCGCCAGCTTGTGGATCGCCCACTCGGCGTTATAGATCTGGTCGACGACGCTATAGTAGGGGAAATTGGCGTAGGGCATCGGTTCATCCATACGGCGCGGCCTCAGTAACCCACAATTTCGATCTGTTGATACAGGCCATCGAGCAAAATCTGGGGGCGGTTCAGCACATCGCGGCCAAGGATCACCTCGTCTGTGGCATCATCACCGACAACCCAAATCCCCGGCAGATTCACGCCATCCACCTCAACATCAACGAGATAGGAGCATACAGGCCGTCGTTCACCCCACTGGCTGCGGAGGTTGCGCAGTTCGCCAACCGCCGGTTCGATCTGGTGAAGCAAGTCTAGCGGGACAATCGTTCCATCGGCGCCGGTATCCACGATAGCGGTTATACTTGGCGAGAACCGGCCATCTTCGGGATTGCCGAACCGGACTGGCAAAACTGGTATGGACGGAAAATACTCGCCATTATAGTGTCGCTTCATTAGACAACCCGCGATAGCTTGGGGCTACGGACGATAATGTCGGGTGGCGTTGGCTCTTCTGTAACCTTTCGCAGTAAAATCGGCATCTTGCCAAATCGACGGCGTACACGGATGTGTAAGTCGCGAACATTGGGATCATGGTCGATCATCACGCCATTATGAATTGCAATATATTCGCCCAAATACTGCGTAACGAGTTCTGGATGCATTTGCTCGTATGCCGTGATTTCAGCCTGCATTTTCTTCAGCGCCATCTTGTCCAGGAATTCCAGCACAGCACGATTAAGCAGCTCTTCCGGGGATAGTTGCTCATGCTCGGCGATCTTCTGTAGTTGTTCGACCAGGTTTGGATCCTGTAATTGAAGTTGCTCCATGACGTTTGTCTCTCGCTCCGACTCTGCTACAGGCTGCCATCGACGACTTTGCCATGATTCAAGGCATACGGCGCTCGGCGTTAAGAGCCAACCGTACACCCGTTATAACATCCCCCAGCGCGATACCCCCAGTCTCGCCGGTGCGGCGCACTTTGTACTCGACCTCACCGCGCTGCAGCCCCTTGCCGCCGATGGTGAGCCGCAGCGGGATGCCGATCAGGTCGGCGTCGTTGAACTTGACCCCGGCGCGCTCGTTGCGGTCATCATAGAGCACTTCCAGCCCGGCGTCCAATAACTGAGCATACACCTTGTCGGCGGCGGCCGCGACTTCGGGCGTCTTTTCGGTGGCCAGGCTGACCAGCGCTACCTGATAGGGCGCCACGCTGACGGGCCAGCAGAGCCCCTGCTCATCATGGCGCAACTCAGCCAGCACTCCCATCAGCCGTTCAACGCCAATGCCATAGCTGCCCATCACAATCGGGTGCGACTCACCCTTCTCGTCGAGATAGGTGGCGTCGAGCGCCTCGCTGTAGCGCACGCCCAGCTTGAAGATGTTGCCGACCTCAACCCCGCGCACCGTGCGCAACGGGGCGCCGCAGCGGGCGCAGGGATGGCCGTCCTCGGCGGCGGCCAGGTCCACAACCAGGTCGGCGGCGTAATCACGCCCGCAGTTGACGTTGCGATAGTGCCAGTCGGGGCGGTTGGCGCCGGCCACCAGGTTCGGGCTGTGGGGGATCAGCTCATCGACCACGAGCAACACCCGTTGGCGATGGATGCCCACCGGCGAACCGTACCCTGGCTCGGCGCCAATGGCGCGAATCTCATCCACGGTAGCTGGGCGCAGCGCGCGGGCGCGGATGGCGTTGGTGAGCTTGGTTTCGTTCAGCTCCATATCGCCACGGATCACGACAAAGACAAACTGGTCATGGATGGCGCCGCGCTCGCCTTCGATCTGCGCCATGAGAAAGATGGCCTTGGCCGTCTGCGTCGTGGGGACGCCCAAAAAATCGGCCATGGCGCGAATCGTGTTGACGCCGGGCGTGTGGACCTCGTCCAGCGGCAGCGGTGGATGGGCCACGCCCGCCGCTTTTTGGAACACCGCCACCTGGCGATTGGCGCGGTAGTCACACGCATCGCAGATCACAAGCGTATCTTCGCCCATGGGCGTCAGCGCCATAAACTCATGCGCCCCCGTCCCGCCCATCATCCCTGTATCGCTCTCGACGGCGAGCACGTCGAGGCCACAGCGGTGAAAGATACGCAAATAGGCCTGATGCATGGTCTCGTAGCCGGCGTCCAGCCCGGCCAGGCCGCGGTCGAACGAGTAGGCATCCTTCATCGTGAACTCGCGCAGGCGGATCAGGCCGGCGCGCGGGCGCGGCTCGTCGCGAAACTTGGTCTTGATCTGATAGAGCATAAAGGGCAACTGGCGATAGCTGCTCACCACCTGGCCGGCGAGTTCGGCAAAGAGTTCCTCGTGGGTGGGGCCGAGGCAGAGGTCGCGGCCGCTCCGGTCTTGGAAGCGCGCCATATCGGCGCCCCAGCTTTCCCAGCGCCCGCTGCGTTGCCAGGGCTCGGCGGGCTGCACCACGGGCAGCGACACCTCTTGGGCGCCGAGCGCATCCATTTCGGCGCGCAGAATGGCTTCGATCTTCTGTTTGACGCGCAAACCGAGCGGGAGCAGCTCAAAAATGCCGGCGCTCACCTGGCGCACAAACCCGGCGCGCACCAGCAGTTGATGGCCCGCGTTTTCCGCATCCGCCGGCGCGGCGCGCAGCGTCTGCAAGAAAAGCTGTGACATGCGCATAAACACTCACCCTTATCCTTTGCGCTCAGGCGTCTTACCCCAACCAATGAAAATGGCAACGTACAGCAAGTAACATAGAGTACACAAATCTCATCGGTTTCACGCGCTAGATCACGCTCAGCTCCCGTCCCACGCGTTCAAAAATCGCCAACGCCTGCTCCAGGTCTTGTGGGCTGTGGGCGGCCGAGTTCATGACGCGGATGCGCGCCTTGCCCAGCGGCACCGTGGGGTAGCCAATCGCCATGGCAAACAGCCCCTCCTCGAACAGACGGCGGCTAAAGGCTTGCGCCAGCGGCGCCTCGCCCAGCATCACCGGCACGATGGGCGTCTGGCTGTGGCCGATGTCAAAGCCCAGCTCGACCATGCCCTGTTTGAGGATGGCTGTGTTGGCCCAGAGTTGCTCCACCAGTTCGCTGGACTCTTGCAGCATCTTGGTCGCTTCGATACAGGCAGCCACATCCGGCGCCGTCATGGCGCTGGAGAACAAGAAGGGGCGGCCGCGCTGGCGCAGCCACTCGATGATCGTCCGGTTGCCGGCTACGAGTCCGCCCACGACGCCAAAGGCCTTGCTTAGCGTGCCCACCTCGATATGAACCCGGCCATGCAGACCAAAGTGATCGACGATGCCGCGCCCGCCCTTGCCCAGCACCCCATCGCCGTGGGCGTCGTCCACCATGAGGAGGATGCCGTGTTCTTCGGCAGTCTCGCAGATGCGGTCGAGCGGCGCGATATCGCCATCCATACTGAAGACGCCGTCGGTCACAATCAGGCGGCGCCGATAATCGGTCGTCGCAGCGATCCTGCGCTGAAGGTCATCTACATTGTTATGAGCATAACGCACCACGCGAGCGCGGCTCAATCTGCAGGCGTCGATGATGCTGGCATGGTTCAACTCATCCGAAAAGACCACATCTTCCTGCCCCACGAGGGCTGGAATCGTGGCCAGGTTGGCCATAAACCCGCTCTGGAAGGTGATGCAGGCTTCCGCCTTTTTGAATGCGGCCAGGCGCTGCTCCAGTTCGACATGCAGCGTCATCGTCCCGGCGATGGTGCGCACCGCGCCGGGGCCGATCCCGTACTGGTCGATGGCTGCTTTGGCCGCCTGGCGCAGCTGGGGGTGATTGGCCAGCCCCAAGTAATTGTTGGCGCAGAAATTGAGCAGCCGCCGGCCGTCGATGGTCACCCAGGCGTCCATGTGTGATTCGATGGTGCGGATGTTGGCGAGCAACCCCGCCTCGCGCAGCCGGGTCAGTTCTTCGTCAATCCAGGCAAGGGCGGTTTCGGTCATGGGGTCTCCTTCTGCCGTGCTGATCTCCCGGCGATTTCTAGCCACACCTGCGCTTTGCGCCATCCCGATCTGCGTTGTCTATTCGGCCCGGCGCGGCGGACGCCCTGGGGGCAATTACGCCTGGCATTGTAGCTGATGCGCCGCAAAGGCACAATCGGCTGACAGCGGATTCGGGGAACGGATGGGGCGGATTTGTCGCCTGATTGTCCGTTCCGGCGCCGTGAACTTTGAAACAGATTCGACAGAGAATCCGTTCAATCTGCGCCCAAAATCCGCTGACAGCCCGCCAACCTACGCGTGCGACTCCCGGTCCACCACCGACCCCGACGAGCCGACAAGGAAGTCAAAGTCTACCCCCAGGTGGGCCTGTTGCACGTGGCGCACGTAGAGGCTGGCGTAGCCGCGCTGGTGACGCGGTTGGGGCGGGCGCCACGCCGCGCGCCGCCGGGCCAGCTCCTCGTCCGGCACATCCAGGTGGAGCCGGCGATTGGGCGCGTCGAGTTCGATCCAGTCGCCATCCTGCACCAGGGCCAGCGTCCCGCCGATGGCCGATTCGGGCGAGACATGCAGCACCACGGCGCCAAAGGCCGTGCCGCTCATGCGCCCGTCGGAGATGCGCACCACGTCGCGCACGCCGCGCGCGAGCAGCTTCTGGGGCAGGCTCATGTTGCCGGCTTCGGGCATGCCCGGGTAGCCCACCGGGCCGATCCCCTTGAGCACCATGACCGAGTTCTCGTCGATCTCCAGGTCGGGGTCGTCGACGCGGGCGTGATAGTGCTCGATGTCCTCAAAGACGACGGCGCGGCCGCGGTGCTGCAACAGGTGGGGCGACGCGGCCGACGGCTTGATGATCGCGCCGTGTTCGGCCAGGTTGCCGCGCAGCACCGCGATCCCGGCGGCGGGCATCACCGGCTTGTCGAAGCTGGCGATGACCTCGCGGTTGTAGCAAGGCGCGCCCGCGGTGTTTTCGGCGTGACTCTTGCCGTTGACCGTGATCGTATCCATGTGCAGGTGCGCTTTCAACTCTTGGATCACCACGGGCAGCCCGCCGGCGTAATAGAAATCCTCCATCAAAAACTCGCCCGACGGCATCAGATTCACCAGCAGCGGCAGGTGGCTGCCCAGACGGTCGAAATCCTCCAGCGCAAGCGGAACGCCAACGCGTCCGGCAATGGCCAGCAGGTGGACAATCAGATTGGTGGAGCCGCCCACCGCGGCGTTGACCATGATGGCGTTCTCCAAGGCCTGGCGGGTGAGGATCTGCGAGAGGCGCAGCTCTTCGCGCACCATCTCCACAATGCGGTTGCCGGCCAGGTGGGCCAGCCGCTTGCGCCGGGCGTCGGGCGCGGGGATGGCCGCGCCGCCGGGCAGCGTCAGCCCCAGCGCTTCGACCATGCAGGCCATGGTGCTGGCCGTGCCCATGGTCATGCAGTTGCCATCGCTGCGCGACATGCACGCCTCGGCCTCCTCGTATTCGGCGGGCGACATAACCCCGGCGCGCAGGTCGTCGTTGAACTTCCACACATCAGTGCCCGAGCCGATATCGCGGCCGCGAAACTTGCCGTTGAGCATGGCCCCGCCCGAGACGACGATGGTGGGCAGGTCCACGCTGGCCGCGCCCATGATCGTCGAGGGGGTGGTCTTGTCGCAGCCGGTGAGGAGCACAACGCCGTCGAGCGGGTTGGCGCGGATGCTCTCTTCCACGTCCATGGCGGCCAGGTTGCGGAAGAGCATGGTGGTGGGCCGCATGAGCGCCTCGCCCAGCGACATGACCGGAAACTCCAGCGGGAAGCCGCCCGCTTCGTAGACGCCGCGCTTGACGCTTTCGGCCAGGATGCGGAAGTGTCCGTTGCACGGGGTCAATTCGCTCCACGTGTTGCAGATGCCGATGACTGGGCGATCTTTGTAGAGGTGGTGCGGGTAGCCCTGGTTTTTGGTCCAACTGCGGGCCACAAAGCCGCCAATACTGTCGCTCTCGAACCACTGCGCGCTGCGCAGCTTGCCCTCGTTTGTCGTGGGGTTCCTCATGGGTTCCTTCTTTGCTACCTTCCTTGCTACTTTGCCACAGGTTGGAAAAGCCGTCTACCTCTACTATAATGTCGGTCATGCATCCGAGCAAATCAGAAAAAAGCGACAGCGCAGGCAAGGAGATCACATGACGCTGGATGAAATTCGCAACGCACTCAAGACGGTGGTGGCGATTCCCGTTACCCCGTTCAGCCCCGATGGCGCCGTCGATTTCGGCCTCTATCGCAAGCTGGTGACGCGCATGGTGGAGGGGGGCATCCGGGTGGTGACGCCCAACGGCAACACGAGCGAGTTCTATTCGCTCACCAGTGTGGAGCATCGCCGCCAGCTTGAGGAAACGGTGGTCGCCGTGGGCGAGGCGAGCCAGCCGGCGCTGGTATTGGCCGGCGTGGGCTTTGACACACAGACGGCCATCGAGATGACCTATCTGGCGCAGGTGATGGGCGCCCAGGCGGTGATGGTGCACCAGCCCGTGCACCCCTACCGGTCCGACGACGGCTGGATCTCCTATCACCAGGCGATTGCCGCATCTGCGCCCGAGATCGGGATTGTGCCCTATGTGCGCGATGCGACGATCAGCGGGGCCACGATCAGGCGGCTGGCCGAGCGGTGTCCCAACTTTGTGGGGATCAAGTATGCGGTAGGCAATCCGCCCCTCTTTGCCAAGATCGTCAACGAGGTGGGCCGCGAACGACTGGCCTGGGTCTGTGGCATTGCCGAGTCGTGGGCGCCCTTTTTTGCGGTAGCCGGCGCGCAGGGGTTTACCTCTGGGCTGGTCAATTTGACGCCGCGGCTGTCGCTGGCGATGCAGGCGGCGCTGGAGGCGGGCAACTACGCCCGGGCCATGGACATCTGGGCCAGGGTCAAACCGTTCGAGGATCTGCGCGCCCGCCGCGACAACGCCAACAACGTCTCGGCGGTCAAAGAGGCGATGGCGCAACTGGGGCTGTGCGAACGCACCGTCCGCCCACCGATTTCAGAGCTGCCCAATGGCGAACGCGAGGAGGTGCGGGAGATATTGCGGGTGCTCGAGGTTTCAGCATAAAACGATATGCCTATCAAAACATTTGGCGCCCTGCCCGACTTGGCCGAGCACTTCGATGACGTCGTCTATCGCGATACGCTGGATGATTCGCTGCTGGTGCAGGATGTGGTCAACAATGTGTGGCATCGCTACCGCTGGACGCAGGGCCGGCGTGAGATCAAGTATTGGGAGACGCTCCTGGCGGGCGAACTGCCGCTCATGGTGCAGGAATGGCCGCGGCTCTGAATGGGGCAATGACCGCCCGCGCCCGGACGGGCCCCCGAAACCGACCGGGGCAAAAGAAACCCAGGCCAGGTTAACCTGAGTTCAGCATGACAACCAGACTTTTGTGCTCCAGGCGGTTCCGTGAACCGCCGAGTCACGGACTCGGCGTGAGCATTTCAGACTCCGGTTTTCATTTTGATTTGAGTGTAACCTGGCTTCCTGTTGGGGCTAGCCCCGTCCATTCATGACGGGGCGGTCTATCTAATGGGGATGAACCCTTCCGCCGCCGTCGCCTCGATGCTGGCGAGCAACTCGTCCAACGTTTGGAAGCCCAGGTAGGCCTGCTCCAGTTCGATGGCGGCGGTGCGTTCGATGGCGTTCCAGTTCTCCAACTTGGGGACGGTGCGCATGTTCTGCTCCATATTGTCGAGCCAGACTTGGGCGGAAGCCGGTGGCTGCGTCGGGTCAAGGAAGGCTTCGCTCTCGGCCACCTTGCGCATAGAGGGCACAGTGCGCCCCAGTTTGGCCGCAATCGCCTGCCCCTCTTCGCCCAGCGCAAACTCAACAAATGACCAGGCCGCCTGCTTCACGTTGGAGGCGGACGCCACACAATAGGCGTCGCTGTGCAGCACGTTGGCCACCTGCTTGCCGCGCGGCAGCGGGGCTACATCCCAACGAAAGGTGACTGTCTCGCGCATGGTGGGGGTGAAGACGCGGCTGTCCACATACATGGCAATGTTGGCGGCCAGGAAGCGATCCGGGTGCGACGCCACCGCCTCGGCGCTGTAGTTGGGCACGACGCCATCCACCCGCGCCAAGTCGAGCACAAATTGGATCGCCTCGCGCGCGGGCGGGTCGCTGAGGGTGAGGCGGGTCGGGTTGATGGGGTCATCCACCAGATCGCCCCCATTTTGCCAGATAAAGGCCGCGGTGCGGATGAGCACCGGCTCCAGCCCCAGCCCATACTGGTCGGGGTAGCCATCGTCGTTTTCGTCGGGCAGGGTCAGCGCGAGGGCCGTCTGCCGAAACTCTTCCCACGTCCAGCCGGGGCTAGGATAGGGGAGACCGGCCCGGTCGAACAGCTCCTGGTTGTAGTAAACCACCTGGCTCGACACATTCTGCGGCATGCAGATCAGCTCGCCCGCTGCATTGCGAAAGGCGTCCATTGCCTCTGGGTAGAAGTCGGACTCGACGAGATGTGCGCTCTCTTTTAGATATGGGTCGAGCAGCTCGATGGCGCCCCGATTGTAGAATTGCGCCATGCGCCGGTAATTGAGCATGAAGACATCGGGCGGCGCGCCGGCGGCAAAGTCGGTGGTGAGCCGGGTGATGAAGTCGGCAATGCGCGGCGCGCCGCTCATCTCTACCCGTACGTCGGGTTGCATGGCGTTGAATTGGTCGACCACCGCGGCATAGGCGGCCTGTTCCGCCGGGCCGCCCGAAACGAGGAAGGTGACCGTCACCGGTTCGTTGGCAGGTTGGCTGGGCCGGATCGCACCGCAGGCGGACAGCGCTACGCCGGCAGCACAAATCAGAAGCACCGACAAGCGTCTTAACGATTGCATCATGAGGTTTCCTCGTATAGATAGCATCATGGGGTTTCCTCGTATAGATAGCAGGCCACAAAATGGCCCGGTTCGGCTTCGACCAGCGCCGGCGTGGATCGTTCGCACTTGCCCTGCATCCACTGGGGGCAGCGGGGGTGGAACGCACAGCCCGCCGGCAGCCGGCTCGGGTCGGGCGGCTCGCCCTGGAGCACAGGCCGCATGCGCAGCCGATTGGCCGGGTCTGGTTCGGGCACGGCCGCGATGAGCGCCTGGGTGTAGGGGTGCAGCGGATTTTTCACCACGGCCGCGGCGGGCCCGCTTTCAACGATGCGTCCAAGATACATGACCACAATGCGCTGGGCAAAGTGGCGGGCGGTGGCAATGTCGTGGGTGATGTAGAGAAATGTGATCTGATGGCGGTCTCGCAGGTCGCGCAGCAGATAGAGCAGCTCGGCGCGGCTGGAGGCGTCCACCATCGAAACCGGCTCATCGGCCAGGATGTAGTCGGGCCGCAATACCAGCGCCCGCGCAATGCCGGCGCGTTGCCGTTGCCCCCCCGACAGCATGTGCGGGTAGCGTTGGGCCATCTCGTCTTCA
>JAHDWG010000636.1:0-2529 GCA_023384495.1 Caldilineaceae bacterium
GCGCCCCACGGCTTAACACAACACAGAGGCATCCAACACAAAGGCGGAGCCGCGATACGGGCCCGCCTTTTTGTCACTTTGGGTTCACAATCGCTGCGCAGCGACGGTCGGAGCCCGCCTGCGCGAACGGTGCGTCGCTCTGTTCACCTTCGATATGGACCCGCATGAAACGGCGGCGGATACGGAAGGTGAACGACCGCAAATCGGGTCGTGCGGATTAGCGAACGCGCAGCTTGCCACAGGCAATCGCCACACCCTGGAACACATCGCTGGTGACGCGGGCACAGTTGCCGGCGTGGCCGGGTGAGACGCCGCGCACGCTGTAGCTCACCGTGCGTTTTGCGCCGGGTTCGCCCGGAACCGAACGCACCTGCACCTCGTACTCACCGTTGGGGTACGAAGGGGAGGGGGCTTCGCCGTCGCCGTTGAAGTAGACCATCCCACCCGAGTTGCCAAACTTGTTTTCAGCCCCCACCGTCAGGTCCCCGCCATCCCCGCCGGTAATGTCGGGCCCATAGGTAAAGCTAATGTCCTCGACACCGTCGACGCCAATCCATACCTGGAAGGTGTTGACCTCGGCGCTGCTCGTGAAGTTGGGCGTCTGCTCATACTCGATGATCATCCATGTGCTGACGCCGTCGGTCAGGAAGTTGACCAGCACCTGGCCGCCCGCTTCAGGGTTGAGATCCGTCCAGAATGGGGCGAGGATGTTGTTGGGCGCGGTGGGCGATGGCAACGGCGCAAAGTTGGCAAAGATGACATCGCTTTCTGTTCCGCCTCCCACCACCAAATAGCCGTTCGAGACAATGCCAATTTGATTGTACAGTTCACCCGCATAGAGATAGGGTGGCACAATGAAGTTGACAATGCTCTCGTCGGTGAGATCCACCACCGTGTTGCCGGGGAACTGGCTCAACCCCAGATAACCCGCCGGGGAAGCCGTTGGGTCCACGGCCACCGTCACCAGGGGCGGCTGTTGTGCGAACAGCGTGGCCTTGGCCTTGATGGTGCGGGCGTCGTAGACCCGGCCGCCGGTGACGCTGCTTGGGATCAACTCGACACTTGGGTCAATCTGCACCGTCAGCGCGGCTTCAGCCGGGACAAAGGCCGTGTTCTGAATTTCGACCTGGCAGCGCGCAACGTTGCCGACGCCGATGATGCCGGGCGCGCAGCGCTGCGTCACAGCAACCGGCGCCTGGCCGCGCACAAACGTCACGGGGATGTGCAACTGCCGCTGGCCGTCGGTCAGGTGAATCTGGCCAAAGCGGGTTTGCCCTAGCGGCACATTCGAGCCACGGATCGTAATGTCAAACGTGGCCTCGCCATTGGCGGCCACCACCAGCCGCTCGGGCGCGGTGAGCACCCAGTTGCCGCCATCCGTGCTGGTGGTCACCTGCCATACGCCGCCGCTGCCCGTCACATCTTTCACCGTGCGCCGCACCGTCACCGACCCCGGCATGACCGGGATATAGATGCTGGGGTAGTTGGCGTTCCACAATTCGTTTCGTAGATCGACAAAATTTTCCGCCTGCTCATCCAAGGTCAGGCCCGGGTCGCCCGCCCGGCTGAGGTCGATGCGACCCGCGCCGTGGTCATATGCGGTGGCCGGCGCCACGCCATCCTCCTTGGTGACACCCGCTGTGCGCGCAGTCATCATTAGCGCCGACTTGATCTGCCCGGGCGACCAGTCGGGGTGCAACGCCTTGAGCAGCGCCGCCGCGCCGGCCACATGTGGGCTAGACATAGAGGTGCCCTGGATCGCCTGGAAGAGCTCGCCCGGCAGGCCGCCCGTCTCGGTGGCGGGCTGCGGGGTGTGGCCGGCAAGAATCTGCACGCCGGGCGCCGTCACATCGGGCTTCCCGACGCCCAACAACTGGCCCGGCCCGCCGCGCGAGCTGAACGAGGCGATCGCGTCGCCGGGCACGGGGGTGGCCACACCGCCGGTAAAGGTTGCCATCACCCCTGTGTGGGTTTCCATAAAAGCGCCCAGTTGGTCACCTTCGGCGGAGTCCAAGTGGATGCTGGGGATGAAGTGGTTGTCGGTATTGAGCCCTTGGGGCAGCCGGTTGCGTAGGATCAGGCCGGCTGCGTTGCGCTGCGCGACGTTGAAGCTCTTGGCCACGCGCGCGATCACCCCGCGGTCACAGATGACGATCTGGCCGGTGAAATCTGCCTCTTCCGGCAGGTTGATGCAGAGCGGCTCCGGCGCAAAGAGCACCGGCAGCGGCGCCTCGATGCCCGTCGTCACCGTGGCGCCGGTCAATTCGAGCGTGTCGCCATTGTCGGCCACCAAGGTGAGTTGGGCCAGGAAGTGGCGATTGCTGGTGCTGGCCGCCACTGTGGTGACCCACGGCCCATTGTGCTCGACAGTGTTGGGGCCGGGGCCGCTGTTGCCGGCTGAGGCCGCTACAAAGACGCCCGCTTCGTAAGCGGCCAAGAAGGCCAATTCCACCGGGTCGCTATAGGGTGAGCCGCCACCACCAATCGTAAAGTTGACGGCATTGACGCCGTCGAGCATCGCCTGCTCGA
>JAHDWG010000636.1:2539-2852 GCA_023384495.1 Caldilineaceae bacterium
GGAAGCAGCCCAAGTCGCCACAGACACGGAAAGCGATGATGTGCGCCCGCGGGGCAACACCCGACACGATGCCACGGTCGACGCCAAAGAGTGTGGCCGCCACACCGGCATTGCCGGCGGCGGTGGTGGCGGTGTGGGTGCCATGCCCGTTGTCGTCGCGCGCCGAGTCAAACTCTTCGGGCAGCAGGCCAATAAAGGCTTTATACGTGTCCATGAAATTGTACGCGCCGATGAGTTTGTTATTACACGTGAAGGGCTCATCGGCGGGGTTGGCCTCGCGGTTGCCAAAATCACAGGTGCTGCGCTCACCGCT
>JAHDWG010000637.1 GCA_023384495.1 Caldilineaceae bacterium
CCTGCTGCCGAGGCGACGCCTTCGACTGAGTTGACGGTGTTGCTGCCGGTCGATTTCCAGTCGTTTGACCCCAACAACGTCTCGTCGCAGCCCAACACGAATATCTTCCACAACGTGCTCGAAGCGCTCATCGACCGCGAGCGGGCACCCTTGCTGGCCGAATCGTGGGAGACGCTGGACGATGTCACCTGGCAGTTCACGCTGCGCCAGGATGTCTCGTTCACAAACGGCGAGCCGTTCAACGCCGATGTGGTCAAATTCTCGCTCGACCGCATCATGCGCGAAGACAACAAAAACTCGGCGGCGCTCAGCCTCTACACCACCTACATCGAATCGGTAGATGTGGTGGATGAATACACGGTCAACATTGTGACCAAGCAGCCCTTCCCGGCCCTGCTCGACGTGCTGATCGACGGCTACATGCTGCCGCCGGGCGCCGCCGACACGCCGGAATTTTCGGCCAACGGCATCGGCACCGGGCCTTATACGTTGGAGTCGTGGACACCGGGCGAGGCGCTGGTGCTGGTCAGAAATGACGAGTACTGGGGTGATGCCCCCTTCTTCGAGCGCGTCACCTTTCGCACCGTGCCCGACCCGACGGTGCGCACGACGGAAATGCGCGCCGGTCGCGCCGACATCACCGTCCAGGCGCCGATTGAGGAGATCCCGCGGCTGGAGGAAGGCGGTCTTGAAGTGGTGCGCATCCTCAGCACCCAGTCGATGCGCATCCATCTCAATGCCGGTGAGCCGCCCTTTGACGATGTGCGGGTGCGCCAGGCCATGAACTACGCCATCGACCGGGCCACCATCCTCGAGACGCTGTTGGAGGGCGCCGGCCAGTTGATGAACAGCGCCACCAGTCCTCAAGTCTTTGGCTATGACCCGGACATCGAGGTCTACCCGTATGACCCGGAGCGGGCGCAGGAATTGCTGGCCGAAGCCGGTTATGCCGATGGCGTGGACATCCAGCTCCAATTCACCGATGGCCGCTATGTGCGCGACCGCGCCATCGGCGAGGCGATCACGGCGCAGTTGGCCGAGGTGGGCATCCGCGTCGACGCCAACTTCTCCGAATTTAGCCAGTGGCTCCAGCTCTTCAACCAGGAGGGCAACGGCTTCATGGTCATCTCGCAAGAGGATTCGGTGATCACCCTCATGGGGCCAAACTTTAGCTCCACCAGCCAGTCGTTCAAACGCTATGGCTACGCCAACCCCGAAGTGGATATGCTCATCGATCAGGCAGCGGTGACGCTCGACAACGACGAGCGGCTGGCTCTCTACCAGCAACTGAACCAGCTGCTGCACGACGATGCGCCGTGGGTCTTTATGTGGAACCCGGAGGACATCT
The DNA here is from genome assembly GCA_023384495.1 of Caldilineaceae bacterium. GTDB lineage: Bacteria > Chloroflexota > Anaerolineae > Caldilineales > Caldilineaceae > CFX5. The sequence continues at coordinate 1,349 of JAHDWG010000637.1, forward strand.
ACGGCACGGTCTCTAACCTGGCCGGGTTCGAGCCAACCGGCGTCGGCTACTTCTATATCAAAGAGCTTTCTCGCCAATGACACGCTGGCAACATTGACTTAGTCGAAGGCTTCCTGCACCAACACGTCCCCGGCATTTTTGGAAATGCCGGGGACGTTGTAGAGCAGCGCGCAACCGTATTGATGTTCGTCCACGCCCCGCACATACAAAAATTGATGCCGCTGGCGGTATCAAAATTCGGATGCATCCGCCTGCAAATTGCGTACCCGTATCTCTACCCATGACACTCTATCTGCTCCGCCGGCTGCTCTTTGCCCTGCTTGTGGTGGTAGCTGTTTCGTTTTTCTCGTTTGTGCTCGTCTACCTGGCGGGTGACCCGGCGCGCTCGCTGGCGGGGGTGGATAGCAGCGAAGCGCACCTGGCCATGATTCGCACCCTCTACGGGCTGGACCAGCCGCTCCACCGCCAATATCTCCACTTTGTGGGCAACGCGCTCCAGGGCAATCTGGGGCTCTCCTTTCGTTACAACATGGACGCCATGCCGCTGGTGTTGAGCAAGTTTGGGTTGACGCTGCAACTGGCGTTGGCCAGCCTGGCGCTGTCGCTGCTGGTCGCCATCCCATTGGGCATCTTTGCGGCGATCCGGCGTCACACGTTGCTCGACGGGGCCGCGACAATCTTTTCGCTGTTGGGGGTCTCGACGCCGGGGTTTTGGCTGGGCATCCTCCTGATTCTGGTCTTTGCCGACTGGCTGCGCCTGTTGCCCCCTTCTGGCCGTGATGAGGGGTGGCGGAGCCTGGTGCTGCCGGCGATTGCCCTGAGCGGCTACAACATTGGATTGATGACCCGCCTCATGCGTCGTTCGCTGTTGGAAGAACTACGCAAGCCTTATGTGACGGTGGCGCACGCCAAAGGGCAGCGACCGCTCTGGGTCTATGTCCATCACGCCCTGCGCAATGCGTTGATTCCAACGATCACTGTGGCCGGGCTCCAGTTTGGCGCCATGCTGGGCGGGTCGATTGTCATCGAGACGGTCTTCGCCTGGCCGGGGTTGGGTTTTTTGATGATCCAGGCCATCCGCACCAATGATTTGCCCGTGGTGCGCGCCGCGGTGCTGGTCGTGGGGCTGGCCTTTGTCGTCATCAACCTGTGCGTCGACTTGCTCTATAGCGTGCTCGACCCGCGCATCCGCTACAGCTAACCTGGCAATAGCGCGCGGATGTGGCGGGGCCCAGAGGGGCGCCCCGGCGGATTCTCGCCCATGAAAAATCTGCGGATGATTTTGATTGTTGATCTGCCCCACATGGGCACGAACACTGATTTGGGAGTGTCATGAAGCCCACGGCCCCAGCCGCCCGGCCGCGAGCGCCGCGCCGGTTGCATCTTTCCTTCTGGTTGAGTTCGGCGCTCCTGACGCTGCTGCTCGTCTGCGCCCTTTTCCCCACCTTCGTCGCCGGCCAGGACCCGGCCAAACAGAACCTGCGTGGTCGGC
>JAHDWG010000638.1 GCA_023384495.1 Caldilineaceae bacterium
GAACCCCTACGGGTCAAAGATGTGGCCGAGATCGTGGCGGAGCGGCTTTCCATTTGACTGGTCAACGTATGATATTCATTGACGCCGGACTGTGCTAAAATGATCCATATTGAACATGTAATCTGGTTGCCGCAGTTCGAGGACAAGCTGCTTGCCAAACATCATGTGACGGTGCGTGAAGCGGAAGAGATCCTGTTTGGCCTCCCTTATGTTGAATATGTCGAACGCGGGTTCCACGCAGATGAGCACTTGTACGCTGCATTTGGGCAGACTGACGCCGGACGCTACCTGGTTGTCCTTTTTGTATTGAAGCAGGGCGGCGGCGCACTCGTCATTAGCGGACGCGACATGGATGGAAAAGAGCGGAGAAGATATGGCCGAAGAAAATAGCACAAGCAGCATCTCCAAGGCGCGCACGTACGAAGAAATGGGTGAATTTTGGGACACCCATAGCCTAGCTGATTATGAAGATCAGACCTACGAAGTGGAAATGGCCTTTAGTCCGGCAGCCAGACGCACCTATGTCAACATCGAACCTGATTTGATGGAAGATTTGTGGGAAATTGCGCAGGAGCGCCGGATCAGCGCCGAGACGCTGATCAACGTCTGGCTGCGGCGACAGGTCGATGAGGTGCGGCTGCGGGTGGCCGCCTAAGCGTTAGGCTGGCCCTATTGGTGACACCTATGCCCCCCGAACCTACAGAAATCAACACCGGCGGCGGTGACTTCACTGGCCGCTGTGCGTGATCGGCAGGCGATCTTGGGTGGGCTGCTGTTGCCGCCGGGGCGCGGGGATAGCAAAACCTCCGGAAGGTGACCAGAACTCGCATGGTTGTGCACGTTCCTTTGGTCAACATCCGGAGGTCGGGTTGGGCGTAGGTTGCAAATTGGGGTTAAGTCTGCCCCCCCCTAAAACACCGTCTCCATCGTAACCGTGCGCCCTTCGGCGGCGGCCAGGGGGGCCTTGGTCATGATTTCGAGCAGATGTCGGCCATGTTCACCCGTGAGCAGATGGGGCCTGCTCTCGCGGATGGCGTCGACCAGGTGGAGCACGCCCAGGTCCTTCACCGGGGGCGTGGGGGGAACTTCGACGGGCGCCCAGCTCTTGGTTTTGGACTGGTAGAGACGCAGGTCGGGCGGTTCATCGCCGCGTGTCTCCATGACGGCCAGCGTCCCCTCGCTGCCGTAAATCTCCAGGCGGGGGGCCAGCGACGCTTCCATGCAGTAGGTGGCGTCGAGGAAGGCGAATGCGGCGTCGCCAAAGTCGAGCATGAGCAGCGAGTTGTCGTCGATCTCCACGTCGATACGCTTGCCCGAAAAGGGGCCGCCCTCGACCATGTAGCGCACGGGCAAGGTGCGCCCCGAGAAGGCGGCCAGCCGGCGCACCGGCCCCAAAATACTGGTAATCTGGCTCAGCCCGTGTACACCCAGGTCGAGGATCGGGTCGGAGCCGGGTTTGTAGAACCAGGTCGAATCGCGCGGGGAGGCGGCGATGAAGTGCTTCTCTGGCCCGCCGTGCGAGCTGCGCACCTTGGCAAAGTTGACCCGCCCAATGACCCCCTGTTCGAACAACTCCTTGATCTTGCCGATCAGCGGGCGGACGCGATGTTCGGGCGCTGAAGCCAGCCGCACGCCGCGCCGGGCGGCCTCGTCGATGAGGATGGTCGCCTCTGCCACCGTAGCGGCCATAGGCTTCTGCGTGTAGACGTGCTTGCCCGCGCGCAGGGCGGCCAGGCTCACGGCAAAGTGGCTGGGGATGACGGTGGTGTTGACCAGCAGGTCAAACTCCACCTCGGCCAGCAGTTGCTCCAATTCCGTAAAGTGGCGGGGAACGCCATAAGCCTCGGCGGCGGCCTGCGCCTTCTCGGCAAAGGTATCGGCCACGGCGACCAACTCTACTTTGCCCATTTCGGCCATGCTGCGCAGACCGGGCAGGTGCATCACGTGGGCAATGGCGCCACAGCCCACCAGGGCGACTTTGATCGGTTTCATGCGCTCTCTGCTCAGCCTTCCTGCCGCCACTGTTCGCCGATGTCGCGCAGCTTGGCAAGCACCACGGCAGGCTCGCTATAGCGTTGCGTCACCATCTCCACACTGTAGCAGGCCGCGTATCCAGTGGTTCGCAGCGCATTCATGGTGGCGAGCAGCGCCTCATCGCTGAGCGCAGGTGAGAAGTGGGTGTGCATGGTCCACGGCGCCACCAGGGCGTCGCCGGTGGTCACATCGTCGCCATGCCAGCGCCCGGCGTGAAGCAGGATGCCAAAACCGGGGTGGTCTACCGCCTGGCAGAGCCGCTTGATGTTGGCGGGAACCATGGCCGCGCCCCAGTGATTTTCCGGCCCGATGCGGTAGCCGTTGTCGTGGGCCCGCTGGGCCCAGATGCGATACTGGCTGACGATGGCGTCGAACTGTTGGTCGTTCCAGTCGCGCTCGTCGCGCGTCCCGCCGGCGTCGATGCGCACGGTCTGCGCGCCGAGGAACTCGGCGGCGCGGATGTTGGCCTCGGCGTTGGCGGCGTTGCGCTGCCGGACATCGGGGTCATCATCCCAGATGTGGGCGCGGTCGATGCAGATATTGGCCAGAGGGAGGCCCCGTTCGGTGAGGCCTTCTTTGAGTCTGACCAGATACTCCTCGTCCAGGCTCTCGAACGTCCCGTGCCAGAAATCAGCGGCATTGAGGCCATAGCGATGCTTAACCGACTCCAGATAGCCGAAGGCGTTCATCACGCCGGCCCTGGTCAACTGGTGAAAGGAGTCAGAGGAGTGTGAAATGGGCGTGGGGGGGAGTGGGATGCCCTGGGCGGGTTGATGTGGTGGTGTTGGGGCGGCGGTGGCGA
>JAHDWG010000639.1 GCA_023384495.1 Caldilineaceae bacterium
GGGTTGCTTCAGCACTTCCCATTCTACCAAACAGGAATTTTCAAATGGACTCTAAACCGCGCTTGCTTTGAAAACTGGATTTTGCGAAGAGGTTTGCCCCTTCGAGGAGCGCTGGTTTTCAAACCGAGCTCAGTATAATGCCTATGACTACTGACACCCTACCCATGCAACGAAAAGAGCCATCGCTGGCGGAACAATTGCGTCTTCGTCTGCTGCCCGAGGGCTCTGCCAGCGCAACACGCTATCTCGCCCTGCTGCTGATCGTGCTGCTGGCGGCGATTTCGCTCTTCCCGCTCTACTGGTGCCTGATCACCAGCCTCAAGCCGCCGGACGAGGTTGCCACCGTGCCGCCCTCGTTTGTGCTCAGGCGCCCCTCGTTGCAGAACTATGAGGACCTGATACGGGGCACCGGCGTCGCCAATGCGCCAGTGATTCGCTGGTTTTGGAACAGCGTCTTCACTGGCGTGGTCTCGACCATCGGCGTGGTGCTGCTGGCTTCGCTTGCCGGCTACAGCTTTGCCCGCAAACGCTTCCCGTATCGGGATCAGATCTTCTGGCTCATCATCAGCACGATGTTGGTGCCGGGCTGGTCGACCATCATCGCCACCTATGTGCTCACGCTGCGCATGGGCATCCACGACACCTATTGGGCGCTGATCTTGCCCGGGCTGGCGTCGCCCTTTGCGCTTTTCCTCTTTCGCCAGTTTGCCATCACCCTGCCCGAGGAGCTTTTTCAGGCCGCCAAGATCGATGGCGCCAACGAGATCCAACTCTGGTGGCGGATCGCGTTGCCGCTCTGTCGCCCCGTATTGGCGACATTGGCCATCTTCACCTTTGTGGGCCACTGGAACGACTTTCTCTGGCCGCTTTTGGTGCTCAACAAACAGCACATCTATACCCTGCCTGTTGGCGTTTCCATCATCATGTACCAGATCCAGGGCGCCGGGCCCAGTTACGGCGTTGGCATGGCAGCCGCCGTGCTGATGTCGGTATTGCCGGTCATCGCCTTTTTGCTCGTCCAACGCCAGATGATTGAGGGCATCACCGTGGGCTCGGTCAAGGGTTAAAGCGGCCAGACAGTTGTCCAGCCCTCCGGGAGGTGACCAGATTCGACTTTCTCGACCAGGCCATGTTTGGACACCTCCCGGAGGTCGAGTCTGGTCTATCAATTGAAATTTTGTTGTCGCACAAACAATAGGAATGTCTTATGGATTACGCACACCTGACGAAACCGAAACTCGCCTATCGCTATGAGTTTGAGCTGGACGAAGTCGAAGAAGCGCAAGCTTGCGTCGAAGCGCACGGGTTTGCCATCCTCAAGCGCGTGCTTCAGCCCGAAATGGTCGAAGCGCTCAAGGCGTCCGTCATGGAGGTTGTCAACCCCAACAATGACATGGGGCCCGGCCAGAGCCGGACGCACACCTACTTTATCGAACAGTCGCCCGCGCTGTGGCGTCTGCTCGAGGACGAGACCTTTCTGCGCGTCCAGCGCATCTTTTGCCAGGCCGAAGAGCTGACCATCAACCGCACCGCCGCCATCATCCGCAACCCTGGCTCCGCCGCATTGGTCTGGCATTCGGACTGGCGCGGCTTCAGCACCGAGCCGCCAAGGACGGCCAACGACGTGCTCAACCGCGGTCTGTGGCCATCGGGGCTCTGGTTCTATTTGACCGGCTCCTATCCGGCGCACGGTGGGTTGGCCGTCATCGAGGACTCACACGTCCCCGATTGGCCCGGGCCGGAAGGATTTGAGCTGACGCCCGACAAGTCCTCATTTTACCCCAAAGGGGGCGAGCCCAAGGGCTACACAGGCTTCGACATCCCCGGCCTTGTGCCGCTCTTTACCGACCCTGGCGACGAAATCATCTTCGCCCACCGCACCTATCATTCCGCCTTTCCCAATCGCACCGACCAAGTGCGTCTCTCGTGTGGCATTGGGCTGCGCGCCCGTAGCGAACGCATCGACGCGCCGTGGCCGCGCTCGACGCTGGCGCAACAATTTGTCGATGCGCTGCCCGCCCACCTGCAACCGATGGTCGAGAATTATGTGGGCATCGACCCACAGTGGCGGCGGGCCGATGCGATGGGCTGAGCACTCATGCAGCGCCGTAGCGGCGGTTTCCGGGGGCGCCTGAATGCGCCGTCTTCTGATGACGAAACGGCGGTATGGAAACCGCCGCTACGGTATTCAGCATGACAAATGTATCTATGCGGAGATCTATGCGGAGCGAAGTCGACCTGCTGCTATACTTCGCTCTGTTCGAAAACGCGAAAATTTCTGTTTAATCAGCCCAATGTCATTCGCGTTTTCAAAGCAACCGCACTGTAGGTCGGCCTAGAATCATGAAAAGTGAGTGTGAACCATGCGTGTAGGGACGGCGTGGGAAGAGATAACGCCCGACAAACCGTTGCATCTGCTCGGCCAGATGCACATCCGCTGGGGACAATATACGCGCGACCCGCTGACGGTCAATGCCGTGGTCTTTGAAGAGGGCGGCCAGCGCGTGGCGCTGCTCTCGGTCGATGTCTGCGTTCTGCCGGGTGACCTCGTGCGCAGCCTGCAACAGGCCTGCGCCGCCCAGATCGCGCCCGAGCATGTGATCATCGCCGCCACACACACCCATGTGGCGCCCTGCACCACCAGTTTTTTGGTGGGCGAAGCCGACGAGGGCTTCCTGACCCGGCTGACCGAAGCCGTGGCGCAGAGCGTGGCGCGCGCCGTCGCCGACCTCGAAGAGTGTGAGCTTTTTGCGGGCGCCGGCTATCTGGAGCAGATGGGCTGGAACCGCCGCGGGATGCGCCGCGACGGCAGTT
>JAHDWG010000640.1 GCA_023384495.1 Caldilineaceae bacterium
TGGGATTGGCCCTATCGAGATGGGCGGCTGCCCCTGCCGGATGGGCCGGGGTTGGGGGTGGAACTCGACCACAACGCAATCGACCGCTATGTGCAGGCGACTGCGGTCTATGCCAGATAAGCCGCATCCCCGGACCACCATGAGCGACGACTCCGCCAATCCCCACACAGACCAACGCGCCGATGCACAGGCTGCGGGTGACGGCGCAACCGTTGCCGGCAACGTCGATACGGGGGGCGGTGATTTTATCGGGCGCGACCAGATCATCGGGGGCGATTATGTCCGCGGTGACAAGATTGTCATTGCCGACGCCGCCGCAGGCCGCGCAAGCCGCAACCGCGCCACCATGCTGGGGTTGGTCAATCGGGTGTGGGTTGAGGGGGTGCTCGATCAGGCTCTATCGGCCATCCTGCCGATCAATGTCCGGCTGCACAGTCAGATGGACGCCGTGGACCAGAGCGCCTGGTCCAACCTGATTGGTTTGCCCCAGCAACCGGGTTCGTTGCTGCCGGCGGAGACCAACGTTGCCAGCATCTTCGAGGAAATGAATCAGTCGCTGCTGATCTTGGGCGAGCCGGGCGCAGGCAAGACGATCCTCTTGCTAATGCTCGCCCGCGAGACGATTGCCCAGGCCGTGCGCAATGCCCAACGCCCCGTCCCCGTCGTGCTCAACCTGTCGTCGTGGGGGACGCGCCGCCAGCCCTTTGCCCAGTGGCTGGTGGAAGAGCTACGCGTGAAATACAACATCCCCAAGCGGATTGCCGCCGCCTGGGTAGAGCAAGACGAATTGTTGCTGTTGCTGGACGGCCTCGATGAGGTAGCTGCGCCGCATCGGGATGGCTGTGTACAGGCGCTCAATCTGTTTCGCCAGGAGAATCTGACGCCGATTGCAGTTTGTTGCCGGATTGCCGACTACATGGCGCTGCCGACCAAACTGCGGCTGAACGGCGCCGTCGTCTTGCGCACGCTGACGCCAGAGCAGATCGAACAGTATTTGCAGGCCGCCGGCCCTGCGCTTGCCGGCTTGCACGCCGCGCTGGCGAGAGACAGCGTGTTGCAAGAGTTGGCCCAAACCCCGCTGATGCTCAGCATCATGGCGCTTGCCTATCGAGACCAATCAGGCCCCATGTTGGAAAGCGGGCCGGCCGATTCGACCGAGGCGCGCAGGCGGCATCTGTTTGATGCGTATGTGGAGCGTATGTTCAGCCGCACTGCGCGCACCCGACAGGAGGACTACCCGCGGCCGCAGGCAATCCATTGGCTGGGTTGGCTGGCAAAAACGATGGCGCAGCAGGGGCAATCGACCTTTCTCATTGAGGAGCTGCAAGACAATTGTCTCTCATCACCCCGGCAACAGCGTCTCGCCCGGGTGGGAAGCCGGGCCGCCTGTGGATTGCTCCTTTTTCTCGCCGCGATGATGGGGGCATTCTGTGCAGCCTGGATACGCACGCTGGGTGGCAACCCCATCGCGCTCGCCGCAACGAGCATCTCGGCGCTGGCGTTTGGCGCGGTCTATGCAATCAATTATGGTGTAGCGAGTGGGTTGGTCACCCGTATCTCGGCCATTGCCGCATTGTTCGGGACCTTTGCGCTGGCCACGCTGATCGGAACGCTCCTGGCGTGGATGGTCAGCGGATTGCTACCGGGCAGTCTGCTCTTTGGCCTCTTTATCGGGCTCAGTTTTGGATTGCCGGGGGGGGCTGCAGGGGTTGCCCTTGCCGATCCGCGGCGCATCGCCCTGAGCGAACGGTTGCGCTGGTCGTGGCGACGCGGGCTGCCCGGTCTATTGCTTGGCATGGCGCTCAGTTTCGGTGGCGCGTTGGTCATGAGCGAAGATCGGGCGACGACGTCGATCCTGGCCAACCTGCTCGTCGTCGGTCCTCCGGCAGCCTTTATCTGCGCAATGGCGGCCGGGGTGCGGCGCACGGAATATGTGGGGGGCCACTTGAGGCCGAACCAGGGCTTTTTCGAGGCGCGGCGCAACGCCATTGTGTTGGGGTTGGCCGTGTTTTTGTCGATTGGCCTGGTCAGCCTTTCTATCGGCTTTTTCCATCCAACGATTGTCAACCTGAGCCTGGCGGTCGGCGTTGGTTTCGGGCTACCCCTGGCGGTGAGTCTGGCGCTCTATGCCGGCGGCGGCGTCTGCATCCAACACATGCTGCTCCGTTGGCTGCTCATGCGCGAGGGCAACATTCCGGGCAACCTGACCCGCTTTCTCGATTGGGCCGTGAGCCATATCTTTATGCGGCGCACCGGCGGCGGCTATATCTTTCTCCACCGTACGTTGATGGACTATTTTTGTGGTAAATAGTACGTCTTTCGTGATCGACAAGATCGAGGAGAACATCATGCACGACATCACAGCCATAGACAATGATAGACCGTCGCACCGTCAATACCGGTTTAGCCGGCGAACCTTTCTGCGCACCGTGGGGATGGGCCTGGCGCTCGGCCTGCCGCTGGCCGCCTGCCAACCCGTGGCGACGCCCATGCCGTCCCCGGTGGAAACCCCCACACCCGTCGCCGAACCCGAAGTCGAACTTCTGTTTTGGCATCAATTCTCACAACAGGAGCAGAGCGCGCTGGATGCCCTGTTGGAACAATTTCACGGAGCGGAGGCTGCAATTCGGGTCAACGCTGAGGCGATACCCCGCCAGGAATTTCGGGCGCGGATGTTGGCTGCCTTTGCCGCGGGTATGCCACCGAACGTGGCCCAGGTGGACGCGGTTCCCGATGGCGCCGACTTTTATGTCAAAGGCATGATCGAGGGGGCGGATTTCATTTTTGAGGAGATTGGCCTCA
>JAHDWG010000641.1 GCA_023384495.1 Caldilineaceae bacterium
CAGGGGGTGTCGAGCAATGCGTTGACGCTTGCCATGTTGCACGAGGCGGCTGAAGCCGTCTTGGGCGAGCCGATCAACTTCACGACCGAACAGTTTGTGCATGCGCTCGATGCGGAAGCGTTTATCCATGCGCGTGGCGGCCTGGGCGGCGTTGCGCCAACCGCTACTGGGGCGTTGCTCAACCAGCTTCAGGCAGGCTTGCGCGGCGACCAAGAATGGCTGGCCGCTACCCAAACCCGGCTTCACCAGGCCAACATCCTGCGCAGCGAAGCAATCCGATTGCTCCAGCGATCCGCACTGTCTCCGTGACTCATCATCTCATAGCGGCGAGAAAGTCCATATCACGTAGCGAGCACAATCCGCTCAATCAGTTCTCAAAATCCGTTGTCAGCAAACCCACCAAGCGAGAATCCTATGCGCATCAAACAGTCCATCTGCTACCCGCTCTTCAAACCGGCCGCCATGAGTCTGGAAGATCTGGTCAAAACCGCCGCCGAAATTGGCTATGCCGCCATCGAACTCTGGGCGCGCCCACCCGAATTCGAGGAGATCATGGCGCTGGCCAGACGCTACAACCTGGCCGTGGCCAGCATGAGTGGCCACATGTCGCTGCCCGATGGCCTCAACAAGCGCAGCAACCATGACCGCATTGAGGCCGAACTCAAAGAGTCCATCGACATTGCCGCGGCCCACGGCATCCCTGGCGTCATCTGCTTTAGCGGCAACCGCCAGCCACACATGACCGAGATCGAGGCCATCGAGGCTGTGGCCGACGGGTTGCGGCGTATTGCGCCCTACGCCGAACAGAAGGGGGTCAACCTCAACCTCGAATTGCTCAACTCCAAGGTCGACCATCCCGGCTACCAGTGCGACCACACCGCCTGGGGCGTGGCCGTCTGCGAGCGGGTCAATAGCCCGCGCGTTAAGCTGTTGTATGACATCTACCACATGCAGATCATGGAGGGTGATATTATCCGCATCATCCGCGACAACATTAAGTGGATCGGCCACTTCCACACCGCCGGCAATCCCGGGCGCAACGACCTGGACGACACGCAGGAGATGAACTACACCGGCATCTGCCGTGCGATTGCCGCCACTGGCTACGATCTCTACGTCGGTCATGAGTTTCGCCCCAAGGGTGACCCAATTGCGGCACTGCATACGACGTTTGCCATCTGCGATCAAGGGTGATGAAGGGGCAAGGGTTCGCACATGAATTTGCTGGTTGCCGTCCGATTGGGGCTGTAGTAGACTATCCCCTTGGGATGAATTTTCGACCAATGATTCCGCAGAGGTAACCCATAGAATCGCGTGGCGACGGCAAATTCACAGACTAGCCATGACACATTTCGGTAACTACAGACTTGTTCAAGGGCAAATGAGAGTCAAAGGGAGACAAGATGATGAGCAGGGCAACTCAAACATTCAGCCGGCGCGCGTTTTTACGCACAACCTCGTATGCAGTCGCCGGGTTGGCATTGGCCGCCTGTGCGCCGGCGACCGCACCGCCTGCCAGTGTGAGTGGCGAGAGTGCGCCGCCCGCTGGCGAGCGCGCCAATATCGCGTATTGGACCTTCTGGGCCGACCGCTGGGGTGAATTCCAGCAGCAGATCGTGGATAGCTACAACGCCAACAACGAGGACGGTGTCCAGGTGGAGATGCTGATCGTGCCGTGGGGGGACCTGTCGGTCAAGTTGCTGACCGCGGTCTCGGCCGGCAACCCGCCCGACTTTACCATCATCGGGCGTGGCGAGGTGATCGAGTGGGCCGTGCGCGAAGGGATCTTGCCGCTGGATGACCACATCGCCGCCTCAAGTACTGTGAATCCAGACGATTGGTTTGCGGCTGCCTGGGACGAATGTCTGTGGGAGGGCAAAACCTTTGCCCAACCCTTCGAGAGCGGCACCTATGCCGCCTGGTACAACAAGGCGCTCTTTGAGGAGGCCGGTCTCGATCCCAACCAGCCGCCCATCACCTGGGCCGATGTGGATGCCGCCGCCGAGGCGATCACCCAGGGCAGCGCGGCCGACGGCTACAGCGTGGTCGGCTTTATCCCGTGGGGCAGCCGGACGGACCTGCTGGGCTGGCTTGCCGGCGGCGAGTGGTATGATGCGTCGACACAGCAGATCACGGCCACCACGCCGGAAAACATTGCCGCGTTCGAGTGGGTCCAGCAGTATGCCGAACAATATGGCGGCGAGACGTTGGAGCGTTTCCGTCAGGGGCTGGGTGGCGGTGACACCGAAGATGACCCCTTCTATCGCGGGCAGATCGGCATGGTCTGGAAGGGAAGTTGGTCGCTCTCGGCCAAGCAGGAGTATGCGCCTGATGTCTCCTTTGGCGTTCACCCCCTGCCTTACCGTGGCGACGCCGGCAATGACAGCATCAACCAGGGTTCCGCCTGTGTGCTGCCGGTTGGTTCTCCCAACCCAGACGCGGCTTATAAATTCCTGACCTATATGTCTATCGACGGCGTAGCGCAGTGGGTGCCCGTCTCTGCCGATATGGTCTCGCGCCGGGACCAGACCGGCATCTACCCGGAGGTGCTGCCCGACGACGACGAGTTCCGCGCGTACTGGCAGCTCTACAACGATGCGTTGGGCTATTCCCATTTTGAGCCGCCCATGCCGGCGCGGCGCTACTGGAATGACCAGTTGCAGGCGGCCATCGACGCCGTGGTGCGCGGCCAGAAATCGCCCGAACAGGCGCTGCAAGACGCTCAGGACGCCGCCCAGCGCGAGCTCGACAAGGCGCTAGGGAAGGCGTAGGTTATTTACGGATGAGGGTCCCGGGGCG
>JAHDWG010000642.1:0-1618 GCA_023384495.1 Caldilineaceae bacterium
TGAGTGATTGATCACCACCACCACCAGATTGATCTTGATCTTCTGATTGATCTTGATACGCGACCTCATCGCGATGTCGTGACGATCTGCTCACGACCACGTCGCGACCACGTCGCGATGTGGTCGTTTGTTCTTGGCCGTCCGGGTCGAGCAACAGTCGACGATAGCTCGACCGTACATCAAAGCGCTCTGCCAGCGCCCGGCGCTCCTGCTCATCCTCCGGCACAAGACCAGCCGCCGTCCGTCGCCACCCAGGCGGTGGCGGATGCACGCTTGGCGCTTCATGGGCGTACGGGATGTTCTGGTTGTGCCGCCGAAAGCCCTTGAAGAAGAGCACCGGCCCATCCTTGCCTGGGTAGCGCACCACCAACCCATGCTGCACCCACTCGTCAATCAGCCGCCCCGCAATGTCGATAAAGTCCACCCGCAGCGGCAGCGCCAGCCGCCACAACAACAGCGGACGACCCGTCACCAGCCCATCCCGGTCCAGGTGGGGCAACGTCTGCACATAGAGCAAGTGCGCCTCCAGGCTGCACCGATTCAACGCCTCATCCTCCGACGAGGCCCTCGACAACATCCTTCCCTGCGCCATTTGTCGTGTCCCCTTTCATCTATCTGTCTTAGCAACGTCGTCAATCTGTACTAGAAATGTCTGTCCAGAAAATCGGCAAAATGTCCGTTTACAGCGCCCCCAGTTTTAGTACAATAGATAGCGCAGCCTGCGCGCACTGGACTGCGGCATCTCACCTGCAGGAACATCCAATATCAATCCAGCTTGCCCGGACCGACTCCTCAGCAGACCGGGCAAGTATCGTGTTTTTCGGGGGAACCATGCTGCTCATTGACGATGACATTGATCTTAGGCCACCAGCTCCCATCTTTCGGGCAAAACAATTGGATCTTCTGGTTGATATGTGGCTCGCTGCTGCCCGCAAGCGCCTTGGCAAGCCCCGCCAGACGCCAGACAAGCCACCTCAACTTCATTCGGTCACAGTCGACGGGTATGAAGACGATCTGGCCCACTTCCGCCGATGGTGGGCGGAGGTCGGGCCCATGCAAAACTGGGAGATGAGAGAGGAAGATCTGCACGATTTCAACCGGTGGCTGACCAATTCCACCGCGCTTTCCTTCAATTCACGCAAGGATGTGCTGCGCCGGCTCAAGTCCATGTTGCACTGGGCATTCACGCAGCGTCACATCAAAACTTTGGATTTCTCATTGTGGGTGCCCGAAGCAGAGGGGTCTGCGCCCGTGCGCGTCCTGCCTGGGCTCTCTGTCCTCGCCAAAGTCATGCGCGCAGCCGACCGATCCACCAATCCGGTTCGCGACAAGGCGATTCTCGCCGTCTTCATTGACACCGGCATGCGACGCAGTGAGTGTGCAAACCTGGAAATCAAAGATGTCCTGTTTCGCCCCGACGGCGGCGGTATCATCATTGTGCGCCGCGCCAAAACCGTCAAGGGCAGGGAAATCCAACAACGGCCGGTCATCTTCGCCAAAACCGCGGGACACTACATCTGCCACTGGATCAACGCACTTGCAGATGAGGGGCACACCTGTGGGCCGCTCTTTCCGTCGCCTGTGATCCCTGGCAAGCCCATCGACCCCAACGTCCTCT
>JAHDWG010000642.1:1628-2795 GCA_023384495.1 Caldilineaceae bacterium
AGCGCATCATCCGCGCCGCCGGTTGCGGGGACGCTATTCAGGGACCCCATGACTTGCGGCGTATGTACATCACCCAGAACCGCCGCCGCCAGAGGGATGGCGCCTTTGACCGCGACCTGCGCGAACAGGTCGGCCACTCCAGCGCCATCATGACCGACTACTATGACCACGACCGGCTTGAGGATCGGCGGGACAAAGTGCTCTCCCCGTTCGAAATGCTCGCTGCTGAAGGTCATTATTGGGAATAGACGTCGATGCGTTTATAATGGGAATTGATTCGCAGATAGGCTATGTGGATCAGTTCCCGCCGAACGCTGGAGAGCGAAAACAAAAAAAGCATGTATCATCCTGGAGAGGATAATACATGCTTTTTACAAGGTTAGTTGGCCCGGGTCACATCCCTTTCAAGGCTGCGACCGGGGTTCGAATCCCCGTGGGGGTACAAACCTACGCACAAAGCGTGGGCAAAGTACAAACACAACTGACTCACCACAGCAGTGTAGTGAGCGGGTTCTTCGCCCGGATTCAGTTGTTAATGTGCGGGTAGACGGCTCCGAAAGGCTTGGCGGCAATTGCGGGGCCGTCTTCTATTGGGACCTATTCTTGCTGGCTTCCCACGGGCAGCACCGTCCAATCGAGCGTGTAGCCCTTGCGCTGCGCATACGCCAGCAAATCGTGGGTAAAGATGCGGCGATGGCCACCGGGCGTCTTCTCAGAGCGAAGCTCGCCGGCGTCACATTCCCGAATCACCGTATCCACACTGAACCGTAACGCCTTGGCTGCTTGCCCGGTGGTAAGCCGATGCATGTTCACCCCTGTACAAGTATTGCTGGTTCCGCCAGAATATACACCTACCCCACCTGCTTGTCAAACGCCACTTTCGGTCATGAGCGAGTATACAACCATCCGGCAGGGGTCCGGCGCGCCAACCTACCAGGTGAATGCAACTGGGGACTCATTGTTTCGATGACATGGGACTCACAGGAATTGTATCATTATACCGAGTGGCGCCCTCATTTCGCCTAACAATGATTCGAAAAAATCATCCAAATGACGTAGACCAATGGGTCACGGATGACGATCCCCTTCTCCCCCACCCCATGCTATACTACCCCGCATGGCCACTGCACCCACCTACGCTCCCCTGCAACGGATCATCCGCTTCGA
>JAHDWG010000056.1:0-18270 GCA_023384495.1 Caldilineaceae bacterium
CGAACTGCTCGGCGGCCGCGTGCGCGACCGGGTGGCCGTCTATGCCACCGGGCTCTACTACACCGAGGGGGAGTTCCCCGACCGGCTGCTGGCCGAGGCGCGCGGCTATGTCGAGGCCGGCTTCAAGGGGATTAAGACCAAGGTCGGCGGGCTGCCTTTGGCCGACGATGTGCGCCGGGTGGCCGCCATCCGCAACGCGATCGGGCCCGATGTGCATCTCATGGTCGACGCCAACCAGGCCTACAATGCGGCCACCGCCATCCGCATTGGGCAACGGCTGGCCGAACAGGACATTTTCTGGTTTGAGGAGCCGGTCAACGCCAAAGATGTGGAAGGCTATCTCCAGGTCAAGGCGGCGCTGCCCATGGCGCTGGCAGGGGGCGAAGCGCTGCGCACCCGCTACGAGTTCGCCGACTTTCTGCGCCGCGGCGCCTGTGACATCGTCCAGCCCGACGTGATTCACGTGGGGGGCGTCAGCGAGCTGCGCAACGTCGCCATGATGGCCAACACGCTGGGGATCCAGGTCTGCCCGCACGTGTGGGGATCGCCGGTGATGATCGCGGCTACGCTCCACGTGGCGGCCACGTTGCCGCCCTGCCCGCCGGCGCGCCAGCCGCTGCCCTACCAGCAGGAGCCGGTGATGGAGTTCGACCGCACGCCGAGCGCGATCCGCGAGACGCTCTACAAGACGCCGTTCGACCAGGTCGATGGCTTTGTGAGCGTCCCCACTGGCCCCGGGCTGGGGATCGAAATCGACGATGAGGCGCTAATGCGGCTCTGTGTGGGGCGAAATGTGTATGAGTGACAATCGCGAAAGGAGCATCGATGAGAATCCAGGCTGTGGACGTAACCGTCCACCCGCAGACGCCCAACCCCAACCCGATCCGCGACGCGTTGCAGGCGCTGCCTGGGGCGGGCGCCGTGCGGGTGGCGGTGACCAGCGACGACGGGATAACCGGCGCCGGTGAGGCCGGTTTTGGTCGCATCGCGGGCGCACCGGCCGCATTGGCCGCGCTCATCGAACACGAGCTTAAGCCGCTTGTCCTCGGACAGAGCCTCGCGTTCATCCGCCAGATCCATCAAGAGATGTTGCGCGAGACCGAATATCACGGCGCGCCGGGGTTGGCCATGTTTGGCATTGCGGCGCTCGACACCGCGCTGTGGGATTGCCTGGGCAAGACGTTGCGCGTCCCCTGTTGGCAGCTTTGGGGCCGGGTGCACGAGCGCATCCGCGCCTATGCCATGGTGGGCTGGCTCAACTACAGCGACGCCGAGGTGCAAGCGATCTGCCTCAAAGCAGTGGAACAGGGCTTCCGCGCCGTCAAGATCAAAGTGGGCTACCCCACCCTGGCGCAAGACCTGCATCGCATCCAGGTGGTGCGCGACGCGGTGGGCGACGAGGTTGCGATCATGGTCGACGCCAATCAGTCGCTCACCACCGCCGAGGCCGTCCGCCGGGGGCGGGCTTTTGAGCAAGCCGGCGTCGTCTGGTGGGAGGAGCCGATCCCCGCCGATGACATCGACGGCTATGCGGAACTGGCCCACGCGCTCGACATGCCGGTCGCCACGGGCGAAAACCTCTACACCCCGGCGGACTTTGCCCGCTTTTTGCGCCGCGACGCGGTGGACATCATCCAGCCCGATCTGCGCCGCGCCGGCGGACCCACGGCGCTGTTGCAGATCGGGTTATTGGCCGACGCCCATCGCCGGCCCTACGCCTCGCATGGGGGTGGGCCGGTGCAACTCAACATCATGGCGTGTCTGCCCAATGCCTATTATTTGGAGACGGGCCTGCTCAAACCAGGTTCGCCGCTGACGCTTGCCGATGGCTTTGTGCAAGTTCCCAGTGGGCCGGGCTTTAGTTGGGGGGCAAGTCCCGCTCCGGAAGCCGAGTGGACATGGCAGACGCCAACGCCATCGGCATCGCAGGCATGATGAACGGGGTACACCCCTAGCGATGAAAATGGCAGCGTACAGCAGGAACACAGAGAACACCGGGGAGACACAGAGCATACAGAGAAAAACCTCTGTGTGCTCTGTGCAGTCTCGGCGCCCTCTGTGTTACGCTGTTTTGTCTTATTTTCAGACCAGTGCGGCGAGCGCATGGAAGGGGGCATTACGGTTTCAAGTTGCGTTGATATTTATACTTTGGCCATGAATATCACGCGACGAACACCGATCCTGGTCACTGGCTGGTTCTGGGCCAGCCTTGTTGTCTTGTTTGTGGCAGGTTGTGCGTCTGGCGGGCCGCTTGCGGTTCCCCGTACTGCCGACACCGCACTGGAGCCCACCTTCACGCCCACCGGCTCTGCCGAAAGCGCACCGGTCACACTGCCGACCGTGACCCCCACGCCCGAAATGGTGGCGTTTGACCCAAGTCAGGTGACAGTTACGGTCCAGCCAGTGGTCGACGGGCTGATTGCACCCCTTTTCGTCACCCATGCCGGTGACGACAGCGGTCGCCTCTTCATCGTCGAGAAAGGCGGCGCCATTCGTCTTCTTGCCGATGGGGAATTGATCGATGAGCCATTTCTCGATATCTCGGACCGGGTGAACAGCAGTGGCAACGAGCAGGGGCTACTCGGCCTGGCATTTCCCCCTGGCAATCAGGAGCTTGGCTACTTCTTTGTCAACTACACCGATTCGACCAACGCCACCCAAGTCTCACGCTTTGCGGTTGACAGCAGCGACCCAAACCGGGCCGACCCGCTCAGCGAGTTTTCTGTGTTGCGCATTGAGCAACCGGCGCGCAACCACAACGGCGGCATGCTGGCCTTTGGGCCGGACGGCTACCTATGGATCGGCACAGGCGACGGCGGCGGCGGCAACGATGTCTATGGCAACGGTCAAAACCCGGCCACGCTGTTAGGCAAGATGTTGCGCATTGATGTCACCAGCGACCCCGGGCAGCCTTACCTGATCCCGCCGGACAACCCTTGGGTCGACACCGAGTGGAAGGGCCAGGATGTGCGCGACGAAATCTGGGCGATCGGTTTGCGCAACCCGTGGCGCTACAGCTTTGACCGGCAAACGGGCGACCTATGGATCGGCGATGTTGGCCAAAACCTGTACGAAGAAATCCACATGACGCCGGCGGGCAGCCTAGGCGGCCTCAACTACGGGTGGCCGCTCATGGAGGGCTTTGACTGTCGCGTCGCCGAAGGGTGCGACCCGAACGAGCTCGTCTATCCCATTGTTGACTATGGTCGCCCGGGCCACTGCTCGGTCACCGGCGGCTATGTCTACCGTGGGGCGCAATTCCCCGCGTTGACGGGCGTCTATCTCTACGGCGACTATTGCAGCGGCGTGATCTGGGGGACATGGTATGACGAAACGGGGAACTGGGCAACCGCTGAGCTACTCGCTAGCGGCATCACCCTGAGTTCATTTGGCGAAGATGAAGCGGGTGAGCTCTACACAACAGACCTGCGGACAGGCATTGTCGCCCAAATCGTGGCCGCGCCCTAGCTTGAACAGCGTCATGCGTCAAACGTTATGCTCAGCTCTGTTTGAAAACGTTTAGAAGCTGTGTGAAAAGGTCGAATCGCCAGCCCCGGCCTGAAGGCGCGGGGCTGGCTGTAGCTCGAAGGCCGGCTAGCCGGGGGCCTGGGCGCGCTTCAGCGCCAGGCGGAGAACTGTTCAGACGGCATCTTACAGCATTGGCCGAGCAGCCGCAGCAGAACCTACTCTTCGGGCGCGCCGACAATCCGATAGGACCGTTCGTTTGGCGCCGGTTCCCAAGCCGGGCCTGGCAGTGCATCGTAATTGCCGTGCGGCGGGCCCCAGGCCGGCCCCGACTGATGGGGCGCGCCGCCGGTCACCACAATGACGGGCGGTTGGTGCTGGAAATAGGGCTGGCTTACCCCATACGATGCCGACCGTTCCGGGCGGTGTTCTGTCCGCCTGCGCGCGGCGACCATAGTCAGCAGCGCCATGGGGATGCCCGCCAGGATGCCGAATACAACCCCAATGCCCATACTGATGGCGTCGCTGCTCATACCATCCACAATGCGCCAGGCGATAACCCCAAGAAAGATCAGCCCGGTGAGTCCAATCATGCGTGTCATGGTGCTTTCTCCTATTGCGGAAAGAAGACGTGCGTCACGGCGACGACGCTCGGTGCCGCGTCTCAACTCGGCGTGGGTAATCGATTGCAAACGAGGGTGATGGCAGTTTCATGCGCGTTGGCCTTGCATCGTCTGCTGAACTACACGGCTACATTCATCGCCACTCAGCCAGGCCGCCTGGAACCGAATGGTCTCTCCTTTGGCGACCAGCAGAAAGTCGCCTTTGCCTGCAAGCTTTTCGGCCCCACTCTCTTTGACGCCTGTGGCGTAGCGCGCCTCGTCACGGCCCGCAACCGCACCAACCAGACGCACCGGAAAGTTCGCCTTCATGGCGCCGCCAATCAGGGCTGCGGTCGGCTTCTGGGAACAGGCGACAAGATGGATCCCAGCCTCGCGGCCACGCTGGGCAAGGCGCGTGAGGTACGCCTCAACCGCCCGGCCCCCGGTCTGCAACAGATCGGCCAGCTCATCCACCGCGACGATGAGCGTTGGGCGACTGAGGCCGGCCTTGTCGCGCCGTTCCATCTCCGACACCAGTGCCCCAAGCCGGTGGACGGCCTCCGCGGGCGAATGAGCGACGCCCCCCTCCACATGGGGCAGGGCCTGTAGATCGACAAAGCCGCGTTGTTTGGGGTCGATGAGCACCATGCGCAGCGTCTCCGGCGTGTTGAGCAAGGCCAGTGACGCCAACAACGTACGCGCCAGCGCGGTCTTCCCACTTCCCGTTGCCCCAACAACCAACACATGAACCACATCGGGCGCAGTGATCCGCAACAGCAGGGGAAGACCCGCTTCGTCGATCCCCAACAGGGCCGTGGCGGGGGGCGCATCCTCCAGCGCTTCACAGAGGGGTAGCAGCCGCACGGGGCCGGGAGCCGGGCGTGGCACCTCGATATGAATCATGCCCTGTTTGCGATAGACACGAACGTCGGCGCAGTGCAGAGTCAGGGCAAATTCTTCGGTGAGCGCCAGGATCTTGTTCACTTTTACGCCGGGGCCAAGCACCACCCGATGTGTGATCAGCCTCGATGTCACCGTACCGCCAACGACGCGGGCGGCCACCTTACATCGCCAGAGCAGCCTTTCTATCTGATTGGCCTGTTGATTGAGCGTTTTCTGATCGATATTCATGGTTTGCCTGGCATCGCCGCGAGGCTCAGCATAACAAAAAAGCCTGACGCCAAACGGATTGGGGCGCCCCCCAACTCGTGGCTACCAGGCTACTTATCTTTCGGCTCGCAGCAGTCTATGGATCACGCTCGAACCTGGTGACTCATTTCGATTGGTCGCTAATGATATAGAACAAACGTTCTGATGTCAAATCGAGAAGTGGCCGAATAGAGCATCGTTTGTAACGTTCTATTGCGCAGGGCAATCGCGCAACCAGGGCAAGCCCAGTGCAGGCGGTGACATTGGCTGCAGATTATCAGAACAAATTGAACAGAAAAGGAAAGGCTTTGGGGTTGATTGTCGGAACAGAAAAGAAGAATAGGCGTGGCTAATGGCCAAGGGGGGGCGAGACAGCGTTGCAATGGGCTTCTCTATCGCCGGACCCAGCGGCGCAACAGGGCAGCGCAGCGCGCAACGAGGACTTCTGCCGGGGTGCTTGCCAACATCACTGCATCAACGCCAGCGGGAAGCATCGAAAGCGACCACTCATAGGCGTGGGTTTCGGGTAAGAGCATGATCGGCGCATGGGTTTCGCGACGAATGTGGCTGACCAACCACTTGATCTGTTCCAAAGATTCGTGGGTGATATGGATCAGGATGAGGTCACAAGAGCGCCATGCCCTGCCGCCCTCCACCATTGCGCGGCCAAGCTCGTGGCGCGTGAACGTAAGACACATGGATTGGGCGACCAATCGTTCGCGCAATTCACGCAAGGGGCCGACGCCGGCCATTGAGGAATGGAGCCAGAGCACGTGCATCGGGTCGGTGTTTGACGCCGCAGGCCCATACTGTGTTATCGAATTGAGTGCCTGTGAAATCGTGTTGTACTTCATGTCCAGATTATAACGATGTCGTGTTTGCTCCACAAGCGGCAATTCCTTACTTATCGCTGACAAACGTAGCGATTTTCGCATCAAATCGAAGGATGACTGCATATCCACGCGTATTGCCGGCCATCCGGTCACGCAGCCTGTTGGCAAAACCGCAGTATCGGGGTAACCATAGTATAATGGTCAATATTGTTGAGGAACGGTATGGGTCTCACATTCAGCCCGGATTGGGCGGGCGGTTTGCGCTGGCCTCACAATGCTCGTCGGGCCGCCGTTCGCAGCCGCTGGTTACACCCGTTGGGGAGAAGCAAAATGCATCGCATTCCAGTCAGTCAGATCATGCAGAGTTCCGTCGTCACCATCCACCCGGAGGCGGTGGTCGCCGACGCCACCCAACTGATGGAAGAACTTCACATCCGCCGGCTGCCGGTGGTTGACGCCGACGACTGCCTGGTGGGGATTGTCACCGAAACCGATATTCGGGAAGCCGAGGCGGTAACGAGCACCATCAACCCCTACGACCCTGGGGCTGAACCTGGTTGGCTCACCGTGGCCGACGTCATGACGCGCGACGTGGTGACGATCGAAGCAACGGCGACCGTCGGTGAGTTGGCGGCCAAGTTGATGCAACACAAGGTTGGCGGTCTTCCGGTGGTTGAGGCTGAGGTGGATGATATGCAGCGCCGCCACGTAGTCGGCATTGTCAGCGAAACCGATATCTTCCGTATGATTGCGGCTGCCTGGCGAGAACAGGCGGCGTGAACGGCTATCCGGAGATGGTTGCCCAGCATGGCGCAGAAGCTCCGGATGAAAACCCAAGGGGGGCTGTTTGGGGTGATGGCTACCCGCGCAGCCGGGCGACAATCGACGTTAGCTGCTCCAGCACATAGGCCACATCATCTGGTGTGTTGTTGTGGCCCAGCGTCAAGCGCAAGCCGCCGACCGCCTCATGGGGGCCAACGCCGAGCGCCTCGAGGACGTGACTTGGGCGTTGGGCTGCGCTCATACACGCGCTGCCGCTGCTGGCGGCCACACCGGCCATGTCCAGTCCGATCAACACTCCCTGCGCTTCGACGCCGGCAATGACAAAACTGGCGTGACCGGCAAGCCGCTGAGTCTTTGCGCCGGTAAGCCGGGCCCCATCGACGCCTTCGAGCACCCCACCGATCAGATGGTCGCGCAGGGCTTCGAGCCGTTCATTCTCTCGTGGGCGTTCAGATTCCACCAACGCCAATGCGCTGGCCATCCCGACAATCCCAGGCACATTCTCGGTGCCGGCTCGCCGCCCCCGCTCGTGGCTACCTCCCGTAATCAGCGGCATGAAGGGCGTCCCTTTGCGCAAATAGAGGAATCCCACCCCTTTGGGGCCATAGAACTTGTGCGCGCTCGCACTGAGGGCGTCCACCTGAAGGTCATCTACCCGCAGCTCGAGTTTGCCCACGGCCTGCACTGCATCGGTGTGGAATGGCACAGCGTACGCCCGACAGTGCGCCGCCAATTCGGCAATCGGTTGGATGGTTCCCACTTCGTTGTTGGCATACATAATGCTGACCACCGCCACATCCGGGTTGGCGCGTAGCGCCTCATCCAAATCGGAGGGGCGGACGCGCCCTTCTGGGTCAACGGGCAAAACGGTCACCTGGAATCCAAAGTGGTCGCGCAATGCATAGGCTGTGTGAAGCACTGCGCTGTGTTCAATCGCAGAGGTAATGATGCGGTTGGCGCCAGTGGCGGCGCGGCGCGCCAGCGCAATCCCGCGCAGTGCGGCGTTGTCGGCTTCGCTGCCCCCGCTGGTGAAGATCACCTCGTCGGGTTGGCGGCCCAGCGTTGCGGCAATTGTGCGCCGCGCCTGTTCGAGCGCCACAGTGGCCTGCCGCCCCACCGCGTGGATGCTGGATGGGTTGCCGTATGCTTGGGTCAGAAAGGGCGTCATGGCGGCAATGACGTCGGAATGAACCGCCGTGGTTGCGGCGTGATCCATATAGATCAGGCGATTTGCCAGGCTCATGGTCGAACACCCATCATATTGAACAATATAACTGGGGAGAATTTGCTTACACTTTTCATTCAAATTACAATGGCACAATCTCTTGCTTGTGAAAGTAATCGCAATCACGATAATCAAAGCATATTCCACCAGATCCTTTCAAGGAGGAAAGTATCTTGCTACAAGGAACCACGTCTGTCATATTGGCGCTTGTGTTGGGTGTCGTCGGTGTTGGCTTTGTGCTTTGGCAGATGCGCAACGTGCTGGCCGAAGACCAGGGCAATGAAACCATGCGCGGGATTGCTGCGGCCATCCAGGAAGGCGCATCCGCTTTTCTAAACCGTGAGTATCTTTATCTTTCGGGCTTTGTCGTCGTTGTGGCGGCGATCATGGCGGTCTGGATTGGTTGGCAGACGGCGGTCTGCTTTATTGCCGGCGCGATTGCTTCGGGCGCTGCCGGTTATCTGGGCATGTTTACCGCGGTGCGCGCCAATGTACGCACAGCCGCAGCCGCACAGCGCAGCCTCAACGATGGGTTGCGCGTGGCCTTTTCTAGCGGCTCGATCATGGGCATGGCGGTGGTCAGCTTCAGCATCATCGGCATGACCGTTCTCTATCTGATATTCCAGAATGATCCGAGTGTGATCAGCTACGTCACGGGCTTTGGCTTTGGCGCCAGCAGCATTGCGCTCTTTGCCCGTGTCGGCGGTGGCATCTACACCAAGGCGGCTGATGTGGGCGCCGACCTTGTCGGCAAGGTGGAGCAAGGGATTCCCGAAGATGACCCGCGCAACCCAGCCGTGATCGCCGATAATGTCGGCGACAACGTGGGCGACGTGGCCGGCATGGGCGCCGACCTCTTCGAGAGCTATAGCGGCTCGATCATCGCCTGCGCCGCGTTGGGTCTGGCCCTGGGCGCGTTGGTGGGTGACGGCAAGGCGGCGGCCTTTATTGGCCTTCCCTTCTTGATTGCCGCTTCCGGCATTCTGGCGTCGCTGATTGGGACGTTTCTGGTCAAGACCGAAGAAAACGCCACGCAGGAGCAGTTGCTGGCCACCCTGCGCCGCTCGATTTGGGGCGCATCGGGGATCGTCGTCGTCTTGGCCGCCATCATGGTGCTTTTGGCTGGGTTGAGCTTCAACTACTTCTTTGCCATCGTCACCGGTTTGATTGCCGGTTTGGGGATCGCCTACTTCACCGAATATTTTACCTCATACACCAATAAGCCCACCCAAAGTATCGCGCACTCCGCGCAGACTGGGCCGGCGACGACCATCATCCAGGGCTTGGCGGTGGGGATGAATAGCACCATGGCCCCTGTGCTGATCGTGGCGGCGGCGATTCTGCTCAGCCTCTGGTTCGGCTTTCGCGCCGAGCCAAGCCTGGCCGATACGCAGCGCATCGCCGCAGGCCTGTATGCCATTGCGCTGGCCGGCGTCGGTATGTTGAGCACGCTAGGCATCACCCTTGCCACCGACGCCTATGGCCCGGTGGCCGACAATGCCGGCGGCATTGCTGAAATGAGCCATCTGCCCCCCGAAGTGCGCCAGCGCACCGACGCCCTCGACAGCTTGGGTAACACCACGGCGGCCACGGGCAAGGGCTTTGCCATTGGCTCGGCGGTGCTGACTGCGCTGGCGCTGGTCGCAGCCTATGTAACCGCCGCTCACTTCAACTATGAAGACCTTAACTTGTTGGACCCCACCATGGTGCCCGGCCTGCTGATTGGCGCCATGTTGCCCTATTTCTTCAGCGCCATGACCATGACCGCCGTCGGCCAGGCTGCCCAGGGCATCGTGCAAGAGGTGCGCCGGCAGTTTCGAGAAATTCCCGGATTGATGGAGGGCACAGGGCGTCCTGATTACAAGACGTGTGTCGCCATCAGCACGCAAAGCGCCTTGCAGCAGATGGTGGCGCCCGGCGCGATGGCGGTGTTGGCGCCGCTGTTGGTGGGCTTTGTCTTGGGAGCAGAGGCGCTCGCCGGCATGTTGATTGGGGCCACGGCCTCTGGCTTTGTTCTGGCGGTGATGATGGCCAATGCCGGCGGTGCGTGGGACAACGCCAAAAAGTGGATCGAGACGGGCGAACTCGGTGGCAAAGGTTCGGACGCACACAAGGCCGCCGTGGTCGGCGACACCGTGGGCGACCCCTTCAAGGACACCAGTGGCCCCTCGCTCAACATTTTGATCAAGTTGATGAGCATCGTTAGTCTGGTTTTTGCCTCTGCCTTTGGTAGCGGCTGGTTTAGCTTCTAATCCGTGCTACACTGCGGTTGATTTGAAAACCGGAGTTTGTGAAGATGCTTACTCGTTCAAGTGGCTCCGGTTTTCAAACAGAGCTCAGGATAACTTTGAAAACGCGCCTTGAGGCTCGGCCAAGACTGCAACGAGACTCGCGTTTTCAAACCGAACCGAGTACAGGGATGTGACGGGTCCGGCTTGGATTCTAAGCCGGACTTGTCACATCTGCCACCACGCAGACACGCGCCACCCCGTATGAACACCAGTTGAACGCACTATGGAGAATACCTATCCCAAGCCATCACCCGACAACTGGGCCGAAGAGGAGTGGTCGCCGTCACGCATTCGTAAGGCGGCGGCATGGGCGACCCACTTATTCACGGCCAGTGGCGCCATATGGGGGCTATTGGCTATCCTGGCGATTACCAACGAGCAATGGGTGCTGGCATTTGCCTGGATGGGGGTCTCAGTCTTTGTGGACGCGTTTGATGGGCTTCTTGCGCGCCGTGTGCGCGTCAAGAGCGTACTCCCTAATTTTGATGGCGCGCTGCTCGACAACATCATCGACTTTCTCAATTATGTGTTTGTCCCCGCCTACTTTCTCTATCAGGCCGAGATTTTGCCCCACGGCTATGGGTTGGCCGGCGCCAGCCTCATCTTGATCGCGTCCGCCTATCAATTCTGTCAGGATGACGCTAAGACCGACGACCACTTCTTCAAGGGCTTCCCCTCCTATTGGAACATCATGGTCTACTATATGTTCCTGCTCAGCCTGAACGGCTGGATCAATCTGTCGATCATCCTGTTGCTCAGCGCACTGGTCTTTGTGCCGATCAAATACGTCTATCCCTCGCGGACGGCCATGTGGCAAAAATTGACCATGACCCTGGCCTCCATTTGGGGCGTAGTCAATATCATCATCCTCATTCAATACCCGCTCCATGATTACAGGCTCATCTGGGGTTCATTGCTCTTCGCCCTCTATTACACAGGGCTGAGCGCCTATGTCATGCTGCGCGACCGGCGTTCGAGTCGTCGCCAACCCCGTTAACCTCGCTGACATTCAGTTCATCGGCGCCCTGTAAAATCAGTCAAACGTTGCAGTTGTATTTCCGTCATTTGCCCCTGGCGTACAGGCGGCAATTGCCTATACTTGGGTTGGGCGCACCTCAAACGTCCAATGTAAAACGTCCGATGTAAGCGAAAGCATTCGCCACACCCAAGCAAGGAATGGCCGTCAATGATGGACAAGGACCTAATTCGCTCCCATCAACCAGATTCGCCGAGTCAATGCGCAAACGCGTCATTGCTCGTTCGTACGCTGCTGCTCATTATGTTCCTGTTCGTGAGCGGTGGGCGCGAGGGCGCGTGGGCCATCCCGGCTCTCGATTCGCGCGTGTTGCTCCCCCTAGTAAGCGCGCCGCCGGCCAAGCTTTTGCTGGCCGCCGCGCACATCGACAGCGCACTCAGTGGCGAGCGGGATGAGGCCCTACTGCTCTGGAATGTGGGCGGCTATGCGCAACCGCTGGCCGGGTGGCGTCTCTCTACGCAGAGCCGGACAGCGACCTTTCCGCTCACCACCACGTTGACCATTCAACCGGGCGCGCGTCTGTGGTGTGCAGCTGAGGCGGCGACTTTCCGTCAAACCTTTGGCGAGGCGGCCCGGTGCGAATGGGCCACTGACACCGAATCCGAAGCAGTTGACCTGATCGGCGGCCTCACGCTTGCCAACAATGGGGGGCTGATCCAGCTTGCCACACCCGGTGGCGAGGTAATGGATACGCTGGTCTACGGTGCCGAAACGCAGCCGGCGATGGGATGGGAAGGCGCCCCTGCCCAACTCTACACGCGGGGCGATATGCCCAGTGTAGGTCAGGTGTGGCACCGCAAACTGGACTCGTCCACCCTGCTGCCCCTGGATACGGATCGGGCGACCGACTGGGCCGGTGATCTCGCTGACCTCGACTGGGGGCGGCGCGTGCGGTTGGCGGGTTGGGGTGGCTGGGCCGCCGATGACCGCTACTTGCCACCGCTCACCGCAGCTGATGCAACTGTCACCGTGCTTGTTGGGCCAGAAGGGCTCTTTCACCCACTGGCCGCGCACTTAGCAGAGGCGACGACATCTATCGACCTGGCCGGTTACACCTTCGAACACCCCGCCTTGGCTGAAGCCCTGGCCGCCGCTGCCCGTCGCGGCGTCCGTGTGCGGATGTTGCTTGAGGGCAGCCCGGCTGGTGGCTTCAAAGATCTGCAAAAGTGGTGCCTGGCGCAGATCGTCGAGGCCGGCGGTGATGTTCGCTTTTTGGCGGCGGCTGACCACGCCCCCAAAGGCTATCGGCCGCGCTATCGTTTTGCCCACGCCAAATACCTGATCATCGATGACCGGCTGGCCCTCAACGGTACGGAAAATTTTAGCCATGATGCGTTCCCCATCGACACATCAGCCCCCGTTGGCGGGCGTCGTGGCTATTACCTGGTGACCGATGCGCCGCCCGTGGTCACTGCGTTAAGGCAACTGTTCGACACCGATTGGGCGCCGGAACGCTTTCCCGATGTGCGCCCCTTCGAGGCCGGCCACGAGCGCTACGGCGGGCCGCCAGATGATTTTGTCGCGCCGTCACCCCCAACCCACGTTGTACCGGAGTCACCGTTCGGTGCACCGCAGACCGTCACGGGAAGGGCGCGCTTTCAGGTGCTGAGCGCGCCGGAAAATGTGCTGCACCCGGAGGCTGGTCTGCTGGCGTTGTTCAGGCGCACGGGGGTCGGCGATGAAATTCATCTGGAGCAACTATACGAGCACAAGCACTGGGGCGCTACGAACAGCAACCCGATTGCCGACCCCAACCCGCGTCTGACGGCGCTGATTGCGGCGGCGCGCCGAGGCGCAAGCGTGCGCCTATTGTTGGATTCCTTCTTCGACGATCCGCAGTCGCTGCGCAACAATCGGGCCACCGTTGCCTATTTGAACGACCTGGCTGCCACAGAAGGGCTTGACCTGGAGGCGCGCATCGGCAACCCGGCCGCGGCGGGCATCCACGCCAAACTCGCCCTCGTGCGGATTGGCGATGAGCAATGGTCGGCGGTGGGCAGCCTCAACGGGGGCGAAACCAGCCACAAACTTAACCGCGAGGTGGTGGTGCTGACCGACATGGCCGGCGTCTACGACCGGCTGCGTGAGGTCTTTACATGGGATTGGGCCCGGTCGGGGTGACTCCCAAGAGTTGCGGCGCGCTCCTATCGATGTTACACTACCCTGAGCACGATGCGCAGGGGGTGGCCCCTCGCGTTCGCTTCCACAGACGACGTTCAACATGGCACAGGCACTCTACCGCAAATGGCGCAGCCAGACGTTTGACGAACTGGTTGGCCAGGAACATGTGATCCAGACGCTGCGCAACGCCCTGCGCGAGGGGCGCGTCGCACACGCCTATCTCTTTTCTGGCCCGCGTGGCACGGGGAAGACATCGGTGGCGCGCATCCTGGCCAAGGCGCTCAATTGTACGGCGCCGGAGGCGGCCCGGCCCTGCAACGAATGCCCAACCTGTGTCGCCATCACCGAAGGGCGTATGCTGGACCTCATTGAGATCGACGCGGCCAGCAACAACAGCGTGGATGATGTGCGAGAGCTGCGCGACAAAGTGAGCTTTCGCCCCAGCGAGGGCCGTTATAAGGTCTACATCATCGATGAAGTTCATATGTTGAGCCCCAGCGCCTTTAATGCGCTGCTCAAGACGTTGGAAGAGCCCCCCCCACATGCCCGCTTTGTCCTCGCTACGACCGAGCCGCACAAAATTCCTGCAACGATTATCAGCCGCTGTCAGCGATTTGACTTTCGTCGCCTCTCTGTGCCAGAAATCGCCCATCATTTGAGTGAAATCGTCACTGCCGAAGGCTTTACCGCCGAGCCAGAGGCGCTGGCCGCGATTGGCCGCGCCGCTCAGGGCTGTATGCGCGATGCGATCAGCCTGCTGGATCAAATGCTCAGCTATGGGAGCGATGCGGTCACGCTGACGCAAGTACAGCAGGCGCTGGGGGCTGTCAACGCCCAAGCCGTGGCCTCGTTGGTCGATGTGATTACTCATCGAGACACAGCCGCCGGTTTGAGGCTGATCCAGCAGTTAATCTTGGAGGGCGCGAGCCTGACCGAGTTCTGTCACCAGGTGGTGGAACATCTGCGCGGGGTCATGCTCCTCCAGATGACCGGCAACGCTGATCTGATTACCGACTTACCCACTGAGACTGTGGAACAGATGAAGGCTCAGGCCGAGCGCATGACGCAACCCATGACCCTGCATGCCATCCGGCGGTTTGGCGCAGCGATTGACGACCTCAAAGGCGGTTACCAGCCTCAGCTGCCATTGGAGCTTGCGCTGATTGAAGCGATCCAGGGAGAGCGCAGCCTAGCGCCGGTTGCCGCCACCGTGGGCGCGATGGCCGCCCCTGTCGCTCCGCCACTGTCGAGCGCGGCGCCATCCGTTGCGCTACCGACGGTTGCGGAGACGCTACCCCCACCTCAAGCTGCGGAGACCAGGTCAGCGCAGCCGTTGGATGAGGCCGCCGCCCAGAAGATTCGAACTCGTTGGAAAGAATTTACGCAGATCGTTCGCCAACAATGTTCGCAGCAGGTATGGGCGGCAGTCAACACGGTGCGCGACCTGGATTTTGGTGACAATGTGATCGCGTTTGCGTTTGGCAACAACCAGTTCACCCATGATATTGTCTCCAAACCAGAAACGCTCGAACGCGTGGCCGGTTTGCTCTCGGCCTGGTTGGGGCGCCCATTGACCATCATTTGCCAGATGGGTGAGCAGGCCGTCGCGCCGAAAACCAAAATCACGACAACGGCCCCTGCCAGGCAGAATGGTGAAGATCCGTTGGTGACCTATGCCATGGCTGACTTACATGCCGAGTTGCTACCCAACCCAGAGGTAGATGGCGTAACGTGAAAGGACGATGATTGATGGCGAAGAATAAGAAAATGCGTGGGCCGGCCCGTGGGGGCATTCCCGGTATGGGAGGCATGAATATGCCCGGCGGCATGGGCGGCCTGCTCTCGCAGATGCAAAAGCTGCAAGATGAGATGGAGAAGACGCAGGCCGCGTTGGCCGACGAAGAGGTGACCGCTACTGCCGGCGGTGGCATGGTGACGGTAGTCGCCACGGGCGGGCAGGAGATCCGCTCGATCACCATCAAGCCCGAGGCGGTCGACCCCGACGACGTCGAACTGCTGCAAGATATGGTGCTCGCCGCCGTCAACGAGGCGCTGCAACGAGCCAAAGCGCTGAGCGAAGAGCGCATGGGCGCCCTCACCGGCGGACTTGGCCTGCCGCCAGGGCTGGGCCTTTAGAATTTATGCAACCACTAGCGCAACCTGTCAGCAACCTCATCGAAGCCTTTAGCCGTCTGCCTGGGATCGGCCCCAAGTCGGCCAGCCGGTTGGCCTATTTTTTGTTGCGCGCCGATGAGTCCATCGCGCTCAGCCTGGCCCAGGCGCTCACCGAACTCAAGGCGACGACGCTCTTTTGTAGTATCTGCCACAACATCGCCGATCGCGATCCGTGCGCTATTTGCACCAACACCGAACGGAACCAGACGGTGATCTGCGTCGTCGAGGAGCCGCTCGATGTGCAGGCCATCGAGCGGACACGGGAGTTCCACGGCCTCTATCACGTGCTGCACGGGGCAATTTCACCAGTAGCAGGCGTCGGGCCGGATGACCTGAAAATAGGCGAGCTTCTGCGCCGCATCCAACAGGCGCAGCCGCCGGTGCAAGAGTTGGTTCTCGCCACCAACCCCAACCTGGAGGGTGAGGCGACGGCTATGTATATCGCCCGGCTGGTCAAGCCGCTGGGCATCCGCGTCACGCGGCTGGCGCGCGGGCTGCCCATGGGCGGCGATCTCGAATATGCCGATGAGGTAACGCTGGGCCGGGCGCTCACCGGGCGCAGCGAGATGTAGCGCCATCTGCTCCAACCTGATTGAGAATGAGTATTTGAACCCATGAGCGAACCACGCGCCAAGCTCCACACCCTTAAGCAAGCCTGGGGGGAGAACATATTGGCCCCGCAGACGCAGCGCTTCCCCGAACGTCGTAGCCGCTTCACCACCAGCAGTGAGGTCATTGAAGTCCGGCCTCTCTATAGCCCCGATGATCTTGGCCCGGCGGATGAGACCACTGCTGTGGCCTACGCCGAGCGATTGGGCTTCCCTGGTGAGTATCCCTTTACGCGGGGGGTGCAGCCCAACATGTACCGCGGCCGGCTGTGGACCATGCGCCAATACGCCGGTTTTGCCTCCGCCGCCGAGAGCAACCGGCGCTATCACCTTCTGCTGCAACAGGGGCAGACCGGGTTGTCGGTTGCGTTCGACCTGCCCACCCAGATCGGCTACGACGCGGATCATGAGCTGGCCGAGGGTGAAGTGGGTAAGGTGGGGGTCTCGATCAGCAGCCTGCGCGACATGGAGACGCTGCTTGCCGGCCTGCCGCTGGATCGGGTGAGTATCAGCATGACCATCAACGCGCCGGCGGCGGTCTTGCTGGCGATGGTGGTGGCGGTGGGCAAGCAACAGGGGGTGACGCCCGCGCAACTGCGCGGCACCACGCAAAATGACATCCTCAAAGAGTATATTGCGCGCGGCACCTACATCTTTCCGCCAGGGCCATCCATGCGGCTGGTGACCGACATCTTCCGCTATTGCGCGGCCGAAGCGCCTAAGTGGAACACCATCTCGATCAGCGGCTATCATATGCGCGAGGCGGGCTGCACCGCCGTGCAAGAGGTGGCCTTTACGCTGGCCAATGGCATTGAATATGTGCAACAGGCCGTGGCCGCCGGGTTGGATGTGGACAGCTTCGCCCGCCAGTTGAGTTTTTTTTTCAACGCCCACAACAACTTTCTCGAAGAGATCGCCAAGTTCCGCGCCGCGCGCCGGCTGTGGGCCAAGACGCTGCGCGAGCGGTTTGGCGCGCGCGACCCCGAAAGCTGGCGGCTGCGCTTCCACACCCAAACCGGCGGCAGCACCCTCACCGCCCAGCAGCCCGATAACAACATCGTGCGCGTGACGCTCCAGGCGCTGGCCGCCGTGTTGGGGGGCACACAGAGCCTGCACACCAACGGCAAGGACGAGGCGCTGGCGCTGCCCACCGAAACCTCGGTGGAGATCGCGCTGCGCACACAGCAGATCATTGCCCACGAGAGCGGCGTGGCCGATACGGTGGACCCACGGGGCGGCTCCTATTACATCGAGTGGCTCACCGACGAGATCGAACGCCAGGCGGGCGACTATCTCGCCCGCATCGATGCGCTGGGCGGCGCATTGCGGGCGGTGGAAGAGGGCTTTATCCAGCGCGAGATCCAACAGGCAGCCTACCAGACCCAGCGCGCCATCGAAAGCGGCGAGCAGGTGGTTGTCGGCGTCAATCGCTTTCAGCGCGACGAGGCGCCGGTGAGCGAACTGTTGCGCGTGGACGAGCGGGTGCGCACTGCGCAGGTCGACGCGCTGGCCCAGTTGCGCGTCGAACGTGACAATCACCGCGTGGAGCAGGCTCTGGCCCGGGTGGAGCAGGCCGCCCGCGACCCGCAGGCGCTGCTCATGCCGCTGCTGGTCGAAGCGGTCGAGGCCTACGCCACCCTGGGCGAAATCTGCGACACGCTCCGCCGCGTCTTTGGCGAATACACGCCGGAAAGTTGGGTGTGAGGCATGAGCCAAGCAGCGCACGCAACTGAGACGTTGATCTGAGCAAGAGACTTTTTTACTGAGGGCGGGGGTGAGACCGATTTTTCACAGGATTGACCATATTGGTATCGTCGTCCACAGCATCGACGAGAGCCTGAAGACCTACTGCGACCAGCTCGGCTTTCAACTGCGCGAGCGGGTCTTGATTCCCGAGCAGCAGGTGGAGGCGGCCTTTCTCGACGCCGGCAACGGCGCGCTCGAGCTGATCGCGCCAACTGACCCGGCAAGCGGCACAGCGC
>JAHDWG010000056.1:18280-24625 GCA_023384495.1 Caldilineaceae bacterium
CTTTTTGCAGAACCGCGGCGAAGGGACGCAACATCTCTGTTTCGAGGTGGATGACATTGTGGCGGCGTTGGCCGAATTGCGGGCGCAAGGGCTCCGCCTCATCGACGAGCAACCGCGACGCGGAGTGCATGGGCTGGTGGCTTTCGTCCACCCCAAAGCCGCTCACGGCGTCATGATCGAGTTGCTACAAACGGAACCTCATCCATAACGCATCACACTTGACCATTCACTGATCACTGATCACCACCCATGGCCCACCACACCTTTGCCTTCAACCTACCCGCGTGGCGGCCCGCTCGATACCTGCACCGTAGCACCGGTTGGCTCCTGTTTGCATCGGGCCTATGGTTGCTGCTCTATGGCTGGTTGGGCTACCGGCTCTGGGTGAGCGGATGGAGCCGGGGGAGCCAACTGAATGGGGCCCTGACGCTGCTCTGTGTCGCATTGGGGGTGGCCATTGCGCTGAGCTGGCGCGCATTGATGGTGCGCTGGCTCACACGGGTGTACCACTTCTTCGTCGATGCGCGGCATCCGGCGCTCACCGTGGAGGAACTGCAGCGCCTCACTCCCTCTGAGTTTGAGGAGTATGTGGCGCGGCGGCTCTTTGAACGGCAGGGCTATCACGCCGACAACCTGCCCGATGTCAAAGACGGCGGCATCGATGTGCTGGTCACCGACAGCCACGGGAGGCAGGCGGTCGTCCAGTGCAAACGCTATCGGGGAACCGTCGGCGAATCGGTGCTGCGCGACCTCTACGGCACCATGGTTGGCGCGGGCGCAGTGCACGCCTTTTTGGTCACCGCTGGCCCCATCAGCCGTTCAGCCCGCATCTGGGCCGAGGACAAGCCGATTACGCTGATCGATGGTGACCTGATGGTGGAGCTAGCGCGGGCAGAGCCCAAGCAACACGGCGAAATCGAGCGGTTGCGCGACTGGCTATCGAGGGTCCAGTCAGTCATTCGTTCATCCAATTATCGAATCAACTAACCACCCACGCACCCAAAGCAGGCATCCCATGCGCCACCCACAGATCTTTGCCCACCGCGGGGCCAAACTGGCGACCCCCGAAAATACGTTGCCCGCGTTTGCCAAAGCGCTCGAAATGGGCGCCGACGGCATCGAACTCGACGTTCACCTGAGCAAGGACGGCCAACTGGTGGTGATCCATGACTTTACGGTGGACAAGACCACCAACGGCCATGGTTCGGTGCGCGACTTCACCGCCGCCGAGCTGGCCCGCCTGGACGCCGGCAGCCACTTCGACCCATCTTTTGCCGGTGTTGGCGTCCCCACACTGGATCAAGTGCTCGACCTGGTGGGGGATCGCTGTCGCATCAATGTGGAGGTCAAAAACCAGGAACATCACGGCGGCTACGAGGTCGAGGCGCTGGTCAAGCTGATCCAACAGCGTACTCTCTATGACCAGGTGATCGTCTCCAGCTTCAACCCGATGACGCTGATCAAGATGCGCTGGGCCGACCCCAAAGTGCGCTTGGGGCTGCTCTATTTCGAACCCCTCCCCCCCCACTTGAAGCAGGCGTGGTTTTCGCCCATCATCCAGCCGGAGGCGCTGCACCCCTACTTTGCCTTGGTCGATGCGACACTCATGGCATGGGCGCACGAAAGGCGCTGCGCCGTCAACACGTGGACGGTCAACGACGTGGCCGAAGCGAAACGGCTGGCGGCCCTGGGCGTCGACGTGATCATGACCGACGCGCCCGATCTGATCCGCCAGGCGCTGGCGTCATCCTGAAGCGCCGCACGGGTTTCGCCCGCGCCCAATCCACCACCCAGGAGGAACCATGAAAATCACCGAGATCAAGACCTATCTCATGCACGCCGGCGTGCCCGACAGCAGCGGCTGGAAGGCGCGCAACTGGCTCTTTGTCAAAGTCTTCACCGATGAAGGCGTCTATGGCGTCGGCGAGGCCAGCGGCTGGCCACGCGTGGTTGAGACGGCCATCCAAGACCTGGCGCAGATTCTGGTGGGTGACGACCCGTTTGAGATCGAGAAGATCTGGCAGAAGATGTACCTGGCCATGATGGGCCACGGCATGACCGGCATTGTCGGCGGCGGCGCCATGATGGGGATCGAGATGGCGCTGTGGGACATTATGGGCAAGGCGCTCAATCTGCCCGTCTACAAGCTGCTCGGCGGGCGGCTGCGCGACCGGGTGCGGCTCTATGCCCACGCCCACAATGCTGAAACCGCACTCGACCTGGTCGAGCGCGGCTACGGAGCGCTCAAGACGGGCGGCGTCACCGATCCGCTAGGCAAGGTGGTGGAGATTCGCGAGGCGGTCGGGCCTGATGTGGACCTGATGGTCGATATCCACGGGCCTCCCTGGCTCACCACCAAAGACGCGATTGCCATGGGCCAGGCGCTCGAGGCGTTCGACCTGCTCTTTTACGAAGACCCCGTGGCGCCCGAGAATGTCGAGGCGATTGCGCGCGTCGCCCATGCTGTCAATCTGCCCATTGCTGCGGGCGAGCGGCACGCCAATATGTGGGGCGTGCGCGAGCTGATCGAGCGTGAAATTATCGACGTGGTGCAGCCCGACACCGGCCGCGCCGCCGGCCTCTCGCAGATGAAGAAGATGGCCGCGCTGGCCGAAATGCACTATGTCACCTTTGCCCCCCACGACGGTTCGTTGGGGCCGGTGGCAGAGATGGCCGCGGTCCACCTCTGCGCCACGTTGCCCAACTTCTTGATCCTCGAACACCGGGAGGATGACGTCCCGCAGCGCTATGAGGTGATGGAACCCCAGCCCACGATTGTGGACGGCTACATGCTCGTCCCCGACACGCCGGGCCTGGGCATCGACATTGTCGAGGAAGCGATTGCCAAGTACCCTTCCACCGGCAACGTCTCGCCGCCCAACCCCAACGAGGAGTATGTGTACTTCCGGGCGCGCGAAAAGCGGGCCAGTTGGCTTGGCGCCCGCGTGGAAGAGACACCCGAGGACTTTTCGTAGGAGAAACCAATGAAAGCCATTATGGTCATGTTCGACTCGCTCAACCGGCACATGCTGCCCCCCTATGGCTGTGAGTGGACCCACGCGCCCAATTTTGCGCGGCTGGCCGAGCGGACGGTCCGCTTCAACAATGCCTATGTGGCCA
This sequence comes from Caldilineaceae bacterium, assembly GCA_023384495.1. Lineage (GTDB taxonomy): Bacteria > Chloroflexota > Anaerolineae > Caldilineales > Caldilineaceae > CFX5. Next base: position 21,401 of record JAHDWG010000056.1, read on the forward strand.
GCATGCCCTGTATGCCGGCGCGGCGCGAGTTGCACACCGGGCGCTACAACTTTCTCCACCGCAGTTGGGGGCCGCTAGAGCCGTTTGACGATTCCATGCCCAGCCTCCTCGACCAGCACGGCGTCTACACCCACCTCTCCACCGACCACTATCATTACTTCGAAGATGGCGCGATGACCTATCACCAGCGCTACACATCGTGGGACTTCGAGCGGGGGCAAGAGGGCGACCACTGGAAGGGACGCGTCGAGCCGCCGGCCATCCCCCCCACGGTGGTCAAGCGCGAGTCGAGCAACCTGGGCACGGGCAGCATCAACACCATGTGGCGGCAGGATTGGGTCAACCGGCAATACATGCGCCGCGAGGAGGATCAGCCCCAGCCGCGCACCTTCCGCAACGGGCTCGAGTTTATCCGCACCAATGCCGGCGCCGACAACTGGTTCCTCCAGATTGAGACCTTTGACCCCCACGAACCCTTCTTCTCACACCGCAAATACAAAGACCTCTACCCCCACGACTATGATGGGCCTCACTTCGACTGGCCCGACTATCGCCGCGTCTCCGAGACGCCCGAACAAGTGCAGCACATGCGCTATGAATATGCCGCGCTGCTCAGCATGTGCGATGTCTACATGGGCGAGGTGCTCGACGCGATGGATGAGCACAACCTGTGGGATGACACGATGCTCATCGTCTGCACCGACCACGGTTTTCTGCTGGGGGAGCATGATTGGTGGGCCAAAGTCGTGCAGCCTTTTTACAACGAGGTGGCGCAGACGCCCCTCTTTGTTTGGGACCCGCGCAGCAAGCGCCAGAACGCCGAGGCCGACGGGCTGGCGCAGATGATCGACCTGCCCGCCACCTTGCTCGACTTCTTTGGCGCCCCCCACCCGGCGGACATGCAGGGCATCCCCCTGAAGGATGCCGTGGCGCACAATGCGCCGACGCGCGAGGCCGTCCTCTTTGGCATCCACGGCGGCCATGTCAACGTGACCGATGGCCGCTATGTCTACATGCGGGCGCCCGTCCATGCCGACAACACGCCGCTCTATGAATATACGCTCATGCCCACGCACATGCGCAACTTCTTTGGCATGGACGAATTGAGCAATTTGGAGCTGGCCGAGCCTTTCTCCTTCACCAAGGGCGTGCGCACGCTCAAATCGCCGGCGCGCACCTGGGTCAACGCCCATGAATTTGGCCACCTGCTCTTTGACCTCGCCGAAGACCCGCGCCAGGAGCGCCCGCTGCAAGACCCAGCCATCGAGGCGCGCATGATCGGCCTCATGGTGCAGCTTATGCAAGAAAACGACGCCCCAGCCGAGCAATACGTCCGGCTGGGGCTGTAGGTCTGACAAAACAAGGGTTCACATCGGTGTTTTTTATTGGTGACAGTCACTTCCGGCGGCAATGCGGGCCAGTGACTGTCACCTTCGTCACCTTCTCTGCAGCCAATCCCCACGTCAACAAAATCTAAAAGACCGAAACCGATGTCTCTTTGGCCGTAATAAATTCCAGCAGCGCGGGCGTCCCCTCTTGCGTCTTCTGGATGCCGCGGCGGATGGCGGGGATGATCTGGTCGGGCGTGGTGACCCGCTCGCCGTAGCCGCCGAAGGCCTTGGCCATGTCGGCGTAGTGGCCCGAAATGTCGGTGGCGCGATACTTCTCGGTCGAGACCTGCATGATGGGGATCTCAATCGCCATGGAGAAATTGTTGAGCAGGATCGACATGATCGGGATGCGCTCGCGCACCGCGGTCTCGAAATCCATGCCGGTGAAGCCGATGGCGGCGTCGCCCCAGACGTTGATACAGAGCTTGTCGGGCTGGGCCAGTTTGGCGCCCATGGCCAGCCCCAACCCATAGCCCAACTGCGTCGTCTTGCCCCAGCCGATGTACGACAGCGGCGTCTCGGCCCGCCAGAAGGGCGACAGTTGGTCGCGCGGGCTGCCTGCATCGTGAGTGATGATCGTATTCGCCACATCCACCGTGTTCAGTAGATCCCACAGCACGCGGTAGGGCGACAGCGGGGTCTCGGTGGACGTGAGTTTGGGCATCCACTTCGCCAACCAGCGCTCGCGGATCGACTGAATCTCCTGCGCCACCGCTGCGCGCCGCCCGCGTGGGCTGCCGCCCAGCAGGCCGCGCACCTCCTCCACCAGCGCCTCTAGCGTCAGCCGGGCGTCGCCCACCAGCGCATGTTCCACCGGCACATCCTTGTTGATGTCCGCCGGGTCGAGCGTGGCGTGAAGATAGCGTTTGTTGGCCGGCATTTTGACGGCGAAACTGCTGATGGTAAAGCTGCACCCAATGCCAAAGATGAGATCGGCGTTGTGCAGAAAATGCTGCACCGTTTCCGGGTAGGCGCGCCCGCCTGACCCCAGCGCCAGCGGATGGTTTTCGGGGAAGGCGCTCTTGCCGCCCAGCGAGGTGGTGACGGGCGCTTCCAGCAGCTCGGCCAGGGCGCGCAGCGCGTCCCACGCCTGGGCGTAGTGCACCCCCTGCCCGGCGTAGATGACTGGGCGCTCGGCGGCCACCAACATCTGCGCCGCCTTGCGCACATCCGCCGGGTCGGGGCCATAGCGGACCGCCGGCGCAGGGCGGTAGTCGAGCGGCTCGGGCACATCCTCGTTCATCAGGTCGCCGGGGATCTCCACCAGCGCGGGGCGGGGCCGCCCATTGCGCACCGCGGTAAAGGCGCGGCGCATGGCGGCGGGCACAGCCTGTGGCAACACCAGCTGCTCGCACGATTTCGTCACATGTTGGAAGTTAAGATAAGAGCTAAAGTTGGGCTGCACCGTGCTCTGGGCGCGGGCATAGCCGCCCGGCAACACCACAATCGGCGCCGATTCACCGTAGGCCTGGGCGACGCCGCCAAACGCATTCTCGGCGCCCGGCCCGCTCTGCATACAAAAGACGCCGATCTTCTGCCCCGAGGTGAGGCGAGCCAGTGCATCGGCCATGTGCAGCCCGATCCGCTCCTGCCGGACGATAATGGTGCGAATGTCGAGCTTGGCCGCCGCCTCGATGATGTGGTTGACGGGGTAGGCGAAAAGATACTCCACGCCCTCGGCCTTGAGAATGTGGGCAATGGCATCGACAACTTTCATGCGTTCCTCCTTAACCTGAGTTTTGCTTGAAAAGGACGGTTTTGTTGCCGCTGCAACCGTCCCTTTCCAACCACCACGAATCTTGTTCCACAGTGAATGGGGAGATGCGGGTTCTAG
>JAHDWG010000643.1 GCA_023384495.1 Caldilineaceae bacterium
GCCTTTTTCACCACCGGGCTGGAAGAGGCGCGTATCGGGCGGGCCGACCGTGAGCAAAATGTTCGACGCCACCGCTTTCCGCCGGCCAGAACGCTGATCTTCGCCGTGACGCGGCGGCAGTTTCGTCTCTATGATCCACAATTTTCGCCCAACCACCTGCAACCCAGTTCGTTAGAGAGCGTGGCCGAGCGGCACTTTCTGGCGCCGCCGCTGCTACGCCGGCTCTATGATACGCTCATTGCGCCGGCGGTCGATCTGTTGCGCGGTCGGCGCGCGCTCTACATTGCGCCTCACGGGCCGTACCACTATCTTCCCTTCCAGGCGCTGGTAGGCCCAGATGGTGAACCACTGCTGCGACCAGGCGGGCCGGCGCTGGTCTACGGCCCCAGCGCCACGATTCTGTTGCGCCCGCCGGTATCCCAGCCAGCCTCGGCGTCGCGCCCCTGCCTGGCGCTGGGCTACAATGGCGCCGGCCCCGGCGAACTGTTGCTGGCCGAAGCCGAGGCCGTGTGCGTGGCCCAGTTGGCCGGAGGAGAGGCCTGGACGGGCTCTGCGCCCAAGCGGTCTACGTTGGCTGCCCAGGCTGCTGACTACCGGCTGCTCCATTTCTCGTGTCATGGCCGCTTTGACCCGGCGACGCCGCTGGCTTCGGGACTTGAGATTGGGCCAGATGAGACACTCAGTGCGGCTGATATCCTTCAAGCCCTGCGTCTCAACTGCGACCTGGTGGTCCTCAGCGCGTGTGAAAGCGGCCTCAGCCGGGTGCGCCGTGGGGACGAACTGATCGGCCTCCTGCGCGCCCTGCGTTATGCTGGCGCCCGGCAAGTGATTTCGACCTTGTGGCGGGTGAACGAAGTGGCGACGATACTCGTGATGGAGACGTTCTACACGCTCATCATGCAGGGTGTCGACGTGGCCGAGGCGTTGATGCAGGCGCAGCTTCATCTGCGCGGGCTCACGGCGCAGGAGGCGCGCCAGCGGCTTTCCCAACTAATGGCGGCGTTGGGTGACCACCCCGCAGCCAGAAGCCGGCGCTGGACCGAGGCCGCCCGCCAACTTGGCGACAATACAGATCACCCGTTTGCCGACCCGCGCTTTTGGGCGCCATTTGTCCTCTTCGGCGCGATCCCCTCTCAGTGACCTATCCGTCGAACAGAGGTAAAAGCAGGAACACAGAGAACACAGAGGGGTTGCACGGAGAGCACGGAGTGATGTTCCGGTTTTCTTCATCTTTTCAATTTCCTCGGTCTCCTCGTTCTACTCTGCGTTCTCTGTGTCTTCTCCGTGCTCTGGTATGATGGATACACAGCGCCGAACTCTGTGTATCTCTGTGTTCCTGCTCTTTTACTCAGCTTAGCGATGTTGCGCGACCATCCCTTTACTCGTTTGGGTCTACTTCGATACTTAGCTGCGGCAGATCGCCGCGGGCGATGCCATCAAACTGTGCCTTGCCAAAGGCATCGGTAAACGAACGCGCCAGGGGCTCGTCGCCCCGTTTGAGCATCACGGGGATGTCGGCCAGATTGGGCCAGCCGCCGCGGCTGGGGATCTCCACCGCCACCTCGATGGCGCAACGCCCGGCGTTTTCCCCCTCATCTCCCTCTGCTCGAATCGTAACCGTCACGATTAGGTCTTGTTCGTGTTCCTCAATGGTGAACTGGGTCAGGGCTGGCGTCTCCTCGCCCGCCTTGAGCCCGCTATAGGCCGGCGCCAGAGCAGGCGGCTGCCACGAGGCCAGCAGGTCGGCGGAGAACTGGAGGATCATGCGCCCAAATTCGTCCCACCAGTAGGGTTTGTGCGTCACGCTCGACGCTCTCTGCTCCAGTGCGGCAAAGTCGAATGTAGGCAACCGTTTGGGTGTGGGCAGATTGGCTGCGTAGGCCAATGTGGTCAGCTCCATCAGCTCGCGGTAGGCGTCGGCGCAGGCCGGGCAACGCGCCAGATGCTGCTCGACGGCGGCAAATTCAGCGCCTACTTCCTGCTGCGTCGTCTGTGCGTCGATGTAGTCGAGCAACGCATCCTGGCAGGCGCGGCAGGTGAGCGGATCCTCCTGGGGAGAGATGATGGCGTTGACAAATTCCTTCATTGCAATGCTCCGATTTTGCTTCCTACCGAGGATAGGACGCCGGCCCGCGCAAATCTTTCATTTGATCGCGGATGCATCTTCAACAGCACCGTCGCCCTGGTAGGGCGACCTACCGGTAACAGGCGGCAATCTCCTGGACAAGCTGCATGAATTCCTCGTCCTGGCGAAAGTGGCGCAACCCGCGCGTCACCAGCACTGATGCATTCGCCACCGATGCCCCCAATTTCTCCGCACACTCTTCGGCGGTGAGCCGCTGCATGTAACGCAGCCAGGCGGCCTCTAGCTGGCGGGCGGCCCGCGGCTGGGTCTGGCGCAGCGTCTGGAAGCGCTCGTGCAGTTGTCTGCGCAGCGCCGCCAACACGACGGTCTCTTCCGTGTTGGCCGGCGCCGAACCGGCCAGGTTCGCCTCAGCCGCCAGTTCACCGTGGGGGTCCTGCTCGAGGATCTTGTCGAGTGACTGCTCCTGGATGGTGCGGCGATAGGGTCGCCGTGTGATGTCGCGCAGCTTTTGAAGCGCATAATTCAAGAACTGGTCGGGTTTGCGGCAGTCGCCAGCCTTGTGAAAGAGCTCCAACACCGCCTCTTGCACATCATCGGGTGTGATGGGGAGACGAGCCTGGCCGGCCACCCGGTGCAGATGAGTCCACAGTTCTTCGAAGCCGCGCTGGCGGGCTGCCGGCCCCATTGAACCGAGGCAGGCAGGGT
>JAHDWG010000057.1 GCA_023384495.1 Caldilineaceae bacterium
ACGATTTTCCCTTCAACCAGGGCAAGCTCTGCCCCAAGGGCGTCAAGCGCTATCTACAAAACGGCCACCCGGACCGGCTGCTCCATGCCTATGAGCGAAACCCAAACGCCCCCGGCGGCTTTAGCCCCATCGCCTACGAGCAGGCGATTGCCCGCGTCGCCGCCGAGATCGAACGCATTCAGAACCAATATGGCCGTGATGCGTTTGGCCTGCTCAGCGGCGCCAGCCTGACCACAGAAAAGACCTACCTGATGGGCAAATTCGCCCGTGTCTGTCTGCGCACACGGCACATCGACTACAACGGGCGGCTCTGCATGGTCAGCGCGGCGGCGGGCAACAAGAAGGCCTTTGGCGTCGACCGGGCGGCCAATCCCTGGAGCGACATCGTCGGCGCTGAGGTGGTCTGGGTCAGCGGCGCCAACGTGGCCGAGTGCGCGCCCATCACCACCGATTATATCTGGCAGGCGCGCGAACATGGGGCCAAGGTGGTTGTCGTCGACCCGCGGCTCCATCCGCTGGCGCGGACATGCGACCTCTTTCTGCCGGTCAAGCCGGGGCGTGATGTCGTGCTCTTCAACGGCATCTTGCACCTGATGATCGAGCACGACTGGCTCGACCACGACTTTATCGACAACCACACCGCCGGTTTTGAGGCCGTTGCCGAGAGTGTGCGCGAGTGGACGCCAGCGCGCACGGCCCAGGTGACCGGCATTGCCGAAAAGGCGATCCGCCAGGCGGCTGAGTGGTGGGGCATGGCCAAAACAAGCTTTTTGATGCACGCCCGCGGCATCGAACATCACAGCCATGGGGTGCAAAATGTGCTGGGCGCGATCAACATCGTGTTGGCGTCGGGGCGGATCGGGCGGCCCCAGTGCGGGTACGCCACTATCACCGGCCAGGCCAACGGCCAGGGTGGCCGCGAACACGGGCAAAAGGCCGACCAGTTGCCCGGCGCCCGTGATATCGATAACCCGGAGCACCGGGCCTATGTGGCGGACGTCTGGGGGATCGAGCCAGAAGACCTCCCTCCGTCGGGTGTGGATGCGTACGAGCTCTTCCGCAAGATCGACCGGGGTGAGATCAAGGGGCTGCTCTCCATCTGTTTCAACCCGCTGGTCTCGCTGCCCGACAACAACTATGTGCGCGCCCAGTTGGAAAAGCTGGAATTCTACGTGGCGATTGACTTCTTCCTCAACGAGACCGCCCGCTATGCCCACATCGTGCTGCCCGGCTCGCAACAAGAAGAGGATGAAGGGTTGGTCTGCACCGCCGAAGGAAGGGTTGTCAAGATCAATCAGGCGGTCGAGTGCCCCGGCGAGGCGCGCCAGGACTGGCGCATCATCCAAGACATTGCCCGGGCGCTGGGCCGCGAGCGCGGCTTCACTTTCAACAATCCGGGCGAGATCTTTGCCGAACTGCGGGTCGCCTCCAAAGGGGGGACGGCCGATTGGTCGGGCATCACCTATGAGAAGGTCGAGCGGCAAAACGGCGTCTTCTGGCCCTGCCCCGACGAGGATCATCCGGGCACGCCGCGCCTCTTCGAGCCGGGTTCATGGAACCCGGTGGCGCAGGGCAAAGGGCCGTTCTACTTCCCCGATGGCCGGGCGCGCTTCAACGTCGCCACCTACACGCCACCCGCCGAAGATGTGGACGAGAAATACCCGCTCTTCCTCACCACCGGCCGGGTGATCGGCCAGTTTCTCTCCGGCACGCAGACGCGGCGCATCGGCCCGTTGCTCGATCCGTATCCGGAACCGCGGCTGGAGATGCACCCGGCATTGGCGCAGAAACTGGGGATCGCCGACGGCGACCCGGTGACGGTCGAATCACGGCGGGGCAGCATGACCTTACAGGCATTGGTGCTCAACACCATTCGCCCGGATACGGTCTTTATTCCCTATCACTGGGCAGGCCGGCAAAGCGCCAACCAGTTGACGATCGCCGCTCAAGACCCGATCTCGAAGATCCCGGAGTACAAGGTGTGCGCGGTGCGGGTGCGGAAGGGTGAATCGTGACGAGAGCTGGACCATCCCTATCCGGTCATCGTATCAAGTGACTTCGCCTCGGAGGTGTCATGGCAACAGACATGGAATTCTTCATCGACCCTGGCCGTTGTATCGGCTGCAATGCGTGTGTGCAGGCATGCATGGAGTGCGACACCCACAAGGGCTATTCCATGATCCAGCTCGACTACATCGACCGGGCGCGCTCGCCACAGACCGTGCCCGTGGTCTGTATGCACTGCGATTCGCCCACCTGCGCCGAGGTCTGCCCGGCGGACGCCATCAAGCGCACGGCGGATGGGGTGGTGCAGACGGCGCGCAAACCCCGCTGTATCGCCTGCAACAACTGCGTGCTGGCCTGCCCCTTTGGCGTGCCCAAGATGCACACCGAGATGAACCTGATGATGAAGTGCGATATGTGCTATGACCGCACCTCGGTGGGGCTCAAGCCCATGTGCGCCTCGGTCTGTCCCAGCGGTGCGCTCTATTTTGGTACACGCGAAGAAATGGAAAAATTGCGCCCCCGTTCGCAGCCGGTGAATGCGTTTCAGTTTGGCGCGCAGACGATCCGCACCAAGGTGTGGATGATGGCGCCCAAAGCCCAGCCCATCCGGCTGGTGGATGTAGCGGGGGCGCTGGAATTGGCTCCCGCGCCGGTGACGCAAGAGGCGGATCCTTTAATGGCAAATCTGTACCTGGAAGAGGCCACGCCATGACCAATCCATCATCCGAGCAGTGGACCGTGCCGCCCGACGGCCGTCCCCACGAAGAGCAACCCCGCTGGCGGCAGGATTTTCCCATCGACTGGCCGCAGGATCAGTATATTTTCCGCCGTGAGTTTATCAAGTTCTTGCTGCTCACCAGCGGAGCGTTTACAGCCGGCCAGTTTTGGTTTCTGGTGCAGAACTTCCTGCGGCGTGGGCAACCCGCGCCCCCGGTGCAGGAGATCGCCCGCGTGGACGACATTCCGGTCGGTGGCTCGCTGCTCTTCGAGTATCCGGCGCACAGCCCAGCGCGCCTGCTTGTGCGTGTCGATGAAGAGACCTTTGTCGCCTATGAGCAACAATGCACCCACCTGCTCTGCCCGGTCATCCCCCAGGTGGAAGAGCGGCAACTACATTGCCCGTGCCATGAGGGCTATTTTGATCTCATGAGTGGACGACCGCTGGCCGGGCCGCCACAGCGACCGCTGGCCCGGGTCAACCTTGAAGTACGCGACGGTGTTGTCTATGCCACGGGCATCGAGGAGCGCACTGTATGAGACGACGTACGCACTTTGCCCGCCACCAGCGGCTGACGATTGCTACAGGCATCCTCTGTGTTGTGATCATCATCATTGTGTTACAGCTGTGGCTCTTTACCGCCACCATGAATGCCTATCTGGGGGGTGATGTTGCCATTCTGCTGCCGGCGGCGTTGGTGAGCCTGGTCTGTCTGGGCTTAAATGCGGGGTTGCTCAGGTATCTTTATGGCCTCGAACGCTGAGCCGCCATTGCGCAAGCGGTTCCAGGAAGGCGTCGCGGGCCTCTTGCCCGCCTATTTTGCCCTGGTGATGGCGACGGGCATCATCGCCATTGCCGTCTGGCTGCTCGGCGTGCCCATCCTTGCCTGGCTACTGCTGATCGTAGGCGGCGTGGCCTATCTCCTCTTGTGGGGGCTGACGCTGATCCGCCTCACCCGTTACTTCCCCAATATTGTAGCCGACATCAACAACCATGCGCGCGGGCCGGGCTTCTTCACCGTGGTGGCGGCGACGTGTGTTCTCGGTAGCGCGCTTGTGGTGATCGCCGGCGCCATCACCGTTGCCAAAGCACTCTGGCTGCTAGGTATTCTTCTATGGGTGGTGGTCATGTATGCTTTCTTTACGGCAGTGGTCATCCGGGAGGAGAAGCCGAGCATTGAAGTCGGCATCAACGGCGCCTGGCTCATCGCTGCGGTGGCGACCCAGTCGATTGCGGTGCTTGGTTCGTTGCTCGCCGGGCACTATGAACCGCGTGTCTTTGTGCTCTTTCTCTCGCTCTGCATGTTTTTGATTGGCTGCATGCTCTATCTCAGCATCATCACGCTGATCTTTTACCGCGTCACCTTTGTCCAGTTGACGACCGCGCAATTGACACCGCCTTACTGGATCAACATGGGCGCGGTCGCCATTACCACCCTGGCCGGCTCGACGCTTATCCTCAACGCCGGGCAGTGGCCGCTGTTGCAGGAGTTGCTGCCCTTTCTCAAAGGTTTTACCCTCTTTTTTTGGGCCTTCGGCTCGTGGTGGATCCCCTTGCTCCTCATCCTGGGTGTCTGGCGGCACGTGATCAAACGCTACCCCCTGTCCTATGACCCACAATATTGGGGCATGGTATTCCCGCTGGGCATGTACACCGTCTGCACGATCCGGCTGGCGCAGGCGTTGGAACTGCCCTTTCTCCTCGCCATCCCGCGTGGCTTTATCTTCGTCGCGCTGGCCGCCTGGCTGGCCGTCTTTGTCGGGCTGGGGCGCATGCTCGTCCGAAGTCTCCATCCAACAGATGCCTCAATATAAACCCTGGGCCCATCATTATTTTTTCGATGTGCTCATCAACCTGAATGCCCTGGCGCACTTCCAGGCCCAGCGCGCCAAACCCTAAGCGCCTGACCTGACCCCTGGCCCGCTGACGGTCTCCCCCTTCATTCCGGGGATAGTTGTGCTCGTTCGACGGGAGACTTCGCCAATCCGGTCAGGCGCACTCGACAACCCCATAAGCCCCCGCGCTGGTCGCCCCTTGCGCCTGCTTCCCGCCCCCACACGCCCACCGCAGCGGCGGACCTGCGGAAATTCACCCCTCGAACACCCAAACCCTTCTTTGGCCGATTTTTTACAATTTTTGATGCCCCAATTCGCCATCACGCCACAAAAAGAGGCGGATTCGTTGCGATCCGCTCTTTTTGTGATCTTATGTCATGTCCTACCCTCGCTGGCGCGGATTCCACATCAAGCTGTCCTGTGTGCGGCAACGGCGGCAGAGCGGACCGAGAACATGGCCGCAGCCACATCAGCTGCGGCTCCGGAGCCGGTGTCCGACAACCAACCCGCGCCATCGGTCAATCATGCGACGAATCCGACTTCACCTAAGGGCGCAGCCCTGGCCGCAAAGCTCCCGAAGGCAAAGCAACAACGCCAAATCCATCGGACACAACGTATGGCGCGTTATCACTACGTACGGAAATTGAGTCTGGCTGGGATGAGCCAACGCGCCATTGCCCGTCAACTGGCCATGACCATTCACACCGTGCACATCTTTGTCAAGGCCGATGGCGAAGCCGGTGCAAAGCGCCATCAATTTCCCGAGCGAGCCACCCGCCGCCCGATGGCGAGCAAACTTGACCCCTTTCTCCCCTACCTACGCCAACGGTTGGCCGCCGGTGAGGACAATGCGATGCAACTCTGGCGCGACCTGCGTGACCAGCATGGCTATCCTGGCTTGCGAGCGCTAGTCTCACGCTGGGTCGCCCAGCATCGCTACTTGAACCCGAAGACGCCCTTCGCTACCCCGAAACCCAAACGACCCGGTAAACCACCGACCATACGCGGCGACAAACCTGTCCATGCCAAGCAGATCTTGTCGGCTCGTCAAGCGGCTTGGCCCTTTGAGCTTACCTGTGCGGAAGGTCTTGTGGATTTTTGTTGCCGCGATCATCGCTGTATTCGGTTGAGAGGGTGCCAACGTTCCGCGTCAGTCGCTTGCGAAGCGAAGCGGAGCAAGTCGGCTGCACGCGGGTGTTAGGTTGTACTCTCCTGTGCCATAGTTATGACTACTTTTCCTCATGTTGTGTACACAATCGCTCTCATGAGCATTCCTCCTTGATTACTTTCAGAATCGGAGTATTGGGTCAGGTGTGAACTGCCATCTCCAATACTCCTACTCGCCGTTGGGCCTTAAAGTCGAGAATGGCGCGGCACGAACGCGTCCGGTTGTGGCGCAGTCACGCTTGGGTTACCGCGCAACATGACAATCTCCAGCCATGACGTTCTGAGATAGTTTCTACGTCCCTTCGACTGGCGCGGGCGCGTCCACTCTTCCTTCCTGCATGGTCTTCCTGCATGGTCTTCAGCGCGCCCGCCCTTTCCTCTATCTTCAAGACTCCCGACGGGGCCCTCGACAGCCTGTAGACCTTCCAGCCCAGGACGAGATGAAAGACGATGAGTGACAGAACACTGACGATGGCGATTGAAGAGCCAGGATCGATCAGCAGGACAATCCCTGCTACGACCCCCAATATCCCGATCACCATGCTCAACCCACCAAAACCCTTGCCAAATGCTGGGGCTTTGAACATGGCCACGCCGAGGGCAATGACACCTATCGGCAGGAGGACGAGCCCGGTGACGAGCAACGCATTTATAACATGGCGCGCCTGGTGGAGAATATCAGCTATGAGCAAATCAAGCGTGTGACCGATTGGCAACTGACTGAAGAAGGGCAACGCAGTGCCTTGGCTCAGGTCGTCATCTCTACCTGGCCCCTATCTTCTCAGAGCGCGCTGGTGTCGATCCCTAATTCCTCGCCAACCTGGCGCAAGGCGTCCACCACATAGGCTTCGAGCGGGATGCCATTTTTCAGCCGCTCTTGCCGTTTGAGGTGCTCGATCTCACCGGGCAGATAGATGCGGTCTACCCCCTTGGCCAGGGGTACGGCGCGCTGTTCGGCCACCACCTGCGCCATGCTATGGCGGAACTCCTCTAATGGGATGAAGTGCGCAATGTCAAGCGCCAGGAAAAAGTGGCCGTGCCCCTGCGGTATGGTCGGGTCGGCCATCGGGGGCATGGTGGGGCCAAAGGTGCTGCCGCTGAGCATACTGCTCAACACCTGCATTACTAGCGCCAGGCCGTAGCCTTTGTAGCCACCCACCGGCAGCAGCACACCGGTCATCGCTTCGTGCGGGTCCTCGGTGGGTTCGCCGTCGGCGTTGAGCGCCCAGGTTGGCGGAATCTTTTCCCGGCGTTGGGCGGCCAGAAAGATCTTGCCCCAGGCCACGACGCTTTGCGCCATGTCGAGCACCAGCGTAAAGTCGTCGTCCACCGGGATGGCGTAGGCCAGGGGATTGTTGCCGACCACCAGTTTGCCAGCGCCACCCCAGGGGGCCATGGTGGGTTCGGCGTCGGTGGTGGCAAAGCCGATCTGGTTCTGTTGTGCGGCCATTTGCGCGTAGTAAGCAGCAGCGCCAAAATGATTGGAGTTATGCACGGCAGCCACCCCCACGCCGCTCTGCTTTGCCTTCTCGATGGCAAGCTGCATGGCCCGTACGCTTGCCACCTGCCCCAGCGCCCCATCGGCGTCGAGCAGCACCAGGGCAGGCGTCTCGCGCATCACAGTCAACCGCGGGCGAGGATTTGTGCCGCCGCGCCGCAGCCGCTCAGTGTAACTCTTGACCCACCAGACTCCATGCGAATGGACGCCGCGCAGATCGGCTTCGACCAGCGTGTCGGCCACCAGCGCCGCATCCGCAGCGGGCGCGCCCACCTGTTCAAAGGCGGCGGTGCAGAAACGGCGCAGAGGCTCGACGGCGATCGCCTGCGTATTTGCGTTCATGGCTGTTTCTCTTTCAGTGCCTGGGCGCCCTGCGCCGCCCCATTGAAGATGAACTCGATGTCCGATGCGTAGGCAATAAAGCGAACGCCCTGGTCATGAAGCGGCCCAATGGCGGTGGGGTCGCTGGTATGGATGCCCGGAGCGATGTTATGTTGGGCCGTGGTCGTGATGATCTGGCTGATTGTCTCCTGCACCTGTGGATGGCCCTGCTGCCCGGCAAACCCCATGGAGATGGAGAGATCCTCTGGGCCGATAAAGAAGACATCGACACCCGGCGCCTGCGCGATCTCGTCCAGATTGGCGACCGCCGTCGTGTTCTCGATCTGGACGATGACTAGGGTCTCCTTGTTGGCGTGGGCGATATATTCAGGCGTAGTCACCCAGCGGAAATCGGTATTGCCCAGGCCCGAAGCCATGCCGCGACGACCGGCGGTGGGGTACTTCAGGTAGCTGACAAACTCACGCACCTGATCCGGCGTCTCCACCCGTGGCAACATTAACCCTTGCGCCCCGGCGTCGAGGATGCGCCCGACCCGCTCCCAGGCCAGGTCAGGCACACGCACAATGGGCGTGATCTCCACCAGGCGGGCCATACGCACAATATCGGCCATAGTCTCCAGGTTGTAGGCCCCGTGCTCCATGTCCACGATGAGAAAATCCAGCCCGGCGGCGGCGAGCAGCTGGGTCACAGCGGGCGTACGTATCTCTTCCAGCCAGCAGCCGATGACGGTCTTGCCCTGGCGTAGTTGCTGTTTGGTGATATTCTTTCGCATAGTCATAAATAACCCTTCCGCAATATAACCTTGAAATTCCATAAACCCTCAAACATCCAACAACTGATAGCGAAACTTGACGTATACAACAGAAACACCATATAGTTATACAGCATAGATGTCGTATTTTTTGAGGGTAGAACAATGTTGACCAAAGAAAAAGTAACGTTGACCTTGCCATCTGATGTAATGGAAACCGTACGCAGCCTGGTTCCGCCGCGCCGCCAGAGCCAGTTTATTGCTGAGGCAATCCGCTATTTTGTTGCCGAACAGCAGCGAAAATCCCTGCGTGAGCGCTTGATTGCTGGTTACCAGGCCAATGCCGCCGCCGATAGCGCCCTTGCTTCCGAGTGGTCGGCAGTGGAGGATGAAGCCTGGCTCAACCATGTTCCTCCCTATGCAGCAGAGGAGGGCGCGGATGACGCTGCAAATTCGGCGGGGTGACATCTACACGGTGGACCTAGAGCCGGTCCGTGGCTCAGAACAAGGCAAGGTTCGGCCTGCCCTTGTCATTCAAAACGATGTTGGCAATCGTTATAGTCCTACGGTCATTGTTGCGGCAATTACCTCAGGTGGACATTCACGGTTCGATGTCAATGTGGTCGTGAAGGCGCCAGAAGGTGGCCTGGCCAACGACTCACTGATCCTGCTCAATCAAATCCGCACGGTAGACAAAAGTCGTCTTGGCCGCTATTGGGGCCGAGTTTCGCCACAAACTATGGCTGCGGTCGATGAAGCGATCAAAATCAGTCTTGGCCTTGTTCCAGTATAGTTGTTGCTTCGACACTGCTGTCCATGACTGACCTGTGGCCGCGTAAACGCCCTTCTATGCCTGCGACTTGAACTTATCCGCCCCCACTGTCTCCAACCAGGCCTCGGCGGTGGGGTCGATGATGGTCAACCCGCCATCGACAATCAGTGTGGCGCCGGTGATAAACGACGCCTGGTCTGAGGCCAGAAAGAGCACCGCCTGGGCAATCTCGTCGGGGCGGCCCATACGCCCCAGCAGGGAGGTGGTCTTCTCCCATTCCTCCCGTCGAGCTTGAGTTTCCGGCGTCGGCTCGCCCGCAGGCAGGGTCACTGCGGTCTTGATCCAGCCGGGGCTGACACAGTTGACGCGAATGCCGTAGGGCGCATACTCGACTGCCAGGCTGCGGGTCAGCCCTTCGACGCCGGCCTTGGCTGCGCCGTAGATGCCATAGTTGCCATGCACCGCCGCCGTCGACGAGATGTTGACAATCGCACCGCCGCCGGCCTTGCGCAGTTCGGGCATGGCATAGGCCGAGACCAGATAGGTCGAGGTCAAGTTGGCGCCGACGAGTTTGTCCCACCGTATGCCCGGCCCATCCTCCGGCTGCACACCCGATTTCTGCGCCCCAGCGCCCGCATTGTTAACCACCAGATGGAGCGCGCCATATTCAGCAATGGTCTGTTCGGTGACCCGGCGCGCCTCTTCTTCCTGGCTCAGGTCGGCAGCCACAAAGAGAGCCGGGCCGCCGGCCTGACGCAGCGCCCGCAGGGTCTCCTCGCCGCGCGCCACGTTGCGCCCGGTGATGACCACCCTGGCTCCCTCGCTGACGGCCAGTTCGGCGATGCTGCGGCCAATGCCGCCGTTGCCGCCGGTTATCAGGGCTACCTTATCTTTCAGACGCATGTTGACAAAGCCTCCCCACGTGTCAACAGTAGGGCAAGATGGCAGCTTGCCCTACTGAATCGATTTTGTGCTATCATCGTAGCGTTCGAGCGTTCAGCCTCAGGGCTTGCAGCCCGATTAGGGCGCGGCAAGCCCCGAGCACGTCTCTCCGGCTACCTCAACTTAGAAACGGTGCAGCGAGCGATGGCGTCGGATCTTTCACCAGGTCTACCAGCGTCTCCACGAGTTTCCCCCCGCGCCAGTTCTGCAGCCTGGCATCGTCTACTGTCGGCAACGCGCCCGGACGGCTCGGCGGCGGCAACTCGAAATTGGTGTAGGCCCACTTCTTGAACGCCTCGGTGTGATTCCAGCCGCCCCAGTGGATGCCGTTGAGGATCTTCATCGATTCGCCACAACTCTCCGGGCTGATAGTGACGTCCCGGTTTTCTTTCACCGCCTGAATGATGTCGTGCATCTGTAACAGGACGCGGCGGTCGTGGGTGTCGTTCCAGTTTTGCTGACCCGGTCCTTGCAGACCGGCCAGGTGGTTCTCCAGGCCGTCGCGCAGCTCTTCCTCTTGCGTCTTGTCGTTCAGCGAGAAGTCAATCGTGTAGAGCCAGGGCAGCACAGCAAAAATTTCACCCTTGCTGCCGGCGATGCGCATCCAGACTGTGCCCTCGGGCTCGTCGCAGATGCTGGTGGCAAAGAACTTGCCGTGGACGCCGCTGCGGAAGTTGACCAGCCCGTAGCCGATGTCCTCAACTTCGATATTGGGGTGGAGCAGGTTGGTCCAGTAGCCATACGCCGTGTCCACGCCGCCCATCAACCACTGCCAGGTATCCCAAGTATAGATGGCCTGGTTGACAAAGATGCCGCCGCCCTCGCGATCCCAGGTGCCGCGCCAGCGCGCCTTTTCATAGTAGCCGATGTTGCGATAGTAGAAATCGACCAGGAACGTGAACGAGATGTCGCCGATCTCCGGCAGCACATGCTCCCTGATCCAACGGTGGCGTGGGTTAACCTGTTCCGAGGACATGGTCAGCCGCACACCGTTCTTTTTGGCGGCGTGGACCATCTCGTGGACCTCGCCCACGTTCATGCACATGGGTTTTTCGACCAGCACATGCTTGCCGGCATTGGCGGCGTCGATGGTCATGGGGGCGTGGAGGTAGTGGGGGGTGCAAATGGCGACGGCGTCCACGCGCTTGTCGGCGAGCAGGTCGTGATAGTCGATGTAGACCGTCTCGACGCCAAACTCCTGCGCCCGCCGTTTGGCCGCCGCCTCCACCGCATCGGAGAGCGCCACGATCTCGCACTCGTCGGCCAGTTCCCGGTAGGCGCGGTAATGGGAAGCCGAGATCTCGCCACAGCCGATGATGCCAATGCCAAATTTCTTGCTCATAGTGTAGTCCTTGTGTAAACAACAATGGATTGGGACAACAACGAAACAGCGCTCTCTGGGAACCGTTCTTTGCTGTTCATCATGTCATCACAGGGTCGCCAATGCTGAGCGCAGGGCGGCACTGGCGCGGCGAAAGTTGTTAGTGCGCACATCATCGGTCAACTTCGCATAGTTCTCCCAGCCGAGATGTGGCTCTAAGGTAAGATACCCCGTAAAGTCGTGTTGCTTGAGATCGGCTAAGATATCCAGCCAACGGACGTCGCCCTCGCCGACAACCCCGTAGTGGGTGGTGCCGCGTGGGGTGTCGCGCACATGGACATAGACCGTGTACGGGCGCAGGAGGGGCAGGGCCTCGGCATACGGATCATAGCCCATCACCGTAAAGCTACAGGGCTCGAAGAGGGCGCGGAAGTTCTCCGGCAACTCCTCGTGAAAGGCCAGGCATTCTTCGGGGCGCCAGGCGCAAAAGCCGCCTTCCTCGTTTTCGTGAGCCAGGATGAGGCCGTAGGGAGCAGCAATTTCGCATAATTGGCGGAGACGGTCGAGAGCTTCGCCATTATACTCTCTGGCCTCGTCCTCGGTGGCGAAAAATGAAAAGACGCGCAGGTATCCTGCGCCGAAGTGCTGGGCCAACTCTACTGCCCGTTGGAACCTGGCCAGTTCCGGCGCAAAATCAGCGGTGATCTGGCTCTTGCCCACCGGTGTACTCAAGGCGATAACGGTAAAACCGCCGGCCTGGATCAGCCGCTGCGCCTCAGCGGCCTGCTCGTCAGTCAGATTGACCACGTTGCCACCCCAGATGCCGCGCAGGTCGATGTTCTTGATGCCGTCGCCTGCCAACACATCGAGGGCAAAGGCTAGATCTTGGGAAACTTCGTCTGTAATTGCACAAATCTGCATAGTTTTGGACTTCCTTTTGTGGACTGACAGCAAAGCTGTCAACGGATTTTGGGAACGGATTGAACCGATTGAACGGATTCATTAACCAGAATCCGTTCTTATGGTTAACTCTGAAACGGATTCTCTCGCGCCATCCGCTCAATCCCCTCCCCAAATCCGTTGACAGTGTATTTATCAACCTCAGCAGAACCACCAACGCTTCATCGCCCACTCAGCCCGGACAGTTGAATGCCTCGAATAAAATACTTCTGCGCACTAAAGAACAAGATCACCACCGGGATCACCTGGAGCATGGAGACCGCCATCAGATAGTTGATCCGTTGGCTGCGGATATTCTGGAAGGTGCGCAGGGCCAGCGCGATGGTGTACTTCTCCATGCTGTTGATGTAGATCAGCGGCCCCATGAATTCGTTCCAGTGATCCCACACCTGGAAGATGGTTACCGTCGCCAGCGCCGGGCCGGCCAGCGGGAGGATCACCCACCAGTAGATCTGCAGGCTGGACGCCCCATCCATGCGGGCGGCCTCGTCCAGTTCGCGCGGAATGCTCATAAAGAACTGGCGCAGCAGAAAAATGCTAAAGGCGGTGCCGCCAAACCAATAGGGAATAATGAGCGGCAAAAACGTATCCAGCCAGCCCAGGTAACGAAAGATCAAGAAACGCGGAATCAAGGTGACTGCGCCCGGCAACATCATGGTCGAGATGACGAGCAAAAACATAAAGTTGCGCGCTGGAAAACGCAGCCGGGCAAAGGCAAAGCCGGCCAACGACGAGGTCAAGACCGTGCCCAGGGTGGCATTGAAGGTGATGACCAGCGTGTTGACCACATAGACATAGAAGGGAACCGGCAAAGCGTCCATCGCCTCCAGGTAATTCGGCCACCAGACCGGGTCGGGGATCCAGACCGGCGGGAAGACCCACTCCTGCCCCGACCGTTTGAGCGAGGTGGAGAGCATCCACAACATGGGGATGCTCATGGCAATCGACCCGGCGATGAGAAGCAGATGGCCCACGAGATCGCGCGCCACTCGCGGCAGCGCGCCGCGCCGAGCTGTGCTGCTGGCAGTTGCGTTGGGGATCGCCAGAGTCTGTTGTTCGGTGGTCTGGGTCATTTCACGCCGTCTCCTCTACCTCATAATAGACGAGCCGGCGCGCCAGGCGGAACTGGAGCAGCGTCAACAGCAGCACGATCACCAGCAGCACCCAGGCCAACGCCGAGGCGTAGCCCATCTTGAAGTAGTCAAAGCCGTTGCGCCACAAGTAGAGGACATAGAAGAGCGTGGCGTTTTGCGGCCCACCCTGGGTGGCAATATAGGCCGTGGTAAAAACCTGGAACGAGCCGATGATGCCGATGACCAGGTTGAAAAAGATGGTCGGGCTGAGCATGGGCAGGGTGATGCTCCAGAATCGCCGCCAACTGTTGGCCCCATCGATGCTGGCTGCCTCGTATAGCGCTTGAGGGATGCCCTGCAACCCAGCCAGAAAGATGACCATCTGGCTGCCGACCCCCCACAGCCCCATGAGGATGAGCGAAGGCTTGGCGAGATTGACATCAAAGAGCCATTTCTGTGGCGGCAATCCCACCGAACGCAAGAAATGATTGGCCAGGCCAAAGTCCGGGCTAAAGATCCAGACCCAGAGCAGCGCATTGGCTACCGCCGGTGTCAGCGATGGCAAAAAAAAGAGCGTGCGATAGATGGGAATTCCTCGCAGGGGCAGGTTGAGGAGCAACGCCATGAGCAGCGACGCCAGCAGGTAGAGCGGCACCCCCAGCAACGTGTAATAGGCCGTATTGTAGAGCGCCAGCCAGAAGAGCGAATCCGTCAGCATGAACTGGAAATTCGCCAACCCCACCCATCGTGGCGGCGTGAGGATCTCCCAGTTCATCAAGCTGATCGAGGCCGATGCCAGCATGGGGCCGGCAGTAAAAATTAGAAACCCCAGAAACCACGGCAGGATAAAGAGCCAGCCATCCAGCCCTTCCCGCCACAGTGGCCCCCGCCGTCGCCGACCCCGCGTTGGTGAAAATTGTGCCACGATCCCTCCCTCGGTGGGGCGTAGCGAGTGGGGAGATAGGGTATGACACTCTTGCCCTCCGCTCCCCACCCCCTCCGCTCCATTCCCTACGCACCCACACAGTTCCCGGCGGCGATGCAGTCGGCCAACAACTGGTTGATCGGGTCTTTGACCTCTTGGGCCATCTGTTCGGCGCTCTTGGCCCCGGCCAGGACGGCATCCCAGGCCGGGGCAAGGATGTCGTTCATCTCGTTGTAGATGGCGGTGTCGGGGTGGCGACGCACATGCCCGTCGAGCGCCTCGATAAAGAGGTTCCAGTGGACATGCTGCGGTTCCTGCTTGAGGAAGACATCGGACAACAACACCTCGCGGCGGCTGACTGAAAGACCGGCGCGCACCAGGATCGCCAGGATGTCCGGCTGGCTGAGAAATTCGATAAACTCCCAACTTTCCTGCGGGTGGGGCGTGCCCGACCAAATACCCCAGGCGTCAAGCGGGTTGCGGACATAAGTGCCGGCCGGCCCCATGGGCTGCGGCGCGATGTTCCAGTTGAGCCCTTCCTGCGCCTTCATGTCGATGGCCCACCAGGTGCCCTTTTGCGCAATGGCGCCCCGACGGCCAAAGAACATGGCGCTGTTGCCGCCCTGGATGATCTGGTCGGCAGCCGGCCAGACCTGGTGTTCGTGGATCAGATCAGCTGACCATTGCAGCGCCTGGATGGTTTCAGGCATGTCGATGACGCACTCGGTCTTCTCTTCGTTGAGCAGCCAGCCACCGTTGCCCCAGATCCAGTTGAGCTGGTAGGTCCAACTGCGTTCGCCTACCCAGCCAAAGATACGGGTAGCGCCTTCACCGCTGGTCAATTGCTGCGTCGTGCTGAGGAAGTTTTCCCACGTCCAGTTGGGGTCATCGAACGTAGTAGGTGGGTGAGCGACGCCGGCCTCGTCGAAGAGGTCCGTGTTGTACCAAAGCATAGCCGGGGAATTGTCAAAGGGCGCCAGGTACATCTTGCCGCTCCAGAACATCTCGCTCCAGTCCTCGGCAAAATAGGCTTCCTCCTGGACAACCGAAGATTGGGCGGCAAAGTCGTCGAGCGGGGTGAAAAACCCGCGGGCGGCAAATCCAAACATGTACTTGGTCTCAAAACAGTAGGTATCCGCCCCTACCTCACCGGCCGCCTGCGCCATGACCTTCTGGTAGCCCTCGGCAATGTCTTCGTAACTTACCCGGATGCGGCCCTGCGATTCGTTGAACTGGTTCACTGCCTCCATCCAGGGTTCTGACAGCCAGCCGCCCCACCCCACGGTTGTGTAGCGCAGGCTCACCGCCTCTGCGGCGGGGGCCCCTCCCGCTGGGGCCGGGGCAGCTGGCGCCGGGATGCAGGCGGCTGCCAGCAAGCTCCCCGCGGCTGCGCCCGCCGCCAGCTGCAAGAAGCCGCGCCGTGACAGAGAAGCGTGTGACGTGTCTCTCGACATTTGTTCCTCCTTTGGTCCACAAGGACAGTACACCAACATTCCGCCAGAACGTCGAAAAAGCATGCGCTGTGCGCGCCGGGGAGCTATGAATCGGATGAAACAGGGTGCGAGCACGAGTTGTCAGCAAGCCGCGCCCAACGGCCCCCCGCCGGGGGATGAATCGGACGCCCAAGCCCCATCGATGGGATGCCGTTGACCAGTCTGGCGATGAATCGCCGGGTAGTGCGCACACCGCACGAAAAAAGGGGGTTTGACGTGACAACACTCGTATGTTACTTTAACAAAGTCACGCGTTTTGCACCAGGAGATCATACGGACATGATCAGGACATGAAGGGAAGCAACGGAACTTTCGAGGAATTTGAACAGCAGCTGCGCGATGCGCTGACACAGCTCTATCACCCCGGCTACCGGCCGCCTGGCCTGCTGCTGGCCAAACTGGCTGTGAACCCGCAGGATCGCCCAGAGGCGGTGCGTGAGTCGCTGATCCAGGTCATCGAAGCGTTGAAACCGGCGCCGGGGACGCCTCCCGGGGCCCGCGGCTGGCGGTTCTATTCCGTGCTGGCCCATCGCTATGTAGAGGCGCGCACCCAGGAACAGACGGCGGAGCTGTTGGGCATCACCCCGCGCCACCTGCGTCGAGAACAGCAGGAGGCCATCCAGGTGCTGGCGCGGCGGCTGTGGGAACAGCCTCTGGCTGGCGACGAGGTGGCGGCTTGGCGCTCGCAGGTGCAACAAGAACTGGACGCGCTGCAAAAGAGCGCGCCCGGCGCGGCGGCGGACGTGACCGAAGCCATCGAGGGCGCGGTCATGGTCGGGCAGGCACTGGCGGCGCGCCACGGCGTCGAACTGCTCAGCAGCCCCGGCGAGCCAGGCCTGTTGGTTACACTCCACCCCTCTGCGCTGCGCCAGGTTGTGGTGACGGCGATTGAAAAGCTGGCCCAGGGGATGACACACGGCCAAATCCGCCTGAGCGCAGCCCGCATGGGGGGCGAGATCCAGCTCAC
Source organism: Caldilineaceae bacterium (assembly GCA_023384495.1). Lineage (GTDB taxonomy): Bacteria > Chloroflexota > Anaerolineae > Caldilineales > Caldilineaceae > CFX5. The sequence continues at coordinate 16,773 of JAHDWG010000057.1, forward strand.
CGCCACAGCCGAACCCGCCCCGGCAGGGCCCCTCCCCGGCAGCGACTTCATCCGCGAAATTCTGGCAGCGCATGGGGGCGCGGTCACAGCGACATTGCGCGCAAGCAGAGCCAGCTTTCAGGTCAACCTGCCGGCGATTACGCCGCTGACGGTGCTGGTGGTGGACGACAATCACGATCTGGTCCACTTCTACCGCCGCTTCGTGGCGAACACCCGCTACCGGATCGTCCATGCCACCGAAGGAGAGTCCGTCTTCGCCATCATCGAACAGGAGCGACCGGCGGTCATCATCCTCGATGTGATGCTGCCCGACATGGACGGCTGGGAGCTGCTGGCTGCGCTGCGCGGCCACCCCCGCACCCAGTCCCTTCCTGTCATTGTCTGTTCTGTGGTGCGCCGAGAGGAGCTGGCTGAGACCCTCCAAGCTGCACGGTGCCTGGCTAAGCCTGTACGCCGGCAACAGCTGCTTCAGGCGCTCGACCAGGTGCTGGGGCCGGCGCCGACAGCAGCCTCGACAATCCCAGTGTACAGTTCAACAGACGGTTGAGCGAAAAACCGCGCCCAATCGCGGCATAGAGGATCGGGCTGGCGCGGGGCAAATCAGCCGGGTCCTGCGCCGACAGCATTAGAGTAGGGATAGCGGCAAGGCCGGCATCTTGTTGTTTGTGCGCCAAAACCTCCCACCCTTGCATGTCGGGGAGGACCACGTCGAGCAGGAGCAGGTCTGGCGGTTGCTGGCGCAGCGCGGCCAATGCCTCGGCGCCATTGACGGCGACCTCGACCTCTAGCTTCCTGTCGTAGGTCGAGAGCATTCGTATGGCTAGACGGCGAAAGTCGGCATCATCGTCCACCAGCAGCACCCGTTGCACGGGGCGCCCCAGCCCGCGCAACGCCTGTTGCAGTTGCTGGTTCATGACTGGTTTAACCAGATAGCCAGTAGCCCCGGACGCGAACGCGTGCTGCAACTGAGGGGGAAACGCGCAGGCGACAATGAGCGTGTCGGGCGCGCCCTGCCGCGCCACTTCTGCCAGCGCCGCGGCCTGCTGTGACGATGGGGCGTTGATGAGGAGTGCATGGGCCGGGCATTCGTCCAGCTCCACAACTGCGGCGGCCACTGTCTTGGCGGCGACAAACTCAACGCCGTCCGAACCGTGGGCCAATATCGCCGACAGCTCTCCGCTTGCGTCGTAGACCACAATCCGTTCCTGTAGCGGCAGTTCGGGCGGCTTGCGCCGCCGGGTCTGTTCATGCCAGTACCAATCGTCGCGAATCCAGCGGCTGGGCCGGGACGGGTGCGCTTTGGGCGTGGCCAGCGGCAGGGTGAAGTGAAAGGTGCTGCCCACACCCGGCGTGCTCTCGAACCACATTCGGCCACCCTGTAGCTCGATGATCTGCTTGCTGATGCTCAACCCCAGCCCGTAGCCTCGTTGCGCCCGACCCTGGTCGCCGCCCTGAAAGAATGGCTCAAAGATCCGTTGCGCATCTTCAGGGCTGATGCCGGCGCCTGTGTCGGCCACGCTCATCATAACGGCGTTTCCCGATTGTTTTGCGACGAGGGTGACGCCGCCCTGCTCGGTAAAGCGCGCCGCATTGCTTACCAGGTTGAGGATCACCTGGCGTGTCCGCTGCGGGTCGCAATAGACCGGCGGTAGATCGGACAGCAGATCCAGGTGCAGGGCCAACCGTTTCTTCTGCAGCAACGGCTGCACAACTTCGACCGCGCCGTACATCGTCTCGCCTAGATCCACCGGGCTGCAGTGCAACGAAAGCTGGCCGGCTTCCGCCTGGCTGAGGTCCAGCACATCGTTGATCATGTTGGAGAGATAGACGCAGTTGCGATGGACGATACGGAGATCCTCCAGCAGTAGCGGCGGAAGTTCGTCATCGTAAACTTCGGGCGTCTCTACCAACAGGTCGATGAGGCTGATGATGATGTTGAGCGGCGTGCGCAACTCATGGCTGACCTTGGCCACAAAGAGCGCCTTGGCGTTTTGCGCCTCCTCGGCCAGCAGGCGGAGACCGGCCAGCTTTTCGTTGAGCAGCGTCAACTGGCGATTGGCGTGAGCCAGGTCGCCCAGCGCCTGGGCCAGCTCCCCCTGGCGGTTGCGCGCCTCGTCGAGCAGTTGCTGCGCGCGCTGAAAATGGCGCAACGACCATGCAGTTACCTGCTGTACCGGCTGCGTCATGGCGTAAAGCAGGGCAACTGTGGCCCAAGTGGCAATGAAGACAAACGGCGCCGCCTCTGAGCTTGCCGAATAAAGCTGAAATGGCGCCATCAGCAGCAACGACTGCGCCAGCGCAGCTGCGAAAGCGGCGGGCAAGCCAACAAGGGCCATGGCCAGCATGGGTAGTACGGGCAGGAGGCTAATGAGGCCGACCATGCCCAGCCCGCCGATCCCCCAGTTTACCAACGCCATCAGCGCACAGAGAGCAAACCAACGCCCCAGCGCCGGGCGCCAATCGCCGATGAACCAAATGGCCATCGCGGCAAGGTCTAACCCGAGGACCCCGACCAGCAATTGCAGCCGCGGCGCGGCGAGTGACTGCGCATCAGCCAAAATGATGAGCGCGGCGCCGGCCAGCACCAGAGCAATGCTCACCACGTGTGGCGACACTGGGGGCGACATGCCGGCCGCGGGCTCGCCCGTCTCCATATGCCCGGCAGGGACCGCCGCCGGCAGCCAGGGGATCACAAATTTGTTTGCCGCCATCTTATTCCTCCATAGGGTAACTGCCACCGATACGTTGCTCAGCCGGCTCCGCTGATCGTCATGCCGCCCACCCAAATCGTCGGTGACCCAATCGAGCCGTCAAGACGAAGTGATGGCCGTCTTTCGCGTCCACCGCGGTAGCGCGCAGATACTCTATGGCATCAAGCCCGATCACGGTGTACACTCAAGCGTCACTCTAGCGCCGCGCGCCGCATTCGCCTGTTTGAATTGGTCGATGGTCGTCCCTACGCAATCCGTGCGCCGCGTAGAAAACGCATTGAGTTGCGCCGCATAGGCCCTACACTCGGTTGCCCACTGCCGCATGGCGGCTCGAAATTGAGCGACCGTCATGCCGACGGCGCCGGTGAAACTTGGCGGCGCCGTCGTCTCCAAAAACTCGACAAGGTCCAGCCCGTGACTTCCTTCGTGGAAGTCCAGGCTTGTGCTTTCGGGTGTTACCTGCCCACCGGCAATATCGGCCGGCGTCGTTCCCCGGCCATAACCTGACGGGGATGTTGCCGTCACGCCCCTACCATAAGCCGTCTGTATGCGAACCGTTGGCGCGCCAGGCCCGGTGAAGGATGTCACTATGTTTTGTCTGCCTTGGCGTCGCCATTGAAAGTTCACTCGCCCCCAACCAATCTGGGCTCTTGTCCTTGCCCGGTTGCCCAGTCTGGCATCGACGGTGTCCGGCCTAATCGTAATTTCAAACCCATTGCTTGCAAACCGCACCTCACCTGAAATCGGATCGGCAGCGCGCCCTTCGGCAATTGGGGTTGAAATTCCCTGTTCACGGTGGTGCGGCGTTTGCCAGGCCCACTGTGGAATACGACCGCGGTTTTCCGCATAGAGTTCAGATTCACTGCGTCTTGTTCTGGCGGCTTCTCGGCTTATCAAAACCCGGATCGCGCCTGTATATGCTGTACGGAGTTGTCTGCTCAATAACACATCCCCATTTAATTCTCTGTCGATCATGCGTTCTCGGTCTACCACCATGAGATACCAATTGTTGCTCAACCGTTCAAAGAGCGTTTGATTGAGGGCCACTTGAGGGCTTGCAAAGAAGTTTCTGCTCCCCTCAAAAAAAATAATCGTATCTTGGACAAATTGCCGGCGATCTTGGTCGGACGCGGGGCGTACTTGTGGCGCCGGCTGACGCTGAAGCGCGGGCGCCAGGCTTTTGATTGAGGTTTGGGGCGTGGTCGTCGACGTCGCGCAGCGTGCAAGCAAACGATTAACAGACCGGTTGCCAATCGTCGATTGCAGCCGCAGAAAGCTCTGCGCCATGGATGGCGCTGGCAGGTCTTCGATTTTCTGGGCAGCGAGTGACAAGGTGGAGACGGGTGAAACGCGCTGAGCGCTGGGCGCCAGGTCTCGCTCTAGGTCACGATTTGGCGTAGCTTTGCTTTGCTTGAGTGCTCGCATCGTCTTTATTCGTTTGGATTTTCGTCAACTTGAATGCCCCATGCACTTCTTGCGTCATTGGCAAGTGCAAGTACACTGTTGGAGAGAGATGATAGGACTCTATGGATTCCTAATCCCGTCCCCGAAGGATTGCAATTGCAGGGTCATCAGGAACAGCCGGGACTTTCTCGACAAGATTGTCGTATGTCATAACGTCGAGGAGCCCCCATTCCAGAAGACCCGCGAGATAGGCGCGCCACGCAATCGCAAAATTTTCAGGCAATTCGCCATCAAAATGGTCGATGTCACTTTGGATGCGTTGTTTCAATTCAGATTCTATAGCCTTGATTGTCATAATGTGTTGAGTCTCTACTAATCACAGAGGTTGTCGCGGGACCGTCAAATCAAATTCATGACCAATGACGCGGATTTGTTGAATGCGACGGGCGGAATCTGCACCAAAAGCACGTCGAACGGCCCGCTCTGCCAGCGCTCGTGTCAGACCTGCCTGCTGTCGTACATCCGCAATAATGTGGGGAGCTTGTCCAGCCCCTTCCAAGATTCGACGTCCTAACGCACCAGATAGATCTGGCGAGGTAAGATTTGAGATGGTTTTTAGTTCAGTTCTGACTCCGTCAACTAGGAAATCCGCAGTGCGAACGCCTTGTTGGGTGGATTCTTCCAATACCCTTACAGTCCGACCTTCTCTAGTTAGCTGGTCGACAATGTTCCATTCTGCAGGCGTCAATGTTCGCCCTCTGGCTACAGCTGAGGCCGGTGGCGTACGCCTTACACCGGGCAGGCGCACGGCCGTGCGCGTTGGTGGGGAGGGCAGCTGTCGTTGACTCTGCCAACGGGCGCACGCCTTTGGGTTGATTGGCGCCCGCTTTGATTTGCTCTTTGCTCTGGCTCATCTCGTCAGCGCCTCACTGAGCATTCGTTTGCCATCGTCGCTAGGTAACATTGGATTCTCCTTTGCTGCCGGCACAGTTCTCATATGGCCACATAAGGGTGAACCACCGTCTGTTACCACAGACAATTATACAGGGAGTGGGTGGTTTCAACGAGTTCTTGATGGAGTGGTGGAAGAGGGGTCGGCTATCTAGCTTCTATGGCTGTTGGGCAGCCTGATAGGCCCGCAGACTCGGGCAACCCGCTTACGACCCTTGTGTTTCTGAATCGCCACTGACACGGTCAAATCATCAAGGGTGAACGAAGCGCCTGCCATTGGTCACTCCTTGATAGGCTTGAGCGGCCGCTTGGATGCGCGGCGCATAGATGGCAACACGGCCAGCGCCGTTGTAGAGCCTGGCAATTTGGTTGAAATTTCGCGCTCGGATTGCGGCGGGTAAGCCAGGTGTATTCAAGAAAAAATTGACCATCCCCTCGATCTGTGCTCGCTCACTGGCGTCAAACGAAGTTACCATATCGCTGGCAGTTGCAAAACCTAGGCGGGCAAAATTGAAACCCATAACCTGGCCTGAACCAATCGACATACACTGATTGGCTGTCTCCGCATTTGCCAGGCGCGTCGCCAGAGCAAGCGCCTGGCGCTCGCGCTGTTGATTGCCATGAAAATTTTGCCACGGGTCAGTTGGGTTTTCCCTGAACCTGTGGTTCAGCGTGCGGTCGCCTGTCCGATTGAAGTCAAAGTGTTGATTGAAAGCTGCTCGATTGGCAGCCAACCGCCCCCAACGATCCCAGAAAACGTGTGCTTCAAACCGAATAATTGCCTTGTCGGTTCCGGCATCAAAAGCGCGCCCACCGGCTTCTACACTCATCACACCGGCCAAAATGTCCGTTGCAAAGTTGTTTGTCTGGGCATGATGGAAGAGAAGTTGGCCGTAGCGATTGTACATGCTTGCCATTCTGCGGTTCTGTACCCCTCGGATAGACGCAAGGTCAATCAGATCATCAGCCCGCATTGCCGGCGCGCCAAGCACATCGGCGAACACCTCGGTGAGTCGTTGTCTGCTGGCAGGGGGGGCGTCGGTTGCAATTCGCATTTGCATTAACTGCAGATTTGCGCGGTCAAACAGGCTCAAGATATCCAGCAGATCTGTACGAGGCACGGCCTGAATGTGAGTAAATGCAGCTGCAAGTGAACCGCCCGATGCATTCCGGATTGCATCCAATAGGGTTACAGCTTGAATCCCCAGCGCCCGTCCCTCTGTCATCGACGCCTTGATGGCCAGTTCCAGGCGCGGACGGTCGTACAATCCCTGTGTGAGTGTCACATTCTGGAATAGGCTCGTCCGTTGTGCAGATGTGAGTTGCGCCAGGACGCCTATCATATCAGAAGGTTTCAACCCATTGAGAATGTAGTAGGCGCCGCCATGCGGTGACTGTGACCTCACCGGCAGGGCAAGCGAAGGATTGCTGACAAAGTCGGGTGGCGTCATTGCCAGGGCGGCTTGAATCCGTTGTGCATAAGTCGCATGAACAAGGGTCTGTAACGTCTGGGTGAACAAGTCCCGACTGGCGGGTAGGGCGTCCCCAATCCGAGATAGAATCAACTGGGCCGTTGATAATTCAAACAAACCCAAGATTGCCCGCACGCGCGCACGGGGTAACCCTTGTAGATGTGCAAACACAGGGGCAAATGAGCCTCCGCCAGCATTGCGAATCGCATCAAGCATGGATACGGCTTTGACACCATTGTCCGGGTTTGGCGCCAAAGACGCCTTGATGGCCAGTTCGAGACGCGGACGGTCGAATAACCCTTCGGCCAAGTGGACGTTTGAAAGCAGTAGGTTCCGCTGGGCCCGACTGAGCGCCCGCAGCGCGTCTATGATGTCGGATGGATTGAGCCCATTGAGGACATAGAACGCGCCGCCCTCAGTGTCCGGCGGGCTCGGCGCGTTTGTATAATCGGGCGGGGTTTGAGAGAGCGCAGTTCGTACCCGACCCGCAGCGCTCTGGCTGGCTGATGGTGGCCTGCGCCCCGCCCGCTGTGTTTGTAGCCCAATGCTCTCGATATCGGAATGCCTTAACAGCCCCTGCAGTGCGCGATTGCCGATAGCGCGCTGCAAACCGAGCACGCCCGCCGGCCCCATGATACCAGACTTGACCTGCGATGGGTTGAGCTGAAATGGGGGCGCAGATGTCGGCGTTGATTCTGCCAGCGCGCCTGTGCCTTTGGGCCGATGGGCGCTCGCTTTGATCCGCTCTTTGCTCTGGCTCATCTCGTCAGCGCCTTACAATCGCCACCCACTAATAGTTGACATTTACGGGCAAAGCGCTCCCTGCCGGGATGCGCATCATCAAGGCGATCATCTGATTGAATTTTGCCTCGTCCTGTGACGAAACGCCGATACAGCCCGCCGTGCCGTCATCGGTGACATCCAAGTGGAAGAATAGCTCCGTGCGACCGCAAGGAGCTGCGCCGGCGGCAGGACGCAGCGGAACCCGGAAGGGACCCCAGCCGCCCGCGCCCGCGCCGCTGGGGTAGCGCAAACGCCCGCGCGCCAACGCTGGCTCTTGCACGCTGTTGGCGTCGATGAAGTATTGCCCGCGGGGGATCGGCCCCCGATCGCGTACACACTCGTGTTGGGGGTCGGTGTAATCGACTCGTTGGCGGTTGCG
>JAHDWG010000644.1 GCA_023384495.1 Caldilineaceae bacterium
GCGCAACCTGGAATATGACCTGACCAGCGCCATCAAACGGGTGGTCTATGGCTTCCAGAGCGTGGAATCGGTGCTGGCGGCCATGAACCAGCCGGCAGAATTTACGCTCTACGTCACGCCCGATAAGCTGCCCGGCGGGCTGATCGAAGCGCCCGACATCATCGCCAACGTGGGGCAGGAGATCGCCGAACGTTCCGGCGGCAAGTTCGTGTTCAACGTGGTGAACCCAGATGACCCCGCCAGCGGCGTAACGCCCCAGCAACTGCTCGAGCAGTATGACTTGCAGCCGTTCTATCTCTCCATCTTCTCCAACGAGACCTACTTTCTGCACATGGTGTTGCGGAACGGCGAGAATGTTCAGGTCATCTACCCCTCCAACGATCTGAGCGAGGGCGCCATTCGGCTGGCCATCGAAAACGGGCTCAAACGCACCGCCGGCGGCTTCCTCAAGGTGGTTGGCCTGTGGACCCCACCGGCCTTGCCCCAGCAAGACATGTTTGGCCAGCAGCGCCCGCCCCTGGCGTCGTGGCAGTCGATTCAGGATCGCCTGAGCCAGGAATATACCGTGCGCACGGTGGATCTCTCTACCGGCCAGCCCCCAACCGACATTGACGCCCTGTTTATGGTCATGCCAGAAAACCTGACCGACCGTGAGCGCTTTGCCATCGACCAGTATCTCATGCGCGGGGGGGCGGTGATTGTCGCTGCGGGCAACTATGCGCTGGATGTGGACCCCTTCTCGCAGGGGTTGGTGACTCGCCCGGTGGAAAACGGGCTACGCGACATGCTGCTCCACTATGGCGTCGACGTGCAGCCATCCATGGTGCTCGACGAGCAGAATCAACCCTTCCCCGTGCCGCGGGTGCGCGATATCGGGGGCTTCCAGGTGCAAGAATTCGAGGCGCTTCCGTTTCCCTTCTTTGTGGACGTGCGCCCCGACGGCATGGATCGCGAGCAGCCACTCGTTTCCGGTGTGCCTGCGGTGACGTTGAGCTTTGCATCGCCGGTGGTGCTCGACGCCGCAGCGAATGCCGAACGGGAGACGGCGGTGCTCATGCGATCCACCGACCACGCCTGGCTGCGCACCAATACCGACATCCAGCCCGACTTTGATCTCTACCCGGAACGCGGCTACCCCGTTGAGGGCGACATGCAATCATACCCCTTGGTGGTGACCACACAGGGGGTCTTCGAAAGCTACTTCACCGACAGGCCATCGCCCTTTGCCGGTGACCCCGTCGCCGATGCGTTGGCGGCCGACGACCCGGCTGCGCCCCCCACCGCAGAGGCGCCGCAGGCCGATATCACGACGTTGACCACATCGGCCCCCAGCGCGCGCCTGGTGGTGATCGGCAGCGGTGAGTTCCTCAATGATTTCGTCTTGCAGCTTTCGTCACAGCTCATGGGCGACCAGGTGCTCAACAATCTCCAGTTTGCCCAAAACGCGGTGGACTGGTCGGTGGAGGACACCGACCTGTTGAGCATCCGCTCACGCGGCGCGTACACGCGCCTGCTCGACCCGCTGACGCAAGCAGAACAGACCACTTGGGAGTTGGGCAACTATGGCGCGGCGCTGCTCCTCTTGCTCTTGGTGGGGGCAGGCTGGTGGCTCTTCCGCCGCAACGAGCAGCCCATGACGCTGGCGCCGTCCTCGTCCGAACTGGTAGGCGCGCCGGCGACGGGGGATTAGCGGGATTTTTGATTTACTTTGATTTACGATAATGGCACGGAGTGCAGATCGATGGATCGACGAAATCTGATCTTGAGTGGAATTTTGGTGGCGCAGTTGGCTCTGGTGGCCCTTCTGTTCTGGCCCGGCCGCGACACCACCGCGGCCCCCGGCGCGCTGATTACAGAGATGGAGAGCGCAGCGGTGACCGTCATCTCGATTGAGGCGGAGGGCGCAACGGTTGAGCTTCACAAGGCGGGCGACGAATGGGTGCTTGCCAACTATGGGGATTACCCAGCCAACAGCCAGCTCGTCACCGAGCTGCTCGATAAGCTGTTTGCGCTCGACCGGGCGCGTGTCGCAGCCAACACAGCCGGCAGCCACACCCGGCTACAGGTGGCCGACGATGACTATGTACGCAAACTCACGCTGGCCACCGCCGACGGCCAGAGTCAGACGCTCTACATCGGCAGCTCACCCAGCTTACGCACCACCAACGTGCGCCCAGCAGGCGGCGACCTCGTCTACCTTGCCAGCGACCTGCGCGGCACAGACATCCGCACGGATGTGGGCGGCTGGGCTGAACTTGGCTATGTGCAGACGCCCAGCGATGACGTGCAGGCCGTGACAATTGAGAACGCCAGTGGCGCTTTGCATTTTCGCCGCATCGACGCCGCAACGTGGGCGCTGGACGAGCTGCCCGAGGACGAACCGTTTAGCCAGACCAACTTTACCACCATCCTAACACGCTTGAGCGGACTCAACATGGTGGCCCCGGTGGGCAGGGACGCACAGCCCGAATTTGGCATGGACGACCCGCTGGCCACGGTGACGGTTTCGACGCTGCCCGAAGGGGGCGAACCACAGACGCTCACGTTGACGATTGGCGCCAAAGATGAGAGCGGCGTCAACTACTACGCCAAGTCGTCCGAATCGGAGTTCTATGTCAAGATCGCCTCGTTCACAGCGGAGGCGTTTATCAACGACACGCGCGACCGCTACATCCAGGCGCCCCCCACGCCCGACGCATCGTCGGGGTTTACCGACACGCTCACCGTGACTACGCCTATCACCTCGTTTGCGCCCTTTGAGCTTGGGGCGGAAATCAC
>JAHDWG010000058.1 GCA_023384495.1 Caldilineaceae bacterium
CGAATGCCATCATGACAGATTTGCCCTGGGGGAAGGAAACTGTACATGTTGTACATTTACCACTGGTACGGAACAGAATATGAATGGGCTGCCGCTGAATTGGACATTGACAGCAGCTTACTTTTGTCGTAAATAGAACAGGTGTGCAGAGGGCCGCGCCATCAGTGGACAGGTCGGCGCCATCATCGGGCCGGGCGCATCGAGCTTGGTGACGGATGAAGGGAGGCCGGCGCTCCCCATTCTACCACACGCACAGCCAAATTGGGGAACGGCAGCCCGGCGTTGCGCGATTGACGGCGCGCCCACCGCTCATCGGCATCCCCCGGTCGATGAGGGGGGCTGACGGGGTTTCTTCAGGCAAATCACAAACCAGATTGTTTGGGGCAGGTAGGGGGCATCCTGCGCCAAACGCATCAGTCGATCCAAAGGAATATGAGGCGCATATTTTTTCTGTTGGTGTGTATCGCTGTATTGACTTCCAGCCTTCCACTCCGCAGCTTTTCCGCTAGCATAGCCCGTCCAGCTTTGCGAGCGTTTGCCAGCATAGGCAGCTCTGTGGCTTCTAATCAGCTGATTCAGAACGGCGGATTTGAAGAGAGTTCAGATACAGGTTGGATCGAGCATTCAGTTGCCTCTACTCCTTGTGCCTATAGCTTCACGATTGTGCAACAATCTTACCTGGATGTGATCCCCCTTTCGGGTCGCTCGATGGCAGTACTTGGGCCTACCCGCGATTTGCCACCTTGTTTGCCGTATGAAAGCACCGAGGCCAGCTTTACATCCAGCCGTTTGAGCCAATTAGTGATGATCCCGGCGGGCGCTACGGCAATGCTATCGTACCACTACCAGATTCGCTCTACGGGGTCCTGCGGCCTGGACAAAGCCTATGTCCGCATCAAGGAATTAACGCTGCCAACGTTGACCCTCGTCGAGTATGACTTATGCGCCGGGCAGCAGAGTGCTGGCTGGGTAACCGCCTCACTCGATCTCAGTGAATTTGCCGGGCGCTCATTCTATCTTCAATTTGAAGTACGTCTGGATGAGACTATCGCCAGCCACTGGATGATCGATGATGTCACGCTGGAGGCCATTACGCTCCCGGTGTTCCTGCCTATGGTTGTCCATGCAAAAGGCGGGAATGGGTCAGACTGCCAACCTTCCTTGGGAACAGGCGGATTTGAGCCGGGGAGCTATGAGACGACAGTTGCCGGGCTAGATGCTGCGCTGATCATCGGCGAAGCTTACGACCCGGAAACGCCAACGCACCTGGCGTTCTACCTGCACGGCGACAGCGGTGATAGCATCATCTATTCAGAAGAGATACTTGAGTTCATTGACGAGCAGGGATGGGTTTTGTTCATACCGGCATCACCTACGGTCTGGCATCAATTGCATACAGAAGAGCAAAGGCTCTCTTTGAACCGTTCCTGGTGGACAGGAGCTGTCGATACCACAGCGGACTTACTTGCCGGCGCGTTCGACCAATTATTCGCCGAGTACAATCTCTGCCGCAACCGGCTGGTCGGCGCAGGGGCATCTGGCGGCTCCATCTTCTATTCGTGGCAATTCCTGCCTGCCATGGGAGATCGCTATCCAGCCTATGTCCTATTGAACTGCGGCGGCTATATGCCATCCGGGACATTCCGTAGGCATACAGACCAAGACGATTTCGCCCAGGCCTATGCAGATTTGCCGGTGGTCATGGCATCCACGCAGTTGAAGTTTAGCTACGCCAGTGGCGACTTTGTGCGTGAGAATGTCAAGGATGCGGTTCAGTTTTACACCGAGGCTGGCTACGATGTCATCGATGCCGAGTTCGAGGCCGATGAGCATTGTGCGGGTGACGTATATGGCGAAATTGCTGCTTATTTTCGCCAGTTTGCTGAGCAGCGGGCTACTGCTGATTAGGTTCCTTCCCGGCATACGAAGAGAGGTTCCTATGAATCCACGACAATTGATAACTGGCTTGCTTACCTTTGTATTTTTGTTGCAGGGTTCGATTATGCCGTCGGTTGCCCAGAGTCCGGTCGCCAGGGAAGCGTCAATAGGTATCATGTCCACCCATAGTCAGGCCAACCTCAACACTATTTCTGGCCGAGTAACTGATGATAATGGAAATGGAATTGCCGGCGTGACCGTCACCGCTACATTGAAAGATACGAAGAAAGATACGAAATACCCTATTATCCTTCTTCCCGGTGTCATGGGATCCCGGCTAGCAAATACCCCCCGCGATGTGATCTCATGTAGCTTGCGAGGGTCAGGGGAAATCTGGTTGCAAGATGGCAGGTATGGCCAGGCATGGTTCATTGCGACTGGCAACACGTTATATTTACAGCCGGACAAGCCAGAACCGCAAGATGAATGCGATCAGATAACCCCGATTGGCATTATGGATAGTGGTGATCACGATGTTTACGGTTCTTTTATCAAGGCTCTGGAACAGGCTGAGTATCAAGTTATCACTTTTCCCTATGACTGGCGCCTGAGTCTGGAACCTAGTGCTATCAAACTGCAAGAGACAATCAGTGCTACAATCAGTGCTCTGGGTGCTGATCAGGTCGTTCTAGTCGGCCATAGCATGGGTGGCCTGCTGGCTCGAACATTCATTGCTGATTCCCAGCGAGCACAGATGGTGGCAAAGGTGATTACGGTGGGAACTCCATACTGGGGTGCACCTAAGCTGGCACTGGTTGCCCGGACAGGATTGTTGCCAAACTTCGTACGTATCCCACTCACTGAGAGTCGCTATGCAGCCTTGCCGATCATCTCGCAGATTATTCAGAATTCTCCAGGGGCAATGCAACTATTACCCTCTGACGCTTATTTTCAATATGGCGATGGTCCATACTATCGGGATCATGACCGGCTTTTGAATTCCTTCTCTGCCACCCGAAATTTTTTCGTCAACAACAAAGGGAAGTACCACAGCCAAAATGGCGGACTAATCAATGAAGCATCCCAATTGCATGCTAATTTGGATGACTTTAATAGTGGCTTGAATGGTGTTGACTACTACGTGTTGGCTGCCGAACACTTACCAACCTATAGTCGGATTAGAGAATATGACTGTGGGGTAGGCCCATGGGGGCTGATTCCAGACATCTGTTTTGATTTTGGGGTCACTCTAGGGGATGAGACAGTTCCATATAGCAGTGCAAGTTTACCCAATAAGAGTGGCCCTGCTCACATTATTCGATTTGGTAAGGGAGAGGTTGAGGAAGGGCATGGTAGTCTTCTCCAGGACAAAGCTATTGTTGCTGCAATCCAGAATATTCTAGTTGGGAAGCCACCTAAAGCTTCGTTACATGCTGCCGGCCACAACGAAGAATCTTCCCCCTATCTGCAACTCGTAGTGCGAGGGGAGGCGATGGTCTATGTAATAGACGACATTGGACGACGCATAGGCATTGATGAAAATGGTTTTATCGTCAATGAGATAGCTGGGGCTACATATGACATCATTGGCCAGCAGATCTTTGTCATGTTGCCGGTAGGAGGAACCTACATCACCACTATACAACAACAGACCGAGACACCCTTAGAGATCAAAGCAACAGAGTTGCAAAAACTTGCCACAGAGCCAAGCTTTGTTCCCCATCAGCAGGCAGTGTTTGTAAATGTGCCTTCCAAGGAAGGGGGCATAGCATCATTAACATTGGATGACAGCCTGGAACAATTAACGCTCATCTTAGACGAAGACGGCGATGGCGTGTCAGAAACTTCTATCGCACCTGATGTTGTCCTTACAGAGCCTGCCCAACTCCAAGACACGACCATGCCCACCACAACCCTCACCGTTCAGGGGCCACAGAACGATCAGGGTGAATACACCGGGCCGGCCACCGTGACACTCTCCGCAATAGACGACAACGCGGGCGTGCTTATGAGCTACTACAGCCTGGACGGAGGACAAAGTTGGCAGGAGTACAGCACGCCTATACAAGTTTCTCCAGGTCAGGCAACGTCGGTACAGGCTTACAGCGTGGACCGGGCCGGGAATCAGGAATACCCCGCCAAAGTTGAAGCTTTGACCTTTGCCGGAGAATCCCGCATCTACCTGCCCTTAACTATGGGTAGCAGTCAGCAACGGACGATACCCGTTAAGGAATCTCCGCTAGCAACAACTGCTTTGATCGATTCTGAAGCCCCAGTAGAGCAGCAGCCTGCGCTGCCCATCCAACCAGCTACAGCCAGACAGGTTTTCACTGCCACTACAGACACAGATGGCCACCACACAATTGCTAACCTCCCCACAGGCGTCTACGAAGTCACAGCCATTCGGACGGGTTGGACCATTACGCCCACGCAACAAACAGTTACCCTACCATCCGACGCTGCCAACAATGTGAACTTCACCGGCGCGATGATTCCACCAGCACCCAGCCCGACATCGTCGATTGCCGCAGGGACACATCACACCTGTGCGCTCACAAGCAGTGGTAGTGTCAAATGCTGGGGGAATAATTGGTATGGTCAGCTAGGCGACGGCACAACCACTGATTGGCATACGCCTGTCGATGTGAACGGATTGACAAGTAGTGTGCAGGCCATTGACGGAGGGTGGACTTATACCTGTGTGCTCACGAGCAGTGGTGGCGTCAAATGCTGGGGGGGCAATTATAGCCAGCATACGCCTGTCGATGTGAGTGGATTGGCAAGTGGGGTGCAGGCCATTGCCGCAGGGGAGCATCATACCTGTGCACTCACAAGCAGTGGTGGCGTCAAATGCTGGGGGGGCCAATGGGTCTGGTGAGTTAGGCGACGGCACAACCACTGACCGGCATACGCCTGTCGATGTGAGTGGATTGGCAAGTGGGGTGCAGGCCGTTGCCACAGGATATCGGCATACTTGTGCGCTCACAAGCAGTGGTGGCGTCAAATGCTGGGGGTTGAATCAGTATGGTGAGTTAGGCGATGGCACAACCACTCACCGGCTTACACCTGTCGATGTGAGTGGATTTTGAGGAAAAGTAAAAGCCATGTTCTCTATCAAGGCATGGTCCGCTAATCCTGGCTAATAGGTATCCTGACGACAGGCACATCTTTAATCTCAAGACCATCGACGACGCTACTGGCGACTTTCCTGCCGACCCCCTGGCCGGCTTCCTGCCACCCGAAGACGGCAGCGGTCGGGGCATGGGCTATGTCACCTTCTCCATCCGACCCAAACCCGGTATCGCCTCCGGCACGGTGGTCAAGAACCAGGCCAGCATCGTCTTTGACACCAACGAGCCGATCATCACCAACGAGGTTGACAACCTGGTGGGTGAAGCAGTCGACCTGGTGGTCCAGGGCAGCGTGGCGTCACCGCTGGTCGCAGGCCGGCCGGCTGCACTGAGCTTCACTGTCATCAACGACGGGCCAGACACTGCCGAATTGGTGCGCTTTACCCTCTCGCCGGTGACCGGGGCTACATTGGTTATCCTATCAGCTAGCCAGGGCGCCTGTTCCGGTGACCAGTGCCAGCTTGGGTCCATTGCCGCCGGTGGCCGGGTCGAACTGACTGCCAGTCTCCAGGTCAGCGGTGGAGACCATATCGAAGTGCGCGGCAGCGCCACCACCAACACCATTGAGGTCAACCCGGTGGATAACCAGGCCCTGGTCCGGCAGCAGGTGGCCGCTGCCGAAGGCGGTCACCTCTATCTGCCCATCGTGTCAAAGTGAACGGTCGCTGGCGCCATGCTGCCTTTGTTGCCTGACGATGTTTGAAAGTACTGGCAATTCTCTCTTTGTAACAATCACAAATCTTGTAGATAGGAAAGCGTATGTCACCAAGCTTGACCGGCAACCCCCGTTACAGACTCTGCTCCGCTATCATGACTGCGAGCGTGGTCATCTGCGGCCTGCTCGCCTCGGTTCCGACCAGCGTCGCTGCATCCCAGCCCCAAAACATTGGCCTCGGCAAACACGTGACCGTCACCACCAACGGCGCCGACGATCCCGCTATAGGGGCGGGCATCTCCCCGGCGGACATTACCGACGGCAGCCTGGTCTATGAACCGGCCTCGACGCAGCTACCTGATGGCGTCGTCGGCTATGTCAACAACGATTACAACGAGTTGCTGGAAGTCACCGTCACCATCGACCTGGGTGGTGAATACGACATCACACGCATCCGCTACAACATGGGCAATGTCCAGTTTGGCGATACGTGGGGCGCCGATGAGCTGGTCACCCCCTTTGGTGCAACAACGGTCAACCCGGGAAGCGCCTTCAGTGGCGCCTGGACTGAACAAATCGGTGAGGCTCGTCTTTCCACAGTCGAGGTGATCCTGCGCAAAACGCGCACCAACTTTTTCACCGACTGGCTCTTTATCGGCGAGATCGAGGTCTATGGAACTCCGGCCAACAGCGGCAGCATGATCGGCCATGTGGCGCTTGACACCGGTGGGTCGCTGCGCGATGTGACCATTTCGGCTCTCTCCGGCGCCGGCAGCTTTTCGGCCACAACCAATCAGGAGGGCATCTTTACGTTCGACGGTTTGCCGGCTGGCGACTATACCGTCACGCCTAGTAAGGTTGGATATAGCTTCACCCCGGCCAGCCAGGGTGTGACCGTCCCCTCTTTTGAGGCGCTTACGGTGGAGTTCACGGCGAGCGCGACCGGGGCCACCCCCTATGCCTACACCTCGTTTGACGGTCTGGAGCTGCAACTCTATCCATACGAAGGCGAGCAGATCGCCCTACTTGTCGCCGATCCGGATTTGGATGAGACAGTGCTCACCCGGATCGTTACGGCCATCGATGGGGCCTACGCTTATTATCAGCAGGCGACCGGGCGCGAACCTGCGCCCCACTATCAGTACAACGGCCGGGCGACGGTGGCTGTGGCGCCGTCCACTTGTTCCGGGCGGGGCGCCGGCTGTGGTTTTTTGGGCTGGACCGGTATCGAACTGACCCATGAGAGCTTCGCCATCCTTTACAATGGTGTGCGCGACAACGATGAGTATGATCAGGTAGTCTTTTACGAACTGGGACGCAATTTCTGGTTCTATGGCGACTCCATCGAATATAAAGGGGATGACGCAACGGGCGCCATAACAACCGGCTATGCAGTCTTTATGCGCTTCCTGTCCATGGAGGCGGCCGCTGTGGCTGGGGGCCCCTTCCGCGGCGAAAGTTTTGCCCACTTTCAGGCCGAGGTCGAGGGGATGCTGGCGCGCTATGTAGCCGATGCCACGCTTGACTGGTTCAATACGCTCGCCATTGATCGGGCGCCGGCTAATCCGATGGGGCTGGGGGCCAGTGATCTGTTTGCCGCCCATCTCTTTGAGTTGCGCCGTCGTTATGGCGGCGATTTTATCCCCACCCTGTGGCAGCAAGTCGCCAACCGGCCCACCGCCCAGAGCACCCAAGATGCGGTGGACAATTTTGTGATTGCAGCCTCGCTGGCCGCCGGTGAAAATTTGGCCGAATTATTTGC
Organism: Caldilineaceae bacterium; assembly: GCA_023384495.1. GTDB lineage: Bacteria > Chloroflexota > Anaerolineae > Caldilineales > Caldilineaceae > CFX5. Next base: position 7,427 of record JAHDWG010000058.1, read on the forward strand.
CACTGAATGGCGCTGGCCGCTTTCGGCAGATGCGCGACAGACGCTTGCAGAAGGGTTGGCCAGCCTGGCGATCGATCATTCGGTCGGCGCGCCCGGCAGCTACTTCACCATCCAAGCTACCGGGTTCCCTCCCCATGCTGACGCGACTGTCGGCGTCGATAGGAATTCCGTTGCAACACTCACTACCGATGCGGCTGGCGCACTACGCTTTGTTCTCGGGACAGCCGGCCTGGCGCCGGGAACCTATACCGTGTCTGTTCAGGTCAACCCGGTGGTGGTGATTTCCTTCGTCCTCGATACAGCGGCGCCCGTACATCCGCACACAGAAGATGCGCCGCTGATCGACCTGGCGCCGATTCTGGGGCTCGGCCAATTCCTTTATCTGCCGGTAATTGTGTATATGGAGTCATCGGCCGAAACGCCGGTTCCAGAGATTGGCGACAGGCGAGAATGGACGTTTCATATGACGGCTGACGGCGTCCATCCCAACGGCCTAGAACAACAAATGATGTGGCTGATGAATCGGGCGCGGGCTAACCCCACTGAAGAAGGAATTTGGCTCGCTACAACGGATGATCCGGATATTGCGAATCCACGCGCCTACTTCAATGTCAATACAGCCGTATTGGCCGCTGAGTTCGCCAGCTACCCGGCGCGCCCGCCGGCGGCATTCGATAATCGCCTCTATGCGGCAGCCCACGCCCATTCAACCGATCTAATTATGCGAGACACACAGGACCATCAAGGGCAGTTCGAACGGATAGTGGAAGCCGGCTTTTTCTGTCGCCAGGCGCGGGCCAATGTGTTTGCCTATGCGCACAACGCACTGTACGCTCATGCCGGCTTCAATATCGACTGGGGTGGCAATAGCCCAGACGGCATGCAGGCGGGGCGTGGTCATCGCATGGCAATTATGTCTGTCGACGGTGACTACACCAATGTCGGCATCGCTATGGCAGAAGACAACGATAGCGCAACCCGCGTTGGCCCATTAGTGACAACGGGGAACTATTGCAGCGCGGCGGTGGGTCGCCTAGATCATTACAATCGCTTTCTGGTTGGCACAGTCTGGAATGATCTGAACGGGGATGGTCGCTATGACCCAGGCGAAGGAAGTGGAGGTGTTACGATTATCGTGGATAGCAACGAGTATTATGCAGTAACTTCCGCAGCCGGCGGCTACGCCATCCCCATCACACAATCGGGCAGGCATCAAGTTTCGTTCTATTGGTCTCAACTTGAAGTGCGCAACGTCACGGTGGGTGACCACAGCGTTCTGCTTGATCTGCTTGTGCCGGCCAGCTTGCAAACGGGATCGCCTGCACCCGTCCACCGTATGGGCCACCCTGCCGCGCCTCCACCGCCACCCAACCCTACTACGCACCGATTCGAATAAAACTCTGCGACCAACTCTATTCGTACGTGTAGCTGCTGTGACTCGCACCCGTCATTCGGATGGGTTCTACCGCCCGGCGATGCCAGACATGTGGATGCCTTCCAAATAATAGCGTTGCGCGCTGAAGAAGAGGAGAATCAGCGGGGCGACCATCACCGTGGAGGCGGCCATAAGCCAGTGCCATTGGGTGGAATAGAGGTCAGAGAAGCCCTGAAGGCCAATCGCCATGGTCCACTTGCTGCTGCTATGCAGATAGATGAGCGGCAGCACAAATTCGTTCCAATGGTTGATGATGCTGAAGATGATCACGGTGGCCAGCGCTGGCTTGGCCAGCGGCAGGATGATCTGCCAATAGATACGGTAATTGCTGGCGCCATCGATGCGCGCGGCTTCGTCCAACTCCAGCGGGACGGTGAGGAAGAACTGGCGCAGCAAGAAGATAAAAAAGGCGCCGCCGCCAAACCAGTACGGCACGATGAGCGGGTAGAAGGTGTCGATCCAGCGCAGCCAGCGGAAGAGGATGAAGGTGGGGATCAGCGTCACGATGCTGGGCAGCATGAGCGTCGAGATCACCACGCCAAACCAGAATGAGCGCAGCGGGAAGCGCAGCCGCGCAAAGCCAAACGCCGCCATCGAAGCCGTCAACACCGTGCCCAGCGTGGCGAAAAAGGTGATATTGAGTGTGTTGAGAAAAAAGCGCAAAAAGGGTTGCGCGGCCAATGCCTCTGGGTAATTTTGCCAACGGATGGGGTTGGGGATCCAGCGCGGGGGCAACATGAAGATCGCGCTCGGCTCTTTGAGTGACGTGGAGATGAGCCAAACGAGCGGCGCAATCAGCACAATCCCGAACGCGCTGAGCAGAAGGTGCCAGAGCAGCGACGTCACCACCGACCGCATGAGCTGCGACCCTTGCCGCGGTTTGGTCAGTGAGGGCGAAACTTGCTCGATTGAAGCTGGAGCCGTCATAAGATTCCTGTCTTACTCGTTTCCCTGTTTATCTACGTACACGTCTACCTGCTGGCCTACTCGCGCACCGACCCCTCGTAGAAGACCCAGCGATCCGACAGGCGGAATTGAATGAAGGTGAAGAGGAGAATGATCACAAAGAGCACCCACGCCATCGCCGAGGCATAGCCCATGCGGAAGTTTTCAAAGGCCATGCGGTAGAGATAGAGCACGTAGAAGAGCGTGGCGTTTTCGGGCCCACCGCCGGTGATGATGTAGCTCTGGGTGAAGACCTGGAAGGCGCCGATGATAGCCAGGATCAGATTGAAGAAGATGGCTGGCGAGAGCATGGGCAACGTAATGTGGCGGAACGAGGCCCAGCGCCCGGCGCCATCCATCTCCGCCGCCTCATAGAGCGCCTTGGGAATCCCCTTCAGCCCGGCCAGCAGGATCACCATCTGCCCGCCGATGGTCCAGAAGCTCATGATGATGAAGGCCGGCTTGGCCAGGCGCGGGTCTTGCAGCCAGTAGAGCGAAGGCAGGCCCAGGCGGTTGAGTACGGCGTTGGCCAGCCCAAACTCCGGGTTGAAGATCCAGAGCCAGAGGAGCGAGCTCGCCACCACCGGTGTGATGCTGGGGATGAAATAGACGGTGCGGTAAAAACGGATGCCGCGCAGGTTGAGGTTCATGGCCAACGCGGCGAGCAACGCCAGGAATAAGTGCAATGGCACGCCAATAAAGACATAATAGGCGGTATTGTAGAGCGACAGATAAAAGCGGCTGTCGTTGAAGAGACGCACATATTGTGCGAACCCTGCCCATCGCGGTGGCGTTACGATTTCCCAATGCATAAAGCTGATCAGCAGCGACGCCACCATCGGGCCGAAGACGAAGACAAAGAAGCCGATCATCCACGGTAGGATGAAAACATAGCCATCTACATGCTCACGCCACAAAAGCGAACGACCGCGGCGGGGCTTTGGAATTGACGCAAAACTCATCTCTTCCTCAGGTTGAATCACGAAATCGAGAGGGATTTCAGTCGATCGAGAATCCGTAGCGGCAGTTTCCATACCGCTGTTGGTTACAGTCGGGGTGGCGCGCCCGGCGGACGCCCGGAAACCGCCGCTACAAATTCAATCTGTGCTCCAGTGAGTTTGGCAGATCAGGGGAGCTGAAGAAATGGGAGGAGACAGCGCCTCACGCTCTGAAATTTCGCCAATCTCGCCAAGTCCCCTCGAATCGCTTATCCCCGCTACGCCGCCGGCTCCGCCGCGATCAGGTCGTTCACCAGGTCGGCGATGTCATCGAGCGCCGTTTTGGGGTCGCGCGCGCTGATGCCATAGACGCCCTCCAGCGCCGAGGTGATCTCACGGTGGACGCCAATCCAGTCACCGGCCACCGGCTCGGGGCGGCCATAGTTCAGCCCTTCAAGGAAGACGTGCTTGGACTCGGGCGGCGTATCCTCGCTCAGGTAGGCCGGGCTTTCGGCCACAGCCCGGTGCGAGGGGACGCTTAGGCCGGTAGCGGCCAGGTGCTCAAAGGCGGCCTGGCTTTCGACCATGCGCAGCCACGACCAGGCCGCTTCGACCTTCTGCGTGCCCGAATAGATGCTGTGGCCCGCCGAGGCGACGCGCGTCGTGCGCGCTTCGTCGGCGTTGTGCGGCATGTGCGTGATATCCCACTCGAACTCCGCCGGCAGAATCGCCGAAAAGACCGAGAACTGCGGGAACATGCCGATGGTGCCGGTGAGGAAGACCTCGGCAAAGGGGCGCCCGGCCAGCTCGGCGCCGGTGATGTGTACGCCATCCTGGTGGATCAGATCAGCAATCGACTGCACGGCGGCCACGCCCGGCTCCTCGTTCATGGTGAACTGGGTGCGGTCGTCGCTCACCACATCGCCCCCCTTCTGCCAAACGCGCACAAAGGTGTAGGCGTTGGCATTGAAGTTCGCCACCCCGTAGACCTTTTCCGCGCCTTCGCCCCGGGTGACGGTGCGTGCGATCTCGACAAAGTCATCCCACGTCCAATCTTCGGTGGGGAGCGGCGCGCCGCTCTCTTCGATGAGCGTCTTGTTGTAGATCATGACCGAGCTTGTCGTCTCGCGCGGCATAGCGTACTGCTTACCGTCCAGTTGGAAGTCGGCAATCGGCGCGGCAAAATAGTCGTCCATGCTCCAACTGGTGTCGCTGGCAAAGAGATCGTCCAGAGCCAGCGGCACGTTGCGCTTGGCCAGGCCTGGGTTGATGTAGGTGTGCGTCCAATACATGTCCGGCGCTTCGCCACCGGCGATCATGGTGAGCAGCTTCTGCTGAATTTCAATCGCGCCGCCAGGGTGCCAGATCATCTCGACAGTGACGTTGGGGTCAACCTCGGCAAACATCTCTTGGATCGGGATGTAGCGATTTTCCGAATCGACGCCACCCTGAGTCAGAAAGGTAATGTTGGTCGCAGCTGCCTCGGGCGCGGCGGCGCCCGGTGCGGCTGGCGCGGCCACGGGCGCGGCGCAGGCCGCCAGGGTGAGCGCCCCCAAGCCCAACGCCGAATTGCGCAGGAATGCGCGGCGGCTCATGGCGGGCGTCGCTGTGGTCTTCTCTTGCATGGCTTTCTCTCCTTCGTGCAGTTTCAGCCGGCTTTGATCGGAGGTAAATGGAAGTGAGTGGTATGGTGGCGCAAGTCTAACATGCAGTTGGCGGGCATGTCAATCTATCTGGCGTTTGCGCGCAAGGCGGGCGCGGCGTACAGCAGGAACACAGAGAACACAGAGGAGGCGCAGAGCGCACAGAGGATATTGTGCACAGGACGAGCCATTGCCTATTTCTCTGCGCCCTTTGTGTTCTCTGTCTGGCTCCCTTTTCAGGACAGTTGTTCGGTGCAGGCTGCGTCTTCTCCGCGATTTTCCTGTTCTGTTGTTTCACCGTTTCGTGGAAAAAGTGTAAACTATTCAGTAGCGGCCACTGTTTATCGGCAACGGATCGGGGGCCTCAGGGCGTGGCGACCGACAGCGAAGAGTCGCCGTCGCGATTGGATTTGCAGCGCCTGCGGGCGCTTTGCTCTGGCAGTCGCGGGTTTCAACCCGTGCAAACTAGGGGCTGCAGGGCGCCCTCGACCCAACCTTGTTACCGTTCTTTGTTACACTTCTTCTTTCAGAAAGCGAACAAAGCCAAACCATGAAACAGGACTACCCAATTGTTGACACCGACATCCACCCCGGTGTGGTTGCCGAACGGATGGTTGACTTTTTGCCCGAACCGTGGCGGACCCGCTATGCTGGCGGCAATCGCGCCTCGGGGACGATGGGCTATTGGAACCCCGGCGGCGTCAACCGCGCCGACGCAGTGCTCCCCGACGGCGGCCGCATCGAAGTGGACCCCAGCGCGCTGGCCCATTATTTGCTCGATGAGTATGACATTGACTATGGGATTCTGAATCCCGGCAACAGCCTCCACTATGGCCTCTCGCCCGAGGCTGACTATGCCGCAGCCATGATCGCAGCGGTGAACGACATCATGGTGCAAGATTGGCTGCCCGCCGACCCACGCTATCGCACGTCGCTGGTGATCTACCCCAACGATGTGGAACTGGCCGTACGCGAGATCCACCGGCTGGGCGACCACCCCGGGGTGGTGCAGGTGCTCATGCCCAGCGCCTCGCGCATCCCCTACGGGCAGCGCTTCTTCCACCCCATCTATGCCGCTGCCGCCGAATACGACCTGCCCATCGCTATCCACCCTGGCACCGAGGGGGTAGGGATGTCCGGCGCGCCCATGGCGGTGGGCTACCCATCGAGCTATCTCGAATGGCACACCGACCTGGTGCAGAGCTATATTGGCCATCTGGTCAGCATGGTGGTGGAGGGGGTCTTTGTCAAGTTCCCCACGCTCAAATTCGTGCTGATCGAAGGGGGCGTCTCTTGGGTTCCGCCGATCATGTGGCGCTTTGACAAAAACTGGAAGGCGCTGCGCATGACCGCGCCCTGGCTCAATCGGCCCCCCAGCGAGTTCATTCAGGAACATGTCCTGCTCACAACTCAGCCCATCGAAGAGCCTGAAGACCCATCCCAATTGGAGACCATGCTGGGCATGTTCGACGCCGGGGGCATGTTGATGTTCTCCACCGACTATCCCCACTGGGATGGCGACACGCCCGACTTTGCCGCACGCTTTATCCCCACAGCCATCCGCCCACAGGTCATGGGTGGGAATGCCTCCGCCCTCTACAAGCTGCCGCAGCCCGAACGGGTGTTTGCATAGCAGACAAAAAGCAGCAACACAGAGAACGTAGAGGATTCACAGAGATGCACAGAGTTCGGCGCTGTGCATCCATCATACCAGAGCACAGAGAGAACCTAGGCCAGTGAGATCCTCTCGGTGTCCTCTGTGCCTTCTCCGTGTTCTCTGTGTTGCTGCTGTTTTTCCAGTTGAAGGAAGTGCAGATGGGACGAAAACTACAGGGGTACCGGCGCTGGCCGGCGCTCAAGGTGGCGGATTTGCCGCCAGATACGCACCAAATCGTTGAGATCGACGGGCGCTCGATTGGCCTGTTCAACGTCAAAGGCAACTATCGCGCCGTGCTCAACGTCTGCCCACACGAGCTGGCGCCCGTCTGCCGGGGCTATGTGCGGGGCACCACACTTGATTCGCCACCGGGAGAGTTCCGATGGGGCCGCGAGGGCGAAATCCTCGCCTGCCCGTGGCACCAATGGGAGTTCGATCTGCTCACCGGCGCCTGCCTGGTGGACAAACGCCGGCTGCGCCTCTTCCCCATTGAGATCGAGGATGATACGATCTATGTGCTGCTGCGCCCAGGCCGGCAAGGGGGCAGTTAGCCGCATGGCCGCGCCGCGTGTCACAGAGCCAACGCCTCGCGCACGCGGCCCTGACCGGCGTCCAGGCGGCGCCCAGCCTCCGTGGCGCCCACCCCGGCTAGCTCCATCACCACGGCGGTTTTGACTTGCCAGCCGGCCTGGTCGAGCAACTGGCGGGCGCGCGCAGCGTCTACACCGGTGCTCTCCTGCACGATGCGCGCGGCGCGCTCGCGCAACTTGGCATTGGTGGGCTGCACATCCACCATCAGGTTGCCGTAGACCTTGCCCAGCCGCACCATGGCCGCCGTGCTGATCATGTTGAGCGCCAGCTTTTGGGCGGTGCCGGCGCGCAGCCGCGTGCTGCCCGTGAGCACCTCGGGGCCGGTGACCAGTTCAATCGCAACCTGCGCCGCCGCCGCCATGGGCGACTGCGGGTTGCAGACAAGGGCCGCCGTGGCCGCACCCACCTCCGCCGCATAGCGCAGCCCGCCCAGCGCATAGGGCGTCCGCCCACTGGCCGCCACGCCGATGAGCAAGTCGCCTGCGTCAAACTGGTGCGCCAGCAGGTCGGCGCGCCCCAGTTGTTCGTCATCCTCGGCCCCTTCGATCGAGCGGGTAAGCGCTTGTTCACCACCGGCCAGCAACGGGATCACCCGCCCCGGCGCCAGGCGAAAGGTGGGCAGCAGCTCCACCGCATCGAGCACGGCCAGCCGCCCACTCGTGCCCGCGCCCTGATAGAAGACGCGCGCGCCCGCGGCCAGCCGATCCGCTGCCCAATCCGCCACCTGGGCGATGGCCTCCAACTGCTCGGCGATCACCAGCGGGATGGTGGCGTCGAGCCGGTTCATCAGCCGCACCAGGTCGAGCGTGGGCAGGCTGTCCAACTCGGCGCTGAGCGGGTTGCGCTGTTCAGTGGGCGGCAGGCGCATGGGCTGGGACATGCATCGTCTCCCCGTTGGCTTCGACACGGACAATGTGAGAAAAGACCTTGTTGAGCGCGGCCACCTCATCGCAACTGAGATGGCGCAAAAAGTGCTCGTCGAGCACGCGCAGATAGACCGGCCGCGCGGCGTCCAGTTTCGCCTCGCCGGCCGGTGTGATGGCGGCGTACAGGCCGCGGCGGTCGTGTTCGCAGGGGCGGCGCTCGACCAGGCCAGCTTCCACCATGCGGTCGAGCAGACGGGTCAACCCGCTCTGGCTCAGGTGGATCGCCTCGGCCAACTCTTGCAAGCGAATGGCTTTGTGCTCGGCGGATACGAGCCGATTTAGGGTATCGTACCAGAGCAGCGGTAGCCCCTCTTCACGCTGCAGGTGGCTTTCGAGCAGGCTGATCACGGCGGCGTGAATCTGTAGATAGGCGCGCCAGACCGCCAGCCGTACATCTTGGTCCCCTACTTCGTGGGCCATCATCGCAATCCTCATTTCTTGTATGTCGTATTTGACAAACGGACAACGCCGCGCTAATATGCTTGCGCAAGCAACAATTGTCATTGCAACTGTTTCTTGATCAAGTATTTTACGCCAAACTTGGGTTGCTTGTCAACCTTTGCCGGCAAGGTCGAAGGCGACCGCGCCGGTTCGTTGTGTATGGTTTCACATTTCAGTTTCACATTCCAAGCGAAAGGACAGTACAAACATGGCATGGCAACTTGATGCCTCTCATTCGCACGTTCAATTTTCGGCGCGGCATATGATGATCTCCAAGGTGCGCGGAGAATTCGAGACGCTCTCCGGCGCCATCAACCTGGACGAGGCCAACCCGGCCAATACCACAGTGGACATTCAAATTGACGCCGCCAGCATCAATACGCGCGATGAGCAGCGCGACGCTCACCTCCGCTCGCCCGATTTCCTCAATGTGGAGCAGTATCCCTATCTGACGTTCAAGAGCACGAGTGTCGATGTGGTCAACGGTGAGAAGGCGAAGCTGCATGGCAACCTCACCATCCGCGACGTCACCAAGCCGGTGACGCTCAATGTGGAGTTCCAGGGCAAGTCCAAAAGCCCGTGGGGTACAGAAAACTATGGCTTCAGCGCGCAGACCAAGATCAACCGCAAGGATTGGGGGCTCACCTGGAATGTGGCGCTTGAGACCGGCGGCGTGCTCGTTGGCGATGAGATCACGATTGACATTGAGCTGGAGCTGATCAAGCAGGAAGCCGTTGCTGAACCGGCATAACAGCTTCAGACAGATTCGCAGCGAGCAGGACGAACCGCTTCACGTCGTTGTTCGCTCTGCTCGCTTGCTGCCGCTGCGCCTGTAAACCGCCCCAGTCAAAATGGCAGCGGCTCGCCGCTGTTCGCCGTCTCCGCACGGTAGAGCGCCTGGAGGCGGCGCGTCAGCAGCCCCACCTCGCCCACGCCAATCGCGCGGCCATCCACCCAGAGCACGGGCGCCAATTCCCCCATGGTGCCTGTGGTAAACAGCTCATCGGCACTATAGACTTCGGCAATCGAAATGTTGCGCTCCACGAGCGCAATGCCGTTTTGGCGCGCCAGTTGCATGACCAGCCCACGGGTGATGCCGGGCAGACAACTATCGGCGTGGGGCGTCAACAACTGGCCCCGCTTGACAAGAAAGATGTTGGTGGCATTGGTCTCGGAGACAAAGCCGTGCAGGTCGAGCATGATGGCGTCATCCACCCCGGCCACATTGGCCTCGATCTTGGCGAGAATGTTGTTGATCAGGTTGTTGTGATGGATCTTGGAGTCGATACACTGGGGTGGGTTGCGGCGAATGGCCGAGGTGATGAGCCGGATGCCATCCTGATCATAGACGGGCGCCTTCCACTCCGCCAGCACGATCAGGCAGGGGCCATATTGGTTGAGGTGCGGGCTCATGCCCGACGTCACCTTCATGCCGCGCGTCAATGTCAGGCGGATGTGGACGTTGTCGCGCATGCCGTTGGCCCGCAATGTGGCGAAGATGGCCTCTTTGACCTCGGCGCGGCTGGGCGTTTCGGCAAAGGCCATCGCCCTGGCCGAGTCAAAGAGCCGGTCCAGATGCGCATCCAACTGGAAGATGCGCCCATTGTAGACGCGCAGGCCCTCCCACACGGCGTCTCCCCCCTGCACCGAGCTGTCAAAGACCGAGACCTTGGCCTCGGCCCTGGGTGCGAGCTGGCCGCCGACATGGACAAGAATGTCGGCGTTGCGCGGGTCGGGCAATTGCGGGGTCGGGCGCGCCGTTGATGACATGAAAGCCCTCCAAGCCAAGTGCGAACGAACGCTGTATATCGAATCAAGAATCTGGAACTATGCCTGCGCCTCGGCAAAGAGCGCGGTCACGTCAACCGTAAAGCCGGGCAAGAGCAGCGACGGGGCGTGGTCGCCTTCGCCAAAGACGCCGTGCTCCGCATAGCGCCTGCCATCCAACGTCAGCACGGTGACGGTGCGATGCTCTGGGTCGATCAGCCAATATTCGGGGATGGCGGCCTGGGCATATTCGCGCCGCTTATCGACCTCGTCGCGCTTGCGGTCGCCCGGGCTGATCACCTCCATCACCAGGTCGGCGCCAAGCCAGTGGCGATCGAAGCGCCTGTCGTCATGCTCGCGCCGAATAAAGAATACATCAGGCTCGCGATACTTGCCGGGCCACAACTGAATCGGGAGCGGCGCGAGCAACACGGTTCCCAGAGCAGCTGACTTCACATGGGCTTTGAGAAGCTCAAACAAGAACACGACCAGTAGTTGGTGACCTTGTGTTGGCATTTCGAGCACCTCAACTTTTCCGTGTGAATATTCAACCAGCCGGTTGGTTTCCAGCGCGAGATACTCTTCCTCTGTCCATTCACCCTGTGGTGGATAGAGTTCGGCAATGCTCCAGGCCGGCTCGGCGTCGCCAAAGAAAGGCGGTTTGGTCTGAATCATGTTGACCTCCATTCGCTTGCCCATACCAGTGTATCATACCACAGCCGCGCCCAGGCGCCCCACCTGTGTGCGGGCGCCAGGATGGCCTCAGACAAAGAGTTGCGTCACCGGCTTGATCAGCAACTCGGGCACATGGGCGTGGGGCGGCAGGCTGGCCACAAAGATCGCCGCCGCGGCCACATCCGCGGGCTGCAAGATGCGCGCCTTGTGCTCATCGCTCACCTTCACAGGCCGGTCGTCGAGCAGCGGCGTGTTGACCTCGCCCGGCGCGATGATGGTGGCGCGGATGCCGTTGTCCTTCTCCTCCACGCTCAGCACCTTCATAAAGGCGTTGGCGGCGTGCTTGGCCGCACTGTAGGCTGCGCCCCCCAATGGCGCCGGTCGCACCCCCGCCAGCGATGAAATGAGGATGATCAGCCCATCCTGCCGCGCCCGCATCTGGGGCAGAATCGCGTGTACGGTGTTGAAGACGCCGGTGGCCCCCACGGCGAGGATATAGTCCCATGCGTCTGGCTCTAGTTCGGCCACCTGCCGTTTGACCACGTTGACGCCGGCGTTGTTGACGAGAATGTCCACTTGCCCAAAACGTTCCGTCGCCCAGCCCGCCAGCTTGTTGACTTCCTCACGGTCAGCCACATCGACGGCGTAGGCGTGCACCGGATTCTCGCCACCGATGGCGGCGACTGTTTCGTTGAGTTTGTCCAGGCGGCGCCCGGTGATGACGACATTGGCGCCCGCCTGCGCAAAGGCCTTGGCGATGGCCTGGCCAATGCCGGTGCCGCCGCCGGTAATGATGGCTGTCTTGTTCTGTAGCTGCATTTCATTCCTCTATCTTGAAAACAATCTATCTTGATTTGCTGACGGACACCTCTAATCTGTAACGGCGCCCAGAGATTCTCCCGATCCGGCTTCTGGCCGGGAGAGGGGCCCTCAGGCGTTGACAATCAAGTCGCTGCGGCGCCGTCTCGCTCTCAGAAGCAGGTTTCCAACCCTACAAATCGACTGTGCAAATTGATGAAGAATTGATGGATCGATCACGTAGACCCAATGTACCACCGCCGCGCGGCAACTGACAATTTCACTTATCCGAATTCGACTGTTCAGATCCGGCCCGCAACCGGCCGTCGTGTGCTGAAATCGTAAACCATTCATTTTTCCCCCAGCCACAGAGGCTGTTGTATGATGTCGCCTATGCGCGATTTACTCTCCTTTCCAGATGGCTTCCTCTGGGGAACTGCAACCTCGTCACACCAGGTTGAGGGTGACAACTGTTATAACCAGTGGTGGAAGTTTGAGCAATTGCCCGGCGCCATCTGGCGCGGCGACCGCAGTGGCCTGGCCTGTGATTGGTGGCGCAATGCCGAGCAAGACTTCGACCGCATGCAGGCGCTCCACCTGAACGCCCATCGGCTCAGCCTGGAGTGGAGCCGTATCGAGCCGGAGCCGGGGCGCATCGACCATCGCGCCCTCGACCGTTACCGGGCCATGCTGGGCGGATTGCGCGACCGCGGCATCAAGCCGATGGTGGCGCTCCATCACTTTACCAACCCGCGCTGGTTTGAGCGGGCCGGCGGTTGGGAGTGGGCCGAGGCCGCGCCCCGCTTCCAAGCGTACGTGCGTGCGGCCGTCAAGGCATTGGGCGACCTGTGTGACTTCTGGCTGACCATGAACGAGCCAATCGTTTATGTAATGCAAGGGTGGGTGCAGGGGGTCTGGCCGCCTCAGAAGCGCAACCTGGCTGCCGCCCGTCGGGTCTGGCGTCACTTGCTGCTGGGGCACGCCGCCGCCTATCAGATCATCCACGCCTTGCAGCCTCACGCGCAGGTGGGGTATACGCACGCCTTTCATGCCTTTCGCGGACGCAGCAGCCGACGCCCAATCCATCGCTATGTGGCGGGCGTGCGCGACTATTTCATCGACCGGCTGTGGCTGCTCTGTACGGTGGATGGCCGCCTGCGTCCCCCATTAGGGCTGGGTGAGTTTCACCCGACGCTTGCCCAAAGCTTTGACTTCGTCGGCATCAACTATTACACTAGCAAGATCGTCCAGTTCTCTCCCAACCCGCGCTTGCTTTTCGGCGCCGATTACCACCCCCCGGTCGCTGAATATTCGGACCGCGGCCGCAATGGCCCCTACAGCCTCTTCTACCCCTATGGGCTCTATGGCCACTGCATGGAACTGAGCGCGCTGGGCAAGCCGCTGTACATCACCGAAAATGGGCTGCCCGATGCCAATGATGACCTCCGCCCACGCTGGCTGCTTGCGCATCTCTATCAGATCCATCGCGCCATTCGCGCCGGCTGTGACGTCCGCGGCTATTTTTATTGGACACTGGTGGACAATTTTGAATGGCATGAGGGGTGGGGACTCCGCTTTGGTCTCTTTGCGCTGGACCCACAAACCCAAGCGCGCGCTGCACGGCCCAGCGCCGCGCTCTACGGGGCAATCGCCGCTGCCAACGCGCTCACCCCGGCGATGGTGGATGCGTATGACCCGGCGTCGGCGGGCGTCTACTTTGGCGACCACCCGGATACCTATCAGTGGTTGCGCGTGGTCTGAAGCCAATGCATACACGGTTGTTTTTCCCGCATTGCCAGTGGGGCGATCCCCGTCCCAACGATTTTTGACAGATCAAAAGATGTCTGGTAGGCTTGGCCTACAATCGAATACATATGCCAGACCGAGCCGCATCGAGGGCGCCCTTTCTGTTTTCCGCCAGTTTATGATTGGTTGAAAACATCGTTGATCAGAAGCATGGTGATCAAAAGCGCGGCACAGAGGCAACGATGACGTTTTCTCTACTCGAAGTTGAGCTTTGGCGGCAAAGTGGTTCGCTCTTCTTTGTCTCCTTAGTGTTCCCACTGCTGTAATTTTCTGCGGTTGCCAATCAGCACCAGAGTTTGATACGGTAAGCCAGCGCTGCTGATGGCAGAGCATTGATGCCCATGCTTATTCGACGATCCGTGCGAGGTCGTTCGTCGATGGCGCCAAATCGGCCATCCCTTCCATCCTTTGTGGTATCCTTCGGATAGCCTCTTGCATGCCGATGGAAAGCAGAATGTGCTTTGGGGTTGCGATGCTGCTCGGTTCTGGGTGATTGCGCCAGAAACGAGTGTTTTTTGCGCCCACAAGGTTGCCCTGTATGCCCCCGGGCGCCAGCGAATCGGAGTAATTATGCAATCAAGAAACGAACCATCTATTAGGAGTCAAACCAACAGCCCACAACGCAAACAGAAAGCCCCAGCGGGGACACGGCAACCAAACACGCAATCCAAACCCCAGCAGATTGTGTTGCAAAACGCTGAATTGATGCAGCAGACGTTGGCGGGATTGGATTTGCGGCAGGCTGACCTGCGCGGCGCCAACTTGAATTGGTCAAACCTCACCCTCGCTGACCTGCGTGGCGCCAATCTCACCGGCGCGACGATTCTCGGCAGCGTGTTGCGCGGTGCAAGCCTGCCCGACGCTGACCTGCAGCAGGTCAATGGCTGTGGCGCCGACTTGCGCAAAGCCGATATGCAGCGCGTCGACTTGCGTAGCGCCAACCTGGCGTGGGCCGACCTGCGCGACGCAGACCTGGCCGACGCCGACCTGCGTGGCGTGAACCTGGCCTGGGCCAATCTGCGCGGCGCCAATTTGCGCAATGCCAATTTGGAGCAGGCGCGCTGCAATCGGCAAACAGAGTGGCCCACCGGTTTTGCGCCCGAAGCGTATGGGCTGATTTGGATTAGCGAAGTCGCCTGATGGGCTGTTCTGCTTGATTGCTTCGCAGCGCAGGCCGGCTTGATCGTTTGAAGATCGTTGTCTGCTGGTATATAATTTGGCGCACGCCAGCGCTTTGCCCAAGACAGACCTGAAGCGGGCGCTGACCTATTCCGGCGATTGATACGCCGGCTCCCAACCGACTCCCTCAACCAGCGCAATCCGTCTAATTCCGTGCAGTAAGTCCGAGTGTCGCTGTTTGCTTTGAGTGTTCTTGTGTAGCGCTCTTGTCATCTGCGCAGGTAGCTGTACAGCTTTCGTTTCGATTGTCAGACTTCACCTGTCAGACTTCACCTGTCAGACTTCACCTGTCAGACTTCACTTCTGCATATTCCGTGTCGACAAGCTTCGTTTCTACAGATAGCTACTATAGATAAGGAGAACTATTCTATGACGATGTCCAATCGCATTCACCCGGCCGTGTTGGACGCGGCCAGCGATCTCCGCAAAGGGCTGATCAATCGTCGCGATTTTCTGCGTTTTGCAACCCTGCTTGGCGCCTCGGCCACCACGGCCTATGTCATGGCCGGCTGCGCCACACCGACCGCGGCCCCTGCGCCGGCAGCCCCTGCCGCGGCCCCCGCCGCAGCCGGCGGCATCAAACGCGGCGGCGCATTTCGCACTGGCATGTTGCTCCAACTCATCGACCACCCCTCGCGCATGTCGTGGACAGAGAGCGCCAATGTCGTGCGGCAGGTAGGCGAATACCTCACCGAAACCGGCCCCGACAACATTACCCGCCCCTATCTGGTGGAGCGTTGGGAGGCCAACGATGATGTGACCGAGTGGACACTCTATCTGCAACAGGGCGTCACCTTCAACAACGGCGACCCATTCACCGCTGATGATGTGCTCTTCACCTTCCAGCAGTGGATGGACCCCGATGTCGGTTCGAGCATGTTGGGCTTCCTCTCCTATCTGGGCAGCGCCAACAACGTGGAAAAGGTGGACGACTACACCGTCAAGCTCCATCTGCAAGAGCCCAGCATCAGCGTGCCCGAAGATGTCTTCAATTACCCGGCGATTGTGCTGCATCGCAACTTCGAGGGTGACTTCATCCGCCAGCCGCTGGGCACCGGCGCCTTTACGCTGGCCGAATACGCCGAGGGTGAACGCGCCGTGCTCCGCGCACGCAGCGACTACTGGCGCATGGGCGCCGACGGCAGCCCGCTGCCCTATCTGGATGAGGTGATCTATGTCTCCATCGACAAGGACGCCAGCGTCGCCGCCATCCAATCCGGGCAGATCGACGCCATCTTCGAGCCCCGCCCGCAGGATTGGCAGGCGTTGGCAGGCGTCCCTGGGATTACGGTGGACACGATCGGCACGGCGCAGTGCTTTGTGCTGCGTATGCGCGTCGATCTCGAACCGTGGGATGATAACCGTGTCCGCACCGCGCTCAAGCTCTGCCAGGATCGCGAACGCATCACACAGCTTGCCTACTATGGTGAGGGCTTGCTCTCCATCGACGCCCACGTTGCGCCGGTGCACCCCGCCTACGCCGAGAAGCCCATCCCCGCCTATGACCCCGAACAGGCGCGCGCACTCCTTGAGGAGTATGCCGCCGAGAAGGGGCTTTCGCTCCCGCTTCAGGTGAGCCTGGCGACAAAGAATGACCGCGCCGAGCCGGAGATCGCCCAGGCGCTCAAAGAGATGGCCGTGGCCGGCGGCTTTGACATCCAACTGGACATCACCGAGCCGGGCGGCTACTGGGATCGCTGGACGGAGGTCGATCTCGGCATTACATCGTGGACGCACCGTCCGCTCGACACCATGGTGCTGGCTGCCGGCTACAATGTCGACGGCGACGGCAACCCGGTGCCCTGGAACGAAACCCGTTGGGCCGACGAAGAGTATCTGGGGCTGCTGCGCCAGGCGCAGAGCACGCTTGATGTGGCCGACCGCCGCGAGATCATGTCGCAGATTGAGGACATTTTCCAGGAGCGTGGGCCGATTGGCAACAGCTTCTGGCTGAATGTGTGGCGTATCTATCGCTCTGAATTCCAGAATGTGATCGCACACCCCACCAGCTACGATCTGCTCTACGAAGTGTGGAAGGATGCGTAGCAAGTTCGAGGCTCGATTTCCGTGACGATGGACGATGAGACGACAGACGATGGTCCATCGTCCATCGTCCATCGTCCATCGTCTCATCGT
>JAHDWG010000645.1 GCA_023384495.1 Caldilineaceae bacterium
TTTCCTCCACCTTGGTCGGTTTGGCTTGCGCCTGCCACAGGACGCCATCGGGGGCGCGCATGTGGAGCACGGGCGTCGCCCATTCGATCGCGCCGGGCCGGCTGAGGCTCACGGCCTTGCGCGCCTCGCCGGTGGCTGCATCCACAGGGAGCGCCGCCGCCAGCGCGCCATAAAAGCTCTGCCCAAATTCAATCGCGGCCCGGTCGGTGATTGGGTATTGCATGGCCAGCACAGCCGGCAATCCACGTTGCGTCAACCGCAGCGCCACGCTTGAAAAGTTGCTGGATTCCCCCACACGCGCGCCTTCGCACGCGTTGAGCACGGCCAGCCGCAGCGAGCGGTGATCGCCCAAAAGGCGGGCCAGCTCGCCGGCGTAGAGCGGCGCGGCCTCGTTTTGCTCGCCCGCCAACAGCAACATGCCCTCATCCCTCGCGGCGTCAAACCCGGCGTGGCCTACAAAGTGGAAAATGTGCCACGGCCCCTGCTGGAGCGCCTGTTGCAACGCCCGCCAGCTCTGGCCGGCCAGCCAGCGCCATTCGGCCTGGCCCGCGGCGCGCAGCGGAGCCAACGCCGCGTCGACCCGCGCCTGTTCGCGCGCGCTGTCCAACGGGGGCAGGCCCTCGGGCGCGGCGACCATGCCGAGGATGCGCAGCGGCAGCTCGACCTGGAGCGGCTGCAGTGGCTGCGGCAGCGCCACATAGCGCACCAGGGGCGTGGTCTGCGCGAGGCAAACAAAGTCGCCGAGGCGCGCATCGTAGAGCAGCTCCCACGGCAGCGGCGGCAGGGCAGGCGCATCGACGCGCAGCTTGATGCGCAGCCCCTGGCCCTGGGCCGCGGCCATCTGCCGGCTCACGTCGTAGCGATTGCGGATCTCACCGCCGATGAGGGCGTCGAAGAGCGCTGCGCCAAAATCTTGCGCCAGCTCGATTGGCGTCGCCAGGGGATCATCTGCAAGAGATGGGGGCGCGGCGGGCAGCACAGCCTCGGCGCGCGCCTCACCTGCGGGCGAGCGGAGCAACGTCACCGTCACGCTACCGTCGCGCGCCGGCGCGACGCCTAGTTCGAAGTCAAGATAGGTCACGGGTGTCATGGGCATTCAACGCGCGGAGGAACAAAAATATACCAGCCACACAACCTGATTATTGTGCGGTCTGTGCGAAATGTCAAGTCGCTCAAACAGGTGGGGGGCAATCGCGAACGTACGAGATGCACACTGGGCCTCGATGGGTGTCACGCCGGAGGCGATAAACTGCGCCAGGTGTGGGCAAGAGAGTTCGCGATTGCCCTTGGCAGGTGGGGTGTGTCCAGCGAAATGGGCAGGGGCGGGTGGCGGTGCGATGCCAACGCCAACGAATCTGACTTACTTGAAGCCTAGTTCCACCAATTTCCCCACCATGCTTTGAATGCGGGGACGGTCACTGTGCAAAAATACATCGGTGTAGACCCGGCCAGTTTGTGTATATTGCATCTGTTGAATGTTCTTGAGGTTGCCTTGATAGACACGCTGCAAATAGTCGATGTGCCCTTCGTTGACTGGTCGCGCCGCAAAATTCAAGGTGAACATGCGTCGGCCGGTGCGCCCGCCAAACGCCGCATGCCAGAGGTTCTGGTTGAAAAAGACAACATCACCCGGTTGTGACTCTAGTGGGAAGGCAGGTACTTCAGCGGGCAGCGCCGAGAAAGGCGCCCACGTTGCGTCCCCGCGCCGCTCCATAAGCGGCTTGAGATGCTCGTGTAGCGGGGGCTGATGCGAACCAGGGATCACGCGCAGGCAGCCGGTCTCTTTGGCTACTGGGTCCAAATAGAAGGCGACCTTGATCCGCATGTAATTCAAGTTGGAGCCGTCTGGGTGCCAGTTGGTGTCGCCCACGTAGAGGTTGCCATCCGAGCCAACCCAGACAAAGCCGGAGCCAAGCAGTTGCTCTAACGGCTCATAGATCCGGTCATCTTCGACCAGACGGGTGAGGCGCGGGCGCCTTTCAATAAAGCCGAGCACACCCTGCCGTTTTGCCCCATCAAAGGCCTGGCCCTGCCGGTCTTCCGCCAACACGTCGTCAAATTCACGGGTGATTTCCGCCATCTCTGCTGGTGAGAAAGCCTGGCGTAGCACAATGAAGCCAAATGTTTCAAAGTGCGCCTGCTGTTCTGTTGTGAGCATATCAACTCCTTGTGCAACAAAGAAACTCCGAAAACTAACCCTTGATCCCGCTAACAACAACGCCCTGGACGAAATAGCGTTGAGTAAAGAAGAACATCAACATCGGCGCCAGTGTGATCAGTGTCGCAACTGCCATAATATGGTTATAGGGTTGCGGCTTGTAGCCAAGACCAGATTGTTGGGTCAGTTCCCAGCTCTTGATCGCCAGCGCCAGTGTCCATTTGTCAGGTGTGTTCAAGTAGATCAGCGGGGCGAAAAAGTCATTCCATTCGCCCATAAAGGTAAAGATCGCCACTGTGGCCAGCGCGGGTTTGGCGAGTGGCAGGATGATCCGCCAGTAGATACCAAAGGTGCCGCAACCATCGATGCGGGCAGCATCGTCATACTCGCGCGGGATCGACATAAAAAACTGGCGCAACAGAAAGATAAAAAAGGCGCCACCGCCAAAGAAGCTGGGTACAATGAGGGGCTTGAACGAATTCAGCCAGCCCAGTTCTCGGAAGATGATGTATTGTGGAATCAATGTGATGTGATAGGGTAACATCATCGTGCTGAGCACCAACATGAAGAGTGGTCCCCGCCAGGGGATACGGACACGCGCAAAGGCGTAGGC
>JAHDWG010000646.1 GCA_023384495.1 Caldilineaceae bacterium
TGGTGGCTTTGCCGCTTTGCTGAAATGGCTCAAAAATGCGCCGGTGATCGCCCTTGGCAATGCCAGGGCCAGTATCGTGGACACAGAAGCGCACTTCTTCGTTCATCGCCATGACCTTGATCACCACGCCCCCCTTTTTGGTCCA
Source organism: Caldilineaceae bacterium (assembly GCA_023384495.1). Classification (GTDB taxonomy): domain Bacteria; phylum Chloroflexota; class Anaerolineae; order Caldilineales; family Caldilineaceae; genus CFX5. Next base: position 146 of record JAHDWG010000646.1, read on the forward strand.
CCGCCCGGCGTTGCTGAGCAGGTTGAGCAAGATCTGGCGAATGCGCAAGCGGTCACAAAAGACCATCAACGCGCTGTCGGGCAGATCTTTCACCAGTTCAAGCCCCTTGGCCTGAAACAAGGGCTGGATTGCATCCTGCGCTTCGTTGACAAGCTCCAGCACCGGCGCCCAGCTCTGGCTCAACTTCATATAGCCGGACTCGGCGGCGCTGAGCACCAATACATCGTTGATCAATTGCGAGAGGTGCTGGCTATTGCGGTAGACCACACGCATGTCCGACAGCAACCGGCCCGGCAGCTGGTTATCATAGGTAGCCGGCGAGTGCAAGATCATTTCGCTAAAGCCAATGATCATGTTCAACGGGGTGCGCAGCTCATGGCTGACGTTGGCGACAAACTCCTCCTTGGCTCGCCGCGCCGTTTCCGCCTCCAGGCGCATGGCCTGGTAGAGCTTGTTGAGCCGTTCAAGCTGCACGTACGCTTCCGCCAGCGCTTGATTGGCCTGGTTGAGCGCCAGGCGGTGATTGCGCGCCTCGTCCAGTTGCGTCAGGTTCCCCTGGTAAAGGGCAAAGAGGCGCCCCAGCAACTCCATGTGCCGATGTTGGTTGAGGAAAGCTGCCAGCCCCATCAGCCCAAGCAAAAAGAGCAGCGTTCCCTGCTCCACTGGGGTGATCGGATAGAGCCATGGAAAGAGAGGCGAAAAGAGCAACAGAACCAGCGCGAGACTAAGATAACCAGCGGCCAATGGACCCAACCCCACCATCGCCAACAAGACCGGCGCCAGCAACAGCATCGCACCGCCACCACCTGCCCAACCGGCGAGGATGGCCAAGACCACGGCCAGCGCAGTCAACACCAAGACCAGGCTGGCCGCCCGCGGGTGCGCCTGAGCGACCCCACCCGCAATCAGCACCAGCGCCACCTGGACAATGGTCAGGACGTTGACCTGAAATGTAGACAGTAAATCTCCCGCTACAAAGAAGAAGAACAAGGTGCAGCCAAAGAGCAGACTCGCTAACGTCCAAAACATTTCGTGTTGCAGTTCAGGCCACTCGTTGTGTAACAACCCGCCCTGCTGGCCGTTCCCTATCGTCCGCCGGTTCATAGTCTGCCCTCGGCTGTTCCCAATCCACCGCCAAAAAAGCAGGAACACAGAGAGCACAGAGGAGACACAGAGGGCACAGAGGGTTTTGAAAAAAAACGCTCTGTGTTCTCCGTGCTTTCTCTGTGCTCTCTGTGTTCCTGCTGTTCCTTTACCCGTCCACTACTACATCGCTGAAGTCGCCGGTCTGTTTGTCCTTGAGGATCATCTTGAGGCGACCGTCGGGCATCTTCTCCTGCTTGATGATGACCTTGCCCTCGTAGAGTTCTTCCTCACGCTGGATGCGCGGGACGCCCTTGCCGCGCCACTCTTTGAGTTCCACCGGCGCCCACTGCTTGGAAGCAGCGGAGCGGTAGCAGGCGTCCATCACGGCGTTGACCACGTAGCCATCGTAGAAGGTTTCGTGCGGCTCGCGACCCTCGTCCATGGCGTTGAACATGTCGGTAAACATGTCCACATAGCCTAGTTCGCTCAATTCGTCGCCCACGGGGAAGAGCCAGCCGGCGTTGGTCTCGGCCTTTTCGGCCACATACTCGCTGCCCGCGCCGGTGGTGAAAACCTCAAAGCCGGTGCGCAGGAAGTGGTTGAGCCAGATGGTGCCCTCGGTGCCGGCCACCTCGTCGCGCAGGTCCATGCCGCCGCGGAAGGTCCAGCTCACCTCGAACTGGCCGATGGCGCCGCTCTCGAACTTGATCAGCGCAATGGCGTTGTCCTCAGCCTCGATGGGATGGACGAGCGTATCCTTCCAGCACATCACCTCGACGGGCCGGTTGTCCTTGCCCATGTAGCAGCGCATGATCTCGATGCAGTGGCAGCCCAGGTCGATGATGGCGCCGCCGCCGGCCTGGTTGGCGTCCCAGAACCAGGCGCTGTGGGGGCCAGGGTGGGTCTCGCGCGAGCGCGCCCAGGTGGGGGTGCCGATCTGGCCCGACTGCACGGCCTTGATCGCCTTGATCGCCTTGGGCGTGTAGACCAGATCTTCCAGATAGCCGGCGAAGACGCCCGCCTTCTCCACCGTCTGGAGAATGCGCCACGCCTCTTCGGCATTGCGCGCCAGCGGTTTGGTCAGCAGCACCGCCTTGCCCGCCTCCGCCGCCAGCTTCACCGCCTCTTCGTGCAGATGATTGGGCAGGCCGATGACCACTGTGTCGGTGTCGGGGTGTTCGATGGCCGCCTTCATATCGGTGACGGCGTGGGGCACGCCCAGGTCCTGGGCAAACTTGTCGGCTCGCTCCTGCGTACGCGAGTAGATCACCTCCACCCGGTCGCGGTTGCGCTGGCCGTGCAGCGTTAACGTGTAAAAGAGGCCAATCAGGCCGGTGCCGAGCATCGTTACCTTATGTGACTTCATTCGATTCTCCTTTGAATGGTTTGAATTGATTTGAATGAGCGTCTAGACCTTTTTGGCCAGATCACCCACCCGGATCACGCCGGGCTGCACCACCTTGGCGTTGATGCCCCGCAGGCGAAGCGCTTTGTGCGCCGGCGCGTTGACAAACTTCATGGCGTCGATCC
>JAHDWG010000647.1 GCA_023384495.1 Caldilineaceae bacterium
GGCGGGACGTGGAGCGCCTATAGCAAGGACTACCGTGAGTGGTTTATCCAGCGCTGTTTCGACGCCATGAACGCTGCCGGCAATCCAGCCTACGCTGGTTCATCCTCGCTAGCCCAAGCGCAGGCGGACAACATCACCGCCGCCCACCGCAACGTGGGCCTGGTCGTCGAGACGCGCCCCGATTGGGTGACGCCCGACGAGATCCGCCACCTGCGCAAGCTGGGCGTGACCAAGGTGCAGATCGGTGTCCAGAGTTTAGATGACCAAATCCTGGCGCTCAACAAACGGGGGCACGATGTGGCCGCAGTGCGCGATGCGCTCGGCCTCCTGCGCACCGCCGGCTTCAAGCTTCACCTGCACTGGATGCCCAACCTCTACGGCGCCACACCGGACAAAGATCGGGCGGATTTTGCCCGCTTCTTCGACGACCCTGCCATCCGCCCGGACGAGTTGAAGATTTACCCTTGCTCGCTGATCGGCGGCACCGAGTTGTACGACTTGTGGCGGCAGGGGGCCTACCAACCCTATTTGCTGGAGGAACTGGTGGGGTTGCTGGCCGATCTCAAGCCGGCGATCCCGCCCTATACACGGGTCAACCGGCTTTTCCGCGACATCCCGGCGCATCATATCGAGGCGGGTGTTAAAACCAGCAACCTCCGCCAGCTTGTCCACGAGGAACTGGCGCGGCGGGGCCAACAGTGTGGTTGCATCCGTTGCCACGAGGTCAGACGCCGCCAGGTGCATCCTGAGGAACTGGAACTGCGCAGCTACAGCTACGACACCGACCTGACGCGCGAACATTTTCTCTATTTTGCGACGCATGGGGGGAGCGCACAGCCGGGGCTGATTGCCGGTTTTCTGCGGCTGAGCCTGCCGCTGGCGCCGGGTGTGGGCAGCCGGGCGTTTCTCGACGAGATCGCCGAGAGCGCCATGATCCGCGAGGTGCATGTCTACGGCCCGGCGCTGAGCATCGGCAAGGAGAGCGAAGGGCAGCCACAGCACGCCGGCCTGGGCACGCGGCTGCTGGATGAGGCGCGGCGCATCAGCCGGGGGGCGGGTTTCGGGCGCATCAGCGTGATCGCAGCCACGGGCACCCGTGGCTACTACGCCGGGCGTGGCTTCGAGCAGGGGGAATTGTATATGAGCGCGGCGTTGTAAAATGAAAGGTAACGGAAAAGAAAGTGGTTATGGTCACGGACAGGACGGACCCTTCTCATGTTGCCCACCTGCCGCGCCCATTGACCGCGCTGGTGGGGCGGACAACCGAACTGCCGCAGATTCGCCAACAGTTGCTCGACCCGGCCTGCCGTCTGCTGACCCTGCACGGCCCGGGCGGCATTGGTAAGACGCGGTTGGCGATCGAAGTGGCGTCCGGCTTGCAAGAATACTTTGCGGCAGGCGTACACTTCGTCAACCTCCATCCACTGAGCGACCCTGCCCAACTCCCAACGGCGCTGGCGGATGCCCTGCGCGTCCCCCTCACCGGCCCCGATCCGGTGGGGCGCCAACTGCAACGCTATCTCGCCGACAAGGAGATGCTTTTGCTGCTCGACAGCCTTGAGCACCTGTTGGCAGAGGCCGAATTTTTGAGTGACGTGCTCGCCCACTCGGCTGAGGTGAAGGTGCTTGCCACCTCGCGCGAAGTGTTAAATCTGCAAGAGGAGTGGCTCTTTCCACTGGCTGGGTTGACCTATCCCCCGGCGGGCTTTGACCCAGAGACGATTGCACAATACAGCGCGGCCAAGCTGTTCATCGAGCGGATGCGTCGCCTGCGTCTGCGGATTGATCTGGCCGGGGAAGCCGCCGCGATTGGGCGCATCTGCCAGTTGGTGGAAGGGATGCCGCTGGCGCTGGAACTGGCCGCCACCTGGACCAAAAGCTTGCGTTGCGACGAAATTGCGGAACAAATTCAACAAAACCTCGATTTTCTGACCTCACCCCTGCGCAACGCGCCGCCTCGCCACCACAGCATGCAGGCAGTCTTTGACTATTCGTGGTCGTTGCTCTCTCCAACCGAGCAGGAGACCTTGATGCGGCTTTCTGTCTTCCGCAGCAGTTTTCGCACAGAAGCGGCAAGCAGAACGGTCGGCGCGTCGCTGCACATGTTGATGAGCCTGGTCGATAAATCGTTGCTCCGCTGGGAGAGCGATGGCCGCTATCGCTTTCACGAACTTCTGCGCCAATATGCAGCAGAGAAACTGGCGCAGTCGCCGCAAGTCGACCACGAGGTCCGAGATGCGCATTGCGCCTATTTCACCGATTTCCTCGTGCAGCGGCAAGAGGCTGTGCGCGGTGAGGAACAGGGGGCTATACTTGCCGAAGTCGAAGTAGAGATCGACAACTTGCGCGCGGCCTGGGATTGGGCGCTGCGGCGCAAGTTGGCTACTGCCATCTTCGGTATGATGCAGATCATGCCCTATTATTATCAGATTCGTAGCCGTTACCGCGAGGGCGCGACTGCCTATGAGGGCGCCGTCCAGGCCCTTGACACGGCCAACGCCACTCGCGAAGAGCAGATAGCGCTGCTGCTGCCGTTGGTCTTTCTGGGCTGGCTGCGGATCCGGTTGGGTGAGTTTGACGCAGCGGAACGGGCCTTGCGTCGTTGCCAACTGCTCTATACGGAACTGGATCTCCCCCCGTTGCCGGGGTATGGCACCGACCCGGAGACCCCCCTCGGCCTCATCTATTCCATGCGCGGCAATTTGGACGAGGCGCTCGCCCTGATTGGGCAGGCTCAACAACTCAATACGCA
>JAHDWG010000059.1 GCA_023384495.1 Caldilineaceae bacterium
GCGCCGTCATGCGATAGGCGCGCACCACCGGCGCGTCATCATGCTCCAGCGAACAGATAAAGTAGATCTTGTTGGGATACTCGGCGATCCAGGCGTCGGTGGCCGACGGGTAGGCCTCGCTCTCGGGGTGCGAGTGGTAGACGCCCACCATTTCGTCCTCGTAGCGGGTAAACTCGAGCAGCGTCTTTGTATCCACCTCGTAGTGGATCACCCGGTCTTCGGCCATATTCTGAGCGCGCTGCGCCTGGGTCGCCGTCAGCCCATCCCCGCGCACAATGCCGCAGACCTCCTCGGGCTTGCCCTCGCGCGCATGGGCGATGATCGCGTCGTACACAGATTGCGGCAACTTGATTGCTTCGTTCATCTTGTCCACATGTTTTGTTGGCGAACGCCTACATCCGGTCCGCTTCTTCAGGTTCCACATCTGGCGCCTTGGCCAGCACGGCCAAAAGTTTCTCCCGGCTACCCCGTTCGCTTCGAGTTCTAATATAGTCGATAGTATCCAACGCCGCCATTTTTTCCGCGATAGCCAATGTAATGAATTGGTTCAGTGAAACCCCTTCACGCTGGGCCAAGTCACGCAAATGCTGGTGCATGGACTTGGCCCGGCGCAAACTCAATGCACTCATTTTCCCTCTCCAAACATAATCAACAAGGTCCGAGGCGTAACCACCTGTATGATAAAACGCTCTGCCCCCACAAAGTTCCGCGTATTGTATGGAACAATATATTCACAGCTCGCAGCAACTGCCAGTTCCAGAACAAACTCATCGCCTGGATCGCGTACAAAAGGCCGCCACTGAAAATGAGCCTGGATAGCATGTCCCAACGCGCAAAGCGAACGTTAACCCACCACCTCACACCACAAAGCCCCCCGGATTGAGAATCCCCGCCGGATCCCAGCGGGCTTTGAGGCCGCGCATGAGATGGAGCGCGGCGGGCCGGTAGCCCCACGGGTCGATGCGCCCGCGCAACGTAACGGGCGTCTGCAGGGCAATCGCATAGCCGCCTGCCGCCAATGCCGGCTCGCGCAGCGCGGCCAGCCAGCTCGCCGCCTCGGTCGCATCCGCCGTCGCGATGGCGGCATAGGCAAAGCCGTTGCCCGCATCGATGAGCCAGCGTCCATCCCGCGCCGCCGGGGCAGCCTGCGCCATAAACGGGGGCAGCGTTTTGGGGGGAACGCCCGCACGAACCAGCAGCGCATCTTCGCCGGCCCCTGCGATAAAGCTGGCCCATACCTGCGTGCAGGTGGGCGATTCCAGCTCAATGGCCGCCGGCGCGCCCAAACTCGCCAGGGCAGCATGAAGCTCCGCCAGCTCGGCGGCCACATCATCGGGCGCGCCTTCCACCGTCGCCAGCAGATAGTAGGGCGCCTGCGGCCCCGGCGCAACCAGCTCCCCCGGCGCCAGGATCAGGCCGGCGGTGGCCAGCAGCCGCGGCATGAGCTCCCCAGCCCAGGCCAACCCTTGCGCCAGTTGGGTCAGGGGTATGGCCAATGTGCGGCTGGCGCGAGCCTGGGGGATGAGCTTGAGCGTCACGTCGGTGACCAGCCCTAGCGTCCCGTGCGAGCCGACAAAGAGTTTGGGCAAGTCGTAGCCGGCCACATTCTTGACCACGTTGCGCCCGGCGCGGATCACCCGGCCATCGGCCAGCGCCACGGTGGCGGCGATCACCACGTCGCGCAGCGCGCCGTAGCGCATGCGCAGCGGCGCGTTGAGGTTGGCGGCTGCCAGCCCGCCGACGGTGGCGTCGGGCCAGGGCGCGGCCAGCGGCGCCTGCATATTGTGCTGGCTCAAATAACGCTGCATCTCGGCGACGGTCATCCCCGCGCCCACAGTGATGTAGAGATCGTTTTGCGCATATTCGAGCACGCCGCCCAGATTAGCGGTGATGAGCTGCACATCCGCCCCGAGCACACCGGCGCTTGAGCCGATGCGCACCCGTTTGCCGACCTGGGCCAGGGCGACCAGCCCGGCGGCGGCCCCCTCGGCGTTGGCCGGCGCAAAGGTGTCGCCCGTGGGCAACGCCGGCGCCGCCCGCTGTGGGGCCGGCAGATCGTCGGGGAAGATTTTGCCGGGGTTGAGCAGCCCATGCGGGTCAAAGAGCGCCTTGAGATCGAGCATGGCCGCCAGCTCGGCGCCGGTGTACATGGCGGGCATGTACTTGCGCTTCTCGATGCCCACCCCATGTTCGCCGGTGATGCTGCCGCCCATTTGCAGACAGAGCGTCACGATCTCGTCGCACGCCCGAAAGACTCGATCCATCAGTTCCGGGTTGCGGGCGTCGCAGAGGATCAGCGGGTGCAGGTTGCCGTCGCCGGCGTGGAAGACGTGGCCGGCGCGCAGGTCGTAGCGATGGCAGACCTCATCCACCGCGGCCAGCATGGGGGCGAGCCGGCTGCGCGGCGCCGTCACGTCCACCAGATAGAAGGTGGGAGCCAGCCGTGACATGGCTCCGGCGGCGCTCTTGCGGCCATACCAGATCCGCTGCCGCTCCTCTTCCGACTGGGCAATGCGCAGGTCAAAGGCGCCGTATTGGGTGAGGATGTCGGCCACCTCTTCCATCTGGCTGTCCAGCCCGGTGGGGTGACCATCCACCTCGACGATCAACCCGGCCTCGGCGTCGACGGGCAACCCCGGCGCGGCGTACGCCTCGATCATGCGCATGATCTTCTGGTCCATCATCTCCAGCGTGGCGGGCATCAGGCCGGCGGCAATCACGGCGGAGACGGCGTGGCCGGCCTGCTCCACCGAGGCAAAGGCGGCCATCATCGTCTTAACGCCGGGCGGGTTGCGGATCAGCCGCACATCCACCTGGGTGACGACGCCCAGCGTGCCCTCGCTGCCCACCAGCGCGCCGGCAAAGTCATATTCGGGGTAGTCCAACGCCCGCCCGCCCAGTTTGACCACCTCGCCGCCGGCCAATACCACCTCCAGCCCGGTGACATAGTTGGTGGTGACGCCATACTTGAAACAGTGGGGGCCGCCGGCGTTTTCCCCCACATTGCCGCCAATCGTCGACGAGCGCCCGCTGGAAGGGTCGGGCGGGTAATAGAGTCCGGCCTCTTTGACCAGCGCATCGAGCGCCAGGTTGACCACGCCCGGCTCCACCACCGCGCTACGCCCGGCGGGGTCGAAGTCGAGCACCCGGTTCATGCGGGCAAACTCGATGACCAGGCCGCCATGTTCGGGCACCGCGCCCCCCGAAAGCCCGGTGCCCGCGCCGCGCGCGATAAGCGGGATTCGCTGCTCGCTCGCCCAGCACATGACCTGGCTCACCTCGGCGGTGGATTGGGGGAAGAAGACGCCATCGGGCCGCCCACGGTCAAAGCCGGCGTCGATCTCGTAGGTGATGAGCGCAACCGGGTCGGTGACCACCTGGCGCGGCGGGAACAGTTGGGTGAGTGGTTGGAGTGTGGTTGTTGGCATTGAAGACCCTATTGATAAGCGCGATCCAACAATTCGACCAGGTGGATGACTTCAGCGTTCAGCCCCTGCTGTTTTGCGCCATAGAGGAGCTGCATGTGGCAGCCGGTGTTGGTGGTTACGACCACGTCGGCCTGCGTGGCGGCCACATCGGCCATTTTCGCCGCCAGCACCTGATTGGCCGTCTCCGGCTGCATAATGTTGTAGACGCCGGCGCTGCCGCAGCACATGTCGGGCTGCTTGAGTTCGACCAGCGTCACACCGGGGATGGCGCGCAGGAGCTGGCGCGGCTGGCGCGCTACGCCCTGGCCGTGGCGCAGGTGGCACGAATCCACATAGGTGACGCGCGCATTGACCGGGTGGGTGGGCGGCGTATGCAGGTGGTCGGCGAGAAACTCGTTGATGTCGCGCACCTTGCCTACAAAGCGCTGCGCCCGTTCGCCATAGAGTGGGTCATCGGCCAGCAGATGGGCGTACTCGCGCAACGTGGCGCCGCAGCCCCCGGCATTGTTGAGAATAGCCTCATAGTCGTGATCGCCAAAGGCGTCGAGGTTGCGGCGGGCCAGTTCGTGCGCCAGCGCGGTCTCACCGATGTGCAGCGGGGCCGCGCCGCAGCAGGTCTGCGCCGGGGGGAAGTGAACCTCATAGCCGTTGCGCTGGAGCACGCGCACCGTCGCTGCGTTCACGCTGGAGAGGAAGGCGTCTTGCACACAGCCGTGGAGCAGCGCGACCACGCCTCGTCTTTCGCCAATCGCCGGGGCAGGGCGGCTGTAATCGGGATAGTTTGTGTTGAGCGGCGGGAGCAACGCCTCCATGGCCCGCATTGGGGGTGGCAGCAGCCTGAGCTTGCGCGCCAGCGTGGAGAGGCCGGTGGCCTGGTACAGTTCGAGCAGGCGGGCCAGCAGGCGCAGCCGGTTGCGGTGCGGGATCAACTGGCGCAGGCTGAGCCAACGCACAAAACGCTCAAACCGGCGTACCTGGCGGCTTGCATGGCGGTCGTCGAGCATGGCCGCCCGCGTCGTTTCGAGCAGCAGCCCATATTGCACGCCCGACGGGCAGGCCGTCTCACAGGCCCGGCAGCCCAGGCAATGGTCGATATGCTCGCCGAATGCGCCGTTCACACCCACACGCCCTTCCGCAGCGGCGCGCATGAGCTGAATCCGCCCGCGCGGACCTTCCATCTCGGTCTGAAAGACGTTGTAGGTGGGGCAGGCCGAGAGGCAGAGGCCGCAATGAACACACTGGTCGAGCAACTGTTGAAAGCGGGGGGTGTCGAGCCGGGTGGATTGGGTCATTCAAATCACCTTGTCGTCATGTCACCTTGTCGTCATGTCACCTTGATGTCACCTTGTCATCTTGTCTGGTGTATGTTACCATGATCGACACCAAAACCAGCAAGGAGATAGGGGTATGGATTGTCCCAACTGCGGCAAATGGAACCCGGATGACAAGACGGTCTGCTGGCGCTGCCAGACTGTGCTGCCCAAACCACAGCCCAAAAAGAAGCGCGCCGCCAATTTCCTGGGCCTGCCTATGTGGATGTGGGTGGCGCTGGTGCTCTTCTTTGTTATGACCACCTTTGGCCAGTGTATGTTGGTTGCGCCGCCCGGCGCCTGAAACGCAGCACGATGCGCCAGCGTCACAGCCTATAACGTTGGCCTTCTGCCCCAAACCCGCATGATGGAACCCATTCCGTATGCCGAAATCGCACAGCGGCTGGTGATGTGGCATCGCCAGCATCAGCGCGCGTTGCCCTGGCGCAACGCGCCGGCGGGCGCGCGGCCGGTCTATGCCGTCTGGGTGAGCGAGATCATGCTGCAACAGACCCGCGTCGAGACGGTGATCGACTATTTTGAGCGCTGGATGGCGCGCTTCCCCACCGTCGAGGCGCTGGCCGCAGCCGATCTGCAAACGGTGCTCAAACAGTGGGAGGGGTTGGGTTACTATGCCCGCGCGCGCAACCTCCACAAGGCGGCGCGGCAGGTTGTCGACGAACACGCGGGCGCCTTTCCCCAGCAACGCAGCCAACTGCGAAAGCTGCCGGGCATTGGCGAATACACCGTGGGCGCCATCCTCAGCCTGGCCTTCAACCAGCCCGAACCGATCCTTGATGGCAATGTCAAACGGGTGCTCAGCCGGTTGGCCGACATCGACCAGCCCATCCAGGCTACGGCCACGCTCAAGCTGCTCTGGCGGCTGGCGCGCGGCGTGGTGGAGGCTGCGCCAACGGGTGCGGCCGGCGCCTGCAACGAAGCGATCATGGAGTTGGGCGCGACGCTCTGTACGCCCGAAAACCCGCGCTGTCTGATCTGCCCACTTTCGTCTGTGTGCCGGGCGGCGGCGATTGGCGTCCAGCGCCAGCGCCCTGTCATGGCCCCGCGCAAATCAACCCCTCACTTTGATGTGGCCGCCGGAGTGATCTGGCAAGATGCCCCCTATTCGTCACCGCTGCTGATCACCCAGCGCCCACCCGAAGGGCTCTTGGGCGGGCTGTGGGAGTTCCCCGGCGGCAAACTGGAGCCCACCGACGCCGACCTGCGCGCCTGTCTGCGCCGCGAGATCGATGAAGAGCTGGGCATTGCCATCGAAGTCGGTGAGCGATTGACGGTGGTTCAGCACGCCTACACCCACTTTCGCATCACCCTGCATGCGTTCCACGCCCGCCACACGGGGGGCGAGCCGCAAGCCATCGGCTGTGCGGACTGGCGCTGGGTTGCGCATGACCAGCTTGCCCCCTATCCCTTCCCGGTGGCCGACCACAAGATCATCGAGGCGCTGCACAACGGCAACTTAAGTGATTCCACCTCCGGCGCAATGGTTGGGATGCCCGAAAGTTAGAGAAGTATGGCATGCAGTTGCCCGAGAACACTGTACTCGCAAAGGCTCCGTCAGCCGGCTGCCGCCAAGATGGCGGCGCTCCTCACTGCGTAACTCCTAAAAAGTTTCGGCTGTGTTGAAAACTGTAGTAGAATGGTAACGCTGTTTTTGAACCGTTATGCTGTTGCTTCATCCATGACGCACCACGCAGAAAGGCGACTCAGGCATGACCCAACCCAGCGGCATCCAGATCACCGACATTCGTCTCGTCCGCATCAAGACGTTGCGCGAAGTGGGCGTCATCGAGCCGGCGTGGAATGTCGGCGGCCAGATGACCTTTAGCGTGGGTGGCGGTTCGGTGGTGGAGGTGTTGACCAACGAAGGAATCACCGGGATTGGGCCCGGCTTTGACGCCACTCTGCTGCCCGTGGTGCGCGAAAAGCTCATGGGCGCCGATCCCTTTGCCGTTGAGCAACACGCGGCCACACTGCGCTACTTTGCTAGCGGCCTGCCCTATCGGGGCGTTGCCGGGGTGGACATCGCCCTGTGGGACCTGATCGGCAAGGCGTGCGGGCAACCGCTCTATCGGCTCTGGGGCGGCGGCAAGCAGAAGGTTCCGGCCTACGCCAGCATGGTGCGCCTCTCCACGCCCGAGGAGCGGGCGGATCTGGCCGCCCGCCTGGCCGGTGAGGGCTGGCGGGCGATCAAGCTGCGGCTTCACCACCCCACCCTGCGCGAAGACTTGCGCACGGTCGAGCTGGTGCGCAACGCGGTGGGCGACCGCATGAACATCCTCGTCGACGCCAACCAGGCCCAATCCGACGGGACGTGGCAGCCAGGCGTGTTGTGGGACTTTCGCCGCGCGCTGGAGACGGCCAAAGAACTCGACCGCATGGGCGTCTATTGGCTAGAGGAGCCGCTGCCCCGCTTCGCCTTCCGCGATCTGGCCAGGCTCAACCAGGCGGTGGCCATGCCCATTGCCGGCGGCGAAAACAACCGCGGCCTGCACGAATTTGTGCAGATGGTCGAGGGCGGCGTCTACGACATCCTCCAGCCGGAGAGCATGGTGCTCAACGGGATCACGGCGCTGCGCAAGATCGGCGTGCTGGCCGAGTTGCACGGCAAGCAGATCTGCCCCCATCACGGCGGGCGCGGGCTGGGCACGATTGCCCACCTGCATCTATCCGCCTCCTGGCCCCATTGCCCCTATCTGGAACTGCTGCACGACCCGCCGATTGGCGAGTACGAACACGGTTTCGCCCTGTTGCAGGAGCCGATCCGTGTCGACAGCGAAGGGCTTGTTGCCGTACCTCAAGGTCCGGGCCTGGGGGTTACGCTGAATCCCGATTTTGTCGATGCGTAAACGTCGATGCGTAAACATAGGAATCATCCCGTGAGCGTCTTGTCCACACCGATTCTACCCCCTGCCAACACTTGTCTGGCAAAAATCAAAAAAATAGAACCGATCAGGAAAGTAGGAACATGACAACTGACACCACTGGCTACAAGCCAGGCCTAGAGGGCATTGTCGCCGCCGAGACCACCTTGAGCAGCGTCGATGGCCTCAAGGGTGAATTGATCATTGGCGGCTTCTTTGTGGAAGAACTGGCAAGCCAGGCGAGCTTTGAAGAAGTCTGCTATCTGCTCTGGAACGACGCCCGGCTGCCCAATGCCCAGGAGTTGGCAGCCTTCAAGCAAGAACTGGCCGCCATGCGCGCTATCCCCGAGGCCACGCTCCCCCTGCTCGAAGCCGCGGCGCGCCACAAGGTTCCGGCGATGGATGCGCTGCGCATTGCAGCCGGCTCACTCGACCTGGATCTGGGCGAGACGGACGATACGCAGCGCGCCCGCGCCCTCACCGCGCGCATCCCCACCGTGGTGGCGGCCTACTGGCGGCTGCTGAATGGGCGACAACCCCTGGCGCCGCGCGCCGATCTGGACCACGCCGCCAATTACCTCTACATGCTCACCGGCGAAACGCCCAGCGCGGCGCGCGTGCGCGGGCTGGAGACCTATCTCAACACGGTGAGCGACCATGGCCTCAACGCCTCCACCTTTACTGCCCGCGTCATCATCTCCACCCAATCGGACATGGTATCGGCCATTGTGGGCGCGATTGGCGCGCTCAAGGGGCCGCTCCATGGCGGCGCGCCCGGCCCGGCGCTAGATATGGTCTTTGAGATCGGGACGCCTGAGAAGGCGGAACCCTATTTGCGCGCCATGCTCGACCGGGGGGATCGCCTGATGGGGTTTGGGCATCGCGTTTACAAGGTGCGCGACCCGCGCGCCGACGTGCTTGCCAACGCCGCTGAAAAGATGTTCCTCGCCGATGGCGACATGCGTCTCTATGAGCTGGCAAAGCATGTGGAGGGCGTCGCCATCCGGCTGCTGGATGAATACAAGCCGGGCCGCAATCTACGCACCAATGTGGAGTTCTTTACGGCGCTGCTGCTGCACGGGCTGGAGTTCGAGACCGATCTCTTTACGCCGACCTTTGCCGTGGGCCGCGTCGCCGGCTGGATCGGCCATTGCTTCGAGCAGCAGCGCACGGGCCGCCTGATCCGCCCACAATCGGTCTATATCGGTGAGCGCGAACGACAGTGGACGCCCGCCGAGGCGCGCTAACGCTGGCGCTGCCTGCGCAACCGGCTTGACGCACAGCCGAACCATGAAAGAACGATAAAAAAACCGTACATGGAGATTTTGGAAGGGCACGGATTGCCGACATTTCTTCCGTGTAATCTGCGCCATCCATGTACGAATTCTTGAGCAGTTCGAACATTCCATCCATGCAATGAAAGAGAACATATCAGCCTATGGCGCCGCTATCGCCGCTGAAGCCGGAAGCGCTCTACCGTCGCACCGACCCCGCGCTGTTTGAAGCATCCACTACCGCTGACCTGCCCGACGCGCCCGACTTTATCGGGCAAGATCGCGCCGTCAAGGCAATTGAGTTTGGCGTCAGCATGAGCCGACAGGGGTACAACGTGTTTGCCCTGGGCCCCTCGGGCGCCGGCAAGTTTTCGCTAGTGCGTCGCTATGTCGAGCGCCGCGCTGCTGGGGAGTCGATCCCGTCAGATTGGTGTTATGTCAACAATTTCGACCAACCTTATATGCCGCGCGCCTTGCGGTTGCCCGCCGGGCAAGGCAAGGTATTGCGCGGTGATATGCAACGACTTATCGAGGATTTGCGCACGGCGCTCGCCTCGGCATTTGAGAGCGATGAATACCAGACGCGGCGCCAGAGCCTGGAGGTAGAAATCCAAGATCGCCAACAGGAGAGCCTGCAACAACTTCAAGAGCAGGCGCGCGCGCGTGGTCTTGCCCTCTTACGTACACCCGCCGGCCTTGCCTTTGCCCCCCTCAAGGATGGGGCTGTCATCGCACCCGAAGAGTTCGAGAAGCTGCCCGCAGAGGAGCAAGAACGGGTCAAGACGGAGGTGCAGGCGCTCCAAGAGCAATTGCAAAAGCTGTTGGCCCTGGCCCCCCGCTGGGAACGCGAGTTTCGAGACCGCAAACGCGAGCTAGATCAAGAGGTGGCTGGCGTTGTGCTCGTCAATTTGATGGACGACCTATACGAAAAATATGCCAAACTCGAAGCCGTGGTCGAATTTCTGCACGCCGTGCAAAAGGATGTCAGCGAGCACCTGGCCGACTTTCTCGGCGATAGCGAACGACCCGACGGCCCACGCCCCCCCGTGCTGCCGGATGGCTCGGCAGCTACACCGTTGCTGCGCCGCTATCAGGTCAATGTGCTGGTCGACGCCAGCGAAAACCAGGGGTCGCCGGTCATCCACGAGAGCAATCCTTCGTATCTCAACCTGGTGGGCCGCGTCGAACAGATGGCCCACATGGGCGCCCTCATCACCGACTTCACGCTCATCAAGCCGGGCGTGCTCCACCGCGCCAACGGCGGCTATCTCATCCTCGATGCGCTCAAGGTGTTGGCCGGCCCCTATGCCTGGGAGGGGCTCAAGCGGGCGCTCCAGTTCCGCCAAATCCGTATCGAGTCGCCGGGGCAGATGCTCAGCATGACCAACACCGTCTCGCTGGAGCCGGAGCCGATCCCGTTGGATGTGAAGGTGGTTCTGCTGGGCGACCCGCTCCTCTATTATCAGCTTGCCAACCTCGACCCTGACTTCAACGAGCTTTTCAAGGTGGCGGCTGACTTTGGCGACGAATTTGCGCGTACGCCTGAAGCAGAACGACTGTACGCCCAACTGATTGCCACTATAGCGCGGCGTGAGGCGCTGCGCCCCTTTGATGGCGGCGCCATCTGTCGCATCATCGAGCAGAGTGCGCGCATGGCCGGCGACGCCGAACGGCTCACCATCCGTATGCAGCCGGTGGTGGACCTGATGGAAGAGGCGGATCACTGGGCCGCCGAGTCTGGCGTCGACGTAGTGGGGGCCGCCCATGTGCAGCAGGGGATCGACGCCCAGATCTATCGCTCGGATCGGGTGCGTTCACTTATGCAAGACGAGATCCTACGCCGGACGATCTTCATCGACACCGATGGCGTCGTCGTCGGGCAGATCAACGGGCTATCGGTGCTGCAATTGGGCACCTTTGCCTTTGGCCACACCTCACGAATCACGGCCACCATCCGCATGGGTGAGGGAGAAGTGCTCAACATTGAGCGAGAAGTGGAGATGAGCGGCCCGCTTCACGCCAAGGGGGTGCTGATCCTCAGTAGCTTTCTCAGCGCCCGCTATGCGCTCGACAAGCCGCTCTCGCTGTCGGCCAGCCTGGTCTTCGAACAATCATATGGCGGGGTGGAGGGGGATAGCGCCTCGTCTACCGAGTTGTATGCGTTGCTGTCGGCGATTGCCGATGCGCCGATCAAGCAATCCCTGGCCGTCACTGGGTCGGTCAACCAGCGAGGCGAAGTGCAAGCCATCGGCGGTGTCAATGAGAAGATCGAGGGTTTCTTTGACCTCTGCAATGCGCGCGGGCTGACCGGCGAGCAGGGTGTGTTGATCCCCGTCGCCAATGTCAAGCACCTGATGCTGCGCCAGGATGTGGTGGAGGCCGCCGCCGCCGGCAAGTTCCATATCTTCCCGGTCAACACCATCGACGAAGGCATTGAAATCTTGACAGGGATTGCCGCCGGCGTGCGTGGGCGCAACGGACGCTACCCCCAAGGGACGATCAACCAGCGCGTTGAGGCGCGGCTGCGGCTGCTGGCCAAGAAGCGCGCCGAATACGACAAGGGGCCTGCCGAACGGCGCCGTTCGCGCCAGGCGAGTGCAGATGGGGATGAAAAGGGTGGGGATGAAGATGAATAGCCCAGGCGCACGTGAAGAGCAAGCCGAACCGGCGCCCAAACGGATTGTCGTTGCGCTCGATGCATCGTCACACAGCCTGGCTGCCCTACGCGCCGCCGCTGAGCTGGCGGCCCAGTTGCAGGCGGAACTCCACGGTCTCTTTGTGGAAGACGCCAACCTGTTGCGCCTCTGTGAATTGCCCTTTTTTCAAGAGGTTGGCCTCTTCTCGGCTCGACCACGGCGCATCGAGAGCCAGGCGTTGGAACGTCAGTTTCGCGCCCTCGCCCGTTCGCTGCGCGAACAAATGGCGCGTGTGGCGGAAGCAGCGCATGTGCCGTGGACCTTTCGAGTCACACGCGGCAGCGTAGCCGACGAGTTGTTGGCCGCCGCCGAAGAAGCGCAATTGCTGAGTCTGGGGCGACTGGGACAGGGTTCAGGGAAGCGAGCAGGTAGCGCGACCGAATTCATCGTACGCCGCACGCGCCGCCCCGTGCTGGTGATGAGCCGGCACGAACAGTTTCGCCCCCCTCTCACGCTGGTCTACACCGGCTCCCCTGCATCCGAGCGCGCGCTAGAGCTGGCCGTGCGCCTGGCTGAGCGGATGGATAAACAGTTGCACCTCGTGTTGCCGATGCCGCAGGCGGATGCTGAGCAGGCCAGCATACAACTGCGGCAGCGCATTCGCTCGGTCGAGTTCCACGTCATACGGGTGGATGACAGCGACCGGTTCGCCCAATTGCTGCAGACGCTGGGCCGCCGCGCGGTCATCATGCCGGCGGAATATGCCGAACTCTTGCCCCTGTTGAATGGCCCCGTCCTCTTGACGCCCTGAGCCAGGGCGGCGCTCATCTGCCCGGCGATGCCGCCACATCGATTTCCGCCAACGCGACTTCACCGTCCCCCGTACGATGGTTGCCCGTCTGCGTGATGGGCAGCCGCAGCGCGCCGGCGCTGGCCGTTTCGTACAAGCCAACCCAGAGCGTATAGCGACCGGGCGGCGCATCGTCCGGCAGGGACAAGGTCACGTGATTGACGACGCGGTCGCCACTGCGCCAGAGCCGAGTCGGGAAGCGGTCGCCGGCTGGGGCTTGGTCGTGACCGACAATGACTGCGCCATCTTCCCCGCGCAGCTGAACGAACGCCGTGTAATCGGTCGCTGGCGCGCTGCGGGCGTCCCATTGCAGAGTGACAGCGAGCTCGTCGCCGCCCGCTGCCGCGGCCCCCTGCTCCAACCGATACGCCGTCAGTTGGATGACGGCGCCAAACTCGGCGCCGATTGCCGTCGCGTCTTCAAGCGTAGGCGCTGTGCGCGGGCTGATGGCGACCTGGCTCACAAAGGGCACGATCTCGTCGCCGGCCGCGTTGCGGGCGATGATGGGGAATCGCCCACTCTTTTCGGTGGCCGGGTCCACAAAACCAACGTAGACCTTTGCCCACAGCGGCGCCCAATTTGCCATCGTGGGCTCAATCCGCACGGGATAAGAATCGGCGTAGATGGCGCCGGGCCGCCAGAGGGTGGTGGGGTTGCGCCCCCAGCCCGGGTGCGAAGTGAGGTTGGCAACCTCCTCGCCGTGCTCGTCGAGAAATTGAATAAAAAGTTGATAATCATTGTCCACCGGCGCCGGCGCTTGCAAATAGAGCGTGACTGGTGCGGCTTCGCCCGCCATATAACGCCGGTCGGGAAGTTCAATGGCCAAGAGGCGCAGTTGGCCGGCCTCGCCGTAGACCACATCCAGCGGCGTCGCCGTTGGAGGGATCACGGTCACCGGCGCAGGAGCGCGGTAGCTGGTGGGCAATAACACGGCAAGCGCATAGATCGACGCGCTCGCCAACAGCGCCGGCAACAGCGCCCAGGCAAACGTTGCGAACCGCGTGGGCAACCGACGCAGCCAGACATCCAGCCCCATCACCAGCAAAATGACAAATGCGCCAATGCCGGGAAAGAGCAACCGCCCCTGGCTGCCCGTGGCCTGGATCGTCCAATAGAGCAGCAGGGCCAGCGAGAGCAGCGCCCAAACGGCCACCAAGAGTATTGCTGCTCGCCGTGGGGAGGCCAAGGTCGCCCACCGCAGACGCCTGCCCGCGCCAATCCCCAGCCCGGCCAGGGCAAGCACGGTGACACTGTCGAGCGCGGCGTAGATCCACTGCGGCAGCAAAATGTTGAACCACCCAAACAACCCCCAAAACGAGTAGCGCAGCCCGCGAAACTCGCGCCAGAAGCCCGCCAGTGTGAGCGGGTCGTCGCGGCGGCCATTGTTGGCGAGCAGGTTGCCCACGCCGGACCAGTCGCCGTAGAGCGTATGGTTGCGCCAATACCACCAGCCGGCGATCGCGATCGCGGGCAGCGCCACCGGTAACAGCGCGCGCAGCGGCAGCCGCCAATCGCGCACGCGCCAGGCCAGAAAGAGGCCGGCCAGCGCGCTCAGCAGGTAAAGCCCCAGCCCTTGCAGCTTGCTCAACGCGGCCACGCCGAGCAATGCGCCCAGCACAAGCCATTCCCAGATTGCGGGCGGGGCCTCTGTGCGTAGAGCGCGGGAAAGCAGCCGGGCCAGCCAGAAGATCACCACGGCGCTAGCTGCGTTGATGAGGTTGTCGTTGTTGAGCGCGGCGCTGATAAAGGTAAACTGAGGGATGGTTGCCAGGATCAGCAACGCCGCCAGCGGCAGCCACGACGAAAGCGGGAAGACAATCCGGGCAGTCAAGTAGCTAAACAGCAAGGTCACCACCCCCAACAGCAGCGAGAACCATCGCCCCACATGCAGCGCCAGGTTGCTGTCTTGCAAGGGGCGTGTAGCCGCGCTGTGCAGCATAAAGTTCTTGTTGCCGGGGAAGAGGGGATCGCCAATGTTGGCGCGCGGGTTGCGCACGTTGAGCGCCTCGAAGTCACCCTGGTCGATGGGGGCGGTCAAACGCCCCACAAGCCAGTAGTAGAGCGGCGCCTGGCTCCCTTCCTGCTCCCACGGGGCCTCGACGCTGGGGCTCTGGATGGGCAGCGGATTGCCCTGAGCCAGGTGGCGGGCAAAGGCATAGTGGAAGAGTTCGTCGGGCGCCTCAAACGGGGGCACAGCGAGACTGTACCACACGCCCATAACGACGAAGAGCAGCATGGCCGCCGCGGCCAACCGTACGCGCCATGGCGAGGACGCCTGCTGTTCGGTGGCGCGGCGAGTGGGGAAGGTCTGGTCGCCCTGGGCGGACTGCGTGCTCATGGTGTTCCTATAGGCAAGGCGACGGTCTCGTCATCCAACAGCGCGCCATCGCCATTGGGCATCTGGGCGGGGAGCTTCTCCAGCGTTTCGACATCATACATTTGCAGCGTCAATTGATAACGCCCGCCGCCCAAGCTCGCCACCGTGGGGGGAATCTCACTGGTTTCGATGATCGTCTTGCCCGGGTCCCAATAGATGGTGGGCGCCACGCCGTCAAACGGTTCGCGCTCGGTCAACCCCAGTTCGCGCCATTCACCGCCGGCCTGCGCTTCCATCAGCCGCAGGATGTATTTGTAGCGATATTCGGGCTTGGCGGACACTTGCCAGTAGAGCGTCACCGGCAACGCAAAGCCCGGTCCCAGCGGCTCCCCCACGTCATAGCCGGCCAGTTGGATCTGATCGCCAAACCTCGCGTCAACGCGATGCTCGATGGGCAACTCGTCGGGCGGGCCTTCGTGGATCGGTGGGCCGGGCAAATAGAGATCGAGCGCCACGATGGAGTTGGGGCTGAAAAAACGCTCACGCTTGAACTGGATCGTGTTTTCGTCTAGCCAGCGGTTGAGTTGCTTCTCCAGATCAAAATAGGGATGGGTGCCCGCATTGGCGTGCCAGATACGCCGAAAGCCGCGCCGTGAATTTTCCAATTGAGCAAATGTTTCATCCCAGCTACGGTTGAGCAGCGGGACCCCATAATAGCCCACGTGTACGCCTCGCTCGATGGCTTGATCAACGGCATCAAGCGGCAAATAGTAACGATAGATACGCCACGACGAAGGCGGGTTGAGCAGCAATACGTCGCCCGGCAGCAGATGCTTGTGAATATACTGCCCCAGTCCAGCATAGTCGTCCTTGCCGTATTGGGGCAACGTGAAATAGTTGACGGTGCTGTAGCCAGCGCCAATCACCAGCGGCAGGGCGGCCAATCCCGCCAGCCAGCCGCGTCGCTGCCCAATCACTGCCAGCCCGGCGGCCACCAGTAGCAGAAAGCCCCCGCTGATCAGCGCCATGTGACGGGCATTCATATAGGCCGGGCGGAAGGCGTTGATCAGCAGCAGCACGACCACGGGGATGATCACAAAAAAGGGCGCGACCCAGCCGCCACGGCGGATCGATGACCATGAGCGCAGCCCCCAAGCCACAGCCACCAAGGCCAGCCCCCCAAAATAGAGATCCAGCCACCAGACATCGTTGATGTCCACGCTCAGCCCCATGCTAAAGGCGTTGAGCAGGTCGGGCAACAAAACTTGCGGCGTGATGCGGGCCAGATTGTCGCCTGCGCCAGGCCGGAGCAGCTGCCACATGGCCACCAGCGCGGCGGCGCCGCCCACCAGCGCAATCGCGCCCGCCCCCATGAGCGCCCGCCGCAGGTTGCGTTCGGCCAGGCGGTGGAAGATGACCAGCCCATGCAGTGGCAACAGGAAGACGGCCAAATAGTGGGTGCAGAGAAAGGCGAATAGGGTCACTGCATAGCCCGCCCAATCCCACCAGCGTGATGGCTTGTGCGCCAGGCTGCGCAAGAGCCAATAGGTGCTCAGCGCCGCCAGCAGCACCCACAACGCGTAGGGGCGCCCCTCTTGCCCATACCAAAGATAGAAGGGGTTGATAGCCGCCAACAGCGCGGCCCAACCCGGCGCGCCTTCCGGCAGCGCCCCCTGCTTTGTGAGCCGCCGCGCCAATGCCCAGAGCGCCGGCGCGAGCAACGTAGCCGCCGCCGCGGCGGGGAAGCGCACCACATATTCGTCCTCACCCGCCAGCCGGATCAGGACGCCCTGCAACAAGAACGAGAAAAATGGATGCTGGTCGATGGTGGGCAGGTCGGAGAAGCCATCGGTGAGCACCAACTCGCCGCGCAACAATGGCCAGAGCGGCTGTTCGGCGCGTTGAAGGCTCAGGCTCTCGTCCCACCAGAAATTTTGAGCGCCCAACTGCCAGGTGACACGGCCAAACCCCAACAGGATCAACGCCAGCAGCAACAGGCGCTGCAATGCCGGGCTGCGCAGTGGTTGAATCAATGACAGGTTCATTTTGATAAGTATACGTTGCAACGAATACAAGACAAAAACCGCAATCGATGAGACACCTCTATCGTTTCCGCTTTTCCGATAGTTCCACATTCTCATGGCCGCTACATCAGCCAGCCATATTGAAAGTACCAAGAGACTCTGTTCCAGGGCGCCAGGTCGCAAAGGGGAACGAATAGAAGTTCTTTTTCAAACAGAACTCAGCATAAAAGTGCAAACATGGCGAAAAACGAATACAATAGACCAAGGCTCATCAGCCGAAAGTGTGAGTTGACAGCTTTCAACATAAGACAAATGGACGGACACTCACATGTTGCATCGATACGCCATCGGCAAAACGCGAACTGCTCACAGCGTGAAGGAGTCTGTGAATGCACAAGCCCGACCCAAACGCCCGCAACAAGGCGCGCGTCTACAAGGCGCAACAAGAACAGTCGAACAGCGAGCCCGAAGAGACAGCGGCGCGCCCCTCGCTACGCAGCGAACAGGAATATGTGGATGTTGTTGGTCACCGCATCGAAGAGGCCATGCGCAACGGCGCATTTGACAATCTGCGCGGCACGGGGAAGCCGCTCAACCTTCAGCGCAACCCCTATGTGCCCGAAGAGATGGAGATGGCCTATTCCATCATGCAGAAGAACGACATTGCGCCCGAGTGGATCTATGACCGGGCCGACCTGTTGCGGCGGATCGAGGACTTTCGCATCCAGCTGCGCGAGTGGGTTGCCGGCTACCGCACAACCCATACTCAGACGGAGGACGCCGTGCTTCGCGCACGCGCAGCCGAAACGTGGCATCTGCGCGTGCGCGAAGCCGAAGCGGCCATTGTTGATCTGAACCGGCGAATTGCCACCGTCAATCTGAAACAGCCGCTGCTTCAACTGGAAATCTTCAAGCTGCGGCTCGACGAAGAGTTGGCTCGGGCCGGCTTTGACGCAGGGTGAACGGCGACCAATGGCAACGGCGCGGCCAGCCCCTCACTAAGTACTTTTTTACAACCCAGTTGTTTGACGATTGACGCCTATACCACCTGTCGGATTGCAAAGCCACTTTGTTAAGGATGCACTGGGCCCGGTCAGCCCTCTGGCCAGGCGGCGCGGTCGGCGATCACCGTCAGGTCGGGGTGTTCTTGCAGATAGGAGGCCGGCGCATCGGGTGCGATGGGGCCGTTCAACGACCGGCGCAGAATGTCATGTTTGTGGGCGCCGTTCACGATCAGCAAGATCTGGCGGGCGGCCAGCAACGGGGCCATGCCCAGCGTGACAGCCTGGCTGGGGACGCGCGCCCGGCTGCCAAAGTAGCCCGCGGCGCCCTCGATGCTCGACTCAGTCAGCGTAACGATACGGGTGAGTGCATCGCCATCTGCCGGCGGCTCGTTGTAACCCAAATGGCCGTTGGGCCCCAGCCCCAACACCGCAAAGTCAAAGCCGCCCGCCGCCGCGATCTGCTCGTCATAGGCATAGCAGACCTGTTCGATGTTGGGCGCATCGGCGGCCAGCCGCACCAGATTCCCCTCAGGAACGTCAAGTGGCTCCACAAACGCCCGATAGAACCATTGATAGAGCGAGTACGGGTCATCCGCCGCCAGCCCCAGATATTCGTCCAATTGAAACAGGTGTAGCCGCGAGGCGTCGAACGCGCCAGCTTGGTGACGGCGGGCCAGTTCTTCGTAGAGCCCTACCGGCGAATTCCCCGTAGGGAAGACCGCCACGGCATCTGGCTTCGCCTTCACCTGCTGCGCCACCCAATCCGCCGCGGCGCGGCTCATGGCGGCGTAATCCTCTGTAACGACTAGCTTCATTGATAATCTCCTAACCCGATCCAGCCTGAATGCAGAATGATGAATCATACAGACGGCAGCAAGCGCGCCGGCAGATTCGCCTTGTGCGCCGCGGCCATCTCATCATAGATGGCCGTCGCCTTGGCCAACGAGAAGCAGAGTGGGTTGCTCGCCAAGGCCTGGATCGCCTCTCGGCGTGTACCGCACCAGGCCGCCTCGGCGGTCAGCGCCTGGTATTCACCCAGCATCTTGACCAGGCCTCGCACCGGTGTGGGCAACTGCTCTTGCGGCAGCCGATGGGCGCCGGCGCGGTTGAAACGACAGAAGACCTCCACCACCAAGTCATCGGGGAAGCCGGCCAGCGCGCCCTGGTTGGGCAGGTTCACCGGCCACACTTCGTCGCGGTCGTTGAAGATCGCATCCATCACATCAATCGCCAGTTCCAGCTCGTGGATGCCCCCGCGCGAACGCCCGGGGTCGAGCTGCGGATTGTCGGACACCGCCTGCTCGCGGTAATGCTGCCAGTAATCGGGCACGGCGGCCAGGATGTCTTGGGCGCGCGTCGTGGGCTTGGCCTGTAGCTCGGCGAGGATTTCTTCCTTGAAATAGTAATACTGGAAATAACCCGCCGGCACAGACCCCATCGTCACCGCCAGCTCAAGCAGACGCAGCCGGCCTCTGTTCACCGACGGGTCGCGCAGCTGGCGTTCGTACGCCTCGGCCAGCAGCGGGATCAGGTCGGCGCCATCGTAGGTGTGGCGAATCGACCAGCAGCCGTGGTTGAGGCCGACCATGGTAGTCTCGGCCTTGTCCGGGTCGAGGCCGGCGGCGCGCACCACCGGCGCGGTGAAGATGAGCGGGCCTTCGCAGAACGAATAGGCCTGGATGGCGCTGTGGTGAGTCACCGCCTCGGCCACAATGTTGACTGGGTTGGTGTAGTTAAAGAGGATCGCCTTGGGGCAGACCTGTTCCATGTCGGCGATGATCTGCTGCATGGCGTGGATCGAACGGAGCGCCATGAAGAAGCCGCCCGGCCCCTGGGTCTCCTGGCCAATCACCCCATGCCGCAGCGGGATGATCTCGTCTTGATAGCGCGCCTCAAAGCCGCCAGGGCGATAGCTGGTGAGCACAGCGTCGCAGTCGGCCAGGCCGGCGCGGCGGTCGGTGGTGGCGGTGATGGTCAGGTCCAACCCCTTGGCGCGCGCCATCTTCTCGGCCAGCAGCTTGACCAGCGCCAGCCGCTCCGCGTTCAGGTCGATCAGCGCCACCTCAGAGCCGTTGAAGTTCTCGCCCTGGTCGATAAACGAAGCCATGGTGCCGGGGCCGCGGGTGCTGCCGCCGCCAATATAGGCAAGTTTGATGCGGGCCATTTCTCTCCTCGATCTGTTGTTTGGTCATGACTCGGAATGGGAGCGCAGCCGCCACGGATGGTTGCGCTCCTCGGCGCACGTTGCGCGACCCTCATGCGCCGGCCAGCACGGGCGTTGTGTCGATTTCGGGCTGTTCCGCCGCGCCGGGCGCCACAACTTCCACCCACACCTGTGCGTCATAGAACATGGCGCTGCCCCCCATATCGGTCTCATCCTGGGGGGTGATCTGGTTGATATTGCGCCCGTCGGGGCTCTGCTTGAGCCACCAGATCCCCGGCGCTAACACCGCGCCGGGGACGATGTCCTCGGTTACCGCTGCGGTGAGCAGCACACTGCCCCGTTCATTCCAGACGCGCACCCGGTCGCCGTCGCCAATGCGGCGGGGGGCAGCATCCACCGGGTGAATCTGCACCACCGGCTGCCGCTCGCGGCGGATGAAACGATCCACGTTGGCGAACGACGAGTTGAGAAACGAGTGGGCCGGCGGTGAGATGCAGACGAGAGACGAGAGACTGGAGACTGGGGAGGAAAAGTCTCTAGTCTCCAGTCTCGAGTCTCCAGTCTCTATTTCTTGCCACCTGGGCGGGACATAGGTCGGCAGCGGGTCATAGCCATCGCGCGCCATCTTCTCGCTGTAGAACTCGCACTTGCCGCTGGGCGTGGGAAAGTTCCCTTCGGCAAAGGGCAAATAGGGGTCGGGCAGGTTGAGCCGGGCATAGCCATCACGCAGCAGCCGTTCCCAAGTGATCCCCTCATAGGTGACATGTCGTTGTCGTTCGACCAGCGTGCACAAAATCTCCTCATCTTGCGCTCGGAAACAGGGCTCGTCGTAGCCCATGGCAGCGGCCAGCCGGCGGAAGATCTCGCTGTTGGGCAGGCTCTGACCGAGCGGCGCAATGGCGGGCCGATTGAGCGAGAGATAGGTGTGCCCATACGCCCGGTGCAGATCCCAGTGCTCAAGCTGTGTCGTGGCTGGCAGCACATAGTCGGCGTAATCGGCAGTGTCGGTCTGGAAATGCTCGAGCACCACCGTAAAGAGGTCCGCCCGCCGCAGCCCGTCGAGCACAGCGCCCTGGTCGGGGCAGACGGCGGCGGGGTTGCAGTTGTAGACGATGAGCGCCTGCACGGGCGGGCCGGCGTCCGCAATGGTGGGGATTGGGTCCACCGGGCGGGGATGATAGAGCGCCCGCGCCCGCCGCGCCGGCTCCAGGCTGAGGGCGTCGCCCAGGCGATTCATGTTGATGGTGCGCGGGTTGCGGTCGCCAATCAATTCGGGGTGGTAGAGCGTGGTCGCATTGAGCCGGCGGAAGGCGCCGCTGCTGCTCAACTGGATGCCGCCCCCCTGTTTGCGCCAGGCGCCCACCAGCGCCGGCAGACAGGCAATGGCGCGCACCGCCATGCCGCCGCCATAGTGGCGCTGCAACCCGTAGTTGATGCGGATGGCCGCCGGGCGGATGGTGGCGTATTCGCGCGCCAGGTGGCGGATGCGGCCTGCCGGTATGCCCGTGATCGTTGCAGCCCGTTCGGGCGTCCATTCCTGCACGCGCGCGGCCAGCGCGTCAAAGCCGATAGTAGCGCGAGCCACATAATCCGCATCGTGCAACCCTTCGCCGATGATGACGTGCATCATCGCCAGCGCCAGCGCGCCATCCGCGCCGGGGCGGATCGCGATCCATTCGTCGGCGGCCTGGGCGGTGCGGGTGTTGGCCGGGTCGATGACGATTACCCGTCCCCCTGCTTTGCGCGCTTGCTGGATAAAAGGCCACAGGTGCAGATTGCTCGTCAGCGTGTTGCTGCCCCAGATGAGGATCAACCGGGCGTGGGCGTAATCTTCGGTGGCCATGCCCTCTTTGGCGCCGATGGTGTAGCTGTAACCCTCGCCGCCGGCCTCGGAGCAGATGGTGCGGGCCAGGCGACTGGCGCCCATCTTGTTGAAAAAGGGCGCAGCCACCCCCTCACCCTGGAGCAGCCCCATCGTCCCCGCATAGGAATAGGGCAGCACTGCTTCGGGGCTATGGGCGGCAATCACTCGCTGCAGGTTGGCGGCGATGGCGCTGAGGGCCTCTTCCCAAGTCGCGGGTGCAAACTGGCCACTGCCCTTGGGGCCGATCCGCTTGAGTGGTGTGGTGAGCCGCTCGCGATGATAGGTGCGCTCGAGATAGCGATCCACCTTGCCGCACAACTTGCCCTGAGTGATGGGGTGGTCGGCGTTGCCCCAGATGTCAACGGCGCGGCCCGTGGCGCGATCCACGGCCACCTGCCAGCTACAGGTGTCGGGACAGTCGTGCGGGCAGGCGCCGGTGACGATGGCAATGGCCGGATCATGGGCGTAGTGTCCGAGTTTTGACATGGGGCGTTCCTTTGTCTGCTATTGTCTGGCGAGATTCGCTTCAGTGTAACAAGAATCGCCGCTTCTCTGCAAGCCCGGCAGCACGGAGACCGGGCTTCTCACCAGCCCAACCCACCCGGCCAACCCACCGGGGCTGGCTCAATCGCCTTACCTTGGATGGCGATTGAGCCGCCGGAGTTGCGAACGAAATGGCGGCGGTTGCCGGATCGGCCACGTCCATTGTGCAACTTGCACAAAAAATTGGCGAGAAGTTG
Organism: Caldilineaceae bacterium; assembly: GCA_023384495.1. Taxonomy (GTDB): domain Bacteria; phylum Chloroflexota; class Anaerolineae; order Caldilineales; family Caldilineaceae; genus CFX5. The sequence continues at coordinate 22,494 of JAHDWG010000059.1, forward strand.
CGAATTTTTGACAGACGCACGGCGCGGAAATTTATTCTATACTACGCTCATTGCCTTTTTTGCGCGAATTGCCGTCTGTGCCGAAAATCCGGCGGCCAATGCGTATATACGAATCAACCTTATCAAAGTTTTGTGCAAATCAAATGAGGAGAGCAGAGCATGGCGCTTAGCTGTAGCACGCCACAGGATGTCACCAAGGTGATCGAGGACAATGGGTTACAATTTATCGACCTGAAGTTCACCGACCTGTTCGGCCAGTGGCAACACTTTTCGGTGCCGGTGGACTACTACGACGAAGAGGATCTCTTTAGCGCGGGGTTGGGCTTTGACGGCTCATCGGTGCGCGGCTTCAAGTCGATTGAGAACAGCGACATGCTGTTGGTCTGTGACCCAACCACCGCGTTTATCGACCCGGTGTGTGCGGCGCCGACGCTGAGCCTGATCGCAAATGTCTACGACCCGCTGACCCGCGAGGCGTTCGACCGTGACCCGCGCAATGTGATCCGCAACGCCGAGGCCTATCTGAAGTCGACTGGGATCGCCGATGTGATGTACTGTGGCCCCGAAGCCGAATTCTTCATCTTTGACACCGTCCGCTACGAGACAAGCCGCTATTCAGCCAGTTATGCGGTGGACAGCGAAGAGGCAGCGTGGAACACAGGCGACTGGGGCCCCGGCCACAAGATGGGCCACAAGCAAGGCTACTTCCCGGTCTCCCCCTTTGACGCCTTCCAGGACCTACGCTCTGAGATGGTCAACGCCATGATCGATGCGGGGCTCAAGGTGGAGCGCCATCACCACGAGGTAGCCACCGCCGGGCAGACCGAGATCGACCTTCGCTTTGCGCCGCTGATCCAGATGGCCGACTGGATGCAGATCTACAAGTACATCTGCAAGAATGTGGCCGCCAAACATGGCAAGACTGTGACGTTTATGCCCAAGCCCCTCTTTGAAGACAATGGTTCTGGCATGCACGTCCACCAGAGCCTGTGGAAGGATGGCAAACCGCTTTTCGCCGGTGATGAATACGCCGGGCTGAGCAAGATGGCGATCTGGTACATCGGGGGCATCCTCAAGCACATCAACTCGCTGCTGGCGATCTGCGCGCCCACCACCAACAGCTATCGCCGCTTGGTGCCCGGTTATGAGGCGCCCGTGGTAATCGCCTACTCGGCTCGCAACCGCTCGGCTGCCTGCCGCATCCCGGTCTCGTCGCAGTCACCCAAGGCCAAGCGCGTGGAGTTCCGCTGCCCAGACCCGGCGGCCAACCCCTACCTGGCCTTCTCGGCCATGTTGATGGCCGGCCTCGATGGCATCAAGAACCAGATCGACCCCGGCAATCCGTCGGAGATTGACCTGTTTGAGGGTGAGACGATCAAGCATGTGCGCACGGTGGAAGGCTCGTTGGAAAAGGTGCTCGATGCGCTGGAAGCCGATCACGACTATCTGACCGCCGGCGGCGTCTTTAGCGAGGGGCTGATCGAGAACTACATCAGCATCAAGCGCGTGGCGGATGCTGATGCTGTGCGCCTGCGCCCCCACCCCCACGAATTTGTAATGTACTACGGCGTCTAGT